>CAJKLB010000003.1 GCA_905200615.1 uncultured Selenomonadales bacterium | reverse complement strand
CCGACAGAGCCCACGCCGCCGCCGGAGGAGACGGAGGAGCCGACGGAGCCCACGCCGCCGCCGGAGGAAACGGAGGAGCCGACAGAGCCCACGCCGTCGCCGGAAGGAACGGAACCACCCTCGGAGGATTCGCAATAAAACCTGAAAGGATTCTGCCGATGAACATAACGGAAATCGCTTTTTGCTGTCAGCATAAGCGGTTTCTGATTTTTTTACGAAAAAACAAGGCTTTTCGGATACGCGGCAAAAGTTTTATGTGCTTTTACCGTTTTCATAGGCATATATTGCAAACAGGTGATTCCTTTGGATTATATTTTAGGATTTTTAATCGGGTTTTGGTGTCTGCGTTCATTGAAACGGGTAAAATCATGCCCCGGTTGTGAGCGATGCGAAAAATGCCGCCGAAAATAGAGCTTTGGCTGACGGAAAAGCTCTATTTGATTTGACCGTACGGCATAAAAATGATATAATACTAAAAAAATAGACAAGCAAGTACTTTTTTGCGGCTGCTTTTTGGAGAAAGGTACCATGAAAAAATTTGAAGTTGTTACAGATATTTATTTTGGTGAAAATGCTTTAAACCGGTTGAAAGAACTTACCTATCAAAAAGTTTTTATCATATCGGATCCCTTTGTGGTGGAAAGCGGTTTGATTCGTCATATTACCCGTCCGTTGGATCAGGCCGGTGTTTCCTATGAATTGTATACCGATGTTGTTGCCGATCCCACAGTGGAAAAGGTGATTGCCGGAATTACCGCCATATTGAAGGTGATGCCGGAATGCATCATTGCTGTGGGCGGAGGTTCGGCAATGGATTTGGCAAAATCCATCCGCAAAATTGCCGGGCAGATACAGCCCGAATTTAATCCTCGCCTGATTGCGATTCCCACTACCAGCGGCACGGGAAGCGAAGTAACGTCGTTTTCCGTCATTACCGACAGTCAAACGCATTCCAAAATACCTCTGGCTTCCCGGGATATGACGCCGGATGAGGCGATTCTTGATGAGGTTCTGGTAAAAAGCGTACCGGCCAGTGTTACTGCCGATACGGGAATGGACGTGCTTACACACGCGATTGAGGCTTATGTAAGCATCAACAATAATGAGTTTTCCGGCGCGTTGGCGGAAAAGGCTGTGGAAATATGCGGCCAGTTTCTCTATCGTTCCTATTCGGATAACAATGATTCCCACGCGCGCCGTAAAATGCATATTGCCGCGTGTTTGGCGGGTTTGGCGTTTAATTCCGCTTCGCTGGGCCTTAACCACGGCATGGCGCATCAGCTGGGAGCGGTATTTCATATTCCTCACGGCAGAGCAAACGCTATGCTGCTTCCCTGCATTATTGAATACAACAGCAGTATCAATAAGCTTTCCAAAAGCAAGGAGAATTATGACCAGTGCGTCAGAAAATATTGCAACATCGCGCGGATGCTGGGGCTTCACAGTATTAATGAGATCATGACGATTCACTCTCTCTGCAATTATATGCGTTTTATTTCCGAAGAAATGTGCATCCCGATGCATTTAAGCGAGATTTTGAATATTTCAAAAGAAGAATATGAAAGTCATTTGGACGCTATGGCCGATGCGGCGCTGAAAGACGGTTGTACGGCTACCAATCCGCGTATTCCTACCAAGGATGATGTGATAGACTTGTATAAAAAGATTTGGTAAACGCTGCGCCGGCAAAATTTCCGGCAAAAGAGAACCGGCCGAAAAGCTTGCCTTTGGGTCGGTTTTATTCTATCAAGAGATATTCGTCCGCCATCCTGATACCCATACGCCGCACGGCAATTTCACTGAAAATATGCGGTAAGAAAAAGCTCATGCGATGCGTAAACAGTCGGAAACAGATTTTTTAAAGGTTCTATTGTTTTTTAAATGGAATTTTTCTATCATAAGAAGGGGAATATATGAAAGAAAACATTTTATGTCTCTGCCGCGGTGTAACGGAGGAAGATATCCGCCGGGCGGCGGAAAACGGAGCCGAAACGCTGGAGGAGGTTTGCGTCGCAACGGGCTGTTGCATGCGCTGCGGTGCATGTGAACGGGAAATACAGGATTTTTTGGATTTGCTGTAAACAGGAGTTTTGAAAATGGAAAGATATAAAATAGATCGAATTAACGAACTGGCGCGAAAAGCCAAAACGATGGGGCTTACACCCCAGGAGGTACAGGAACAGGATCAGCTGCGCAGTGAATACCGCGCGGCGTTTCGAGCCAGCCTTACCGGAATTATGGAACATACGGTGATTCAGCGTCCGGACGGTACCAGGGAAAAAGTAAAAAAGAGAGATTCCGCTCAGTGCTGAAGCAATAAAGATTTTTAAAACAGGCGGTAACGATAACCGGCATATTGCGGAAAATTAAAAAGTATCGATTCGCCGGTTTTTCACTTGCCTCCGCGGCGCGTTTTTTTCTCGTTCCGCGGCGTTGAACGTGCTGTTGCGGCCGTATCTTTTTTACTCTGTGCCGGAGTGATCTGTTTACTTGCTTTTCTTTTCTCTCAAGCCTGAAATTTTTGTCTTTATGATAGCTTTCAGATATGCCCGGTTTTTCGGCGTTCACTTTTTTACCTGTTATGCTTTTCCTTTTTTCCTGTTTTCTTTTACGATCAATCAGGATAAAATATCTCTTTTTCGTTTAAACACATAAAAATATGTGGTATAATAAATAAACATTTTGATTCTGCGCGCCGGCAAAAATTGCCGTGCGCAATTTCGGCGTTAAAAGAAAGGAGCGTGCGCTTGGAACAGTTTGAATTAGTATCAAAATTTCAGCCCACCGGCGATCAGCCTCAGGCGATTGAAAAACTGGTTCAGGGCATTGAGGACGGACTGGATGCCCAGGTTCTTTTAGGAGTTACCGGTTCGGGCAAAACTTTTACCATGGCCAATATCATTCAAAAAATCAACCGTCCTACGCTGGTGCTGGCACATAATAAAACATTGGCCGCGCAGCTCTACAGTGAGTTCAAAGAGTTCTTTCCTAAAAACGCCGTGGAATATTTTGTTTCATTTTACGACTATTATCAGCCCGAGGCCTATATTCCGCAAACGGATACGTATATCGAAAAGGATTCCTCTATTAACGAGGAAATCGAAAAGCTGCGGCACAGCGCGACCTGTTCTCTGCAGGAGCGGCGTGACGTAATCGTGGTGGCCTCGGTTTCCTGTATTTACGGCTTGGGCGATCCCGTGGCGTATAAAGAAATGTCCGTTTCCCTGCGTCCGGGAATGGTTTTGGACAGAAACCAGCTGCTGGTAAAGCTTGTAGAGATGCAATATGAGCGCAATGATATGGATTTTGTGCGCGGAACCTTTCGTGTGCGGGGTGACAGCGTAGAAATTCTTACCGCTCAGCAAAGCGAAAAAGCGGTGCGGGTAGAATTTTTCGGAAATGAGATCGATCGTATCTGCGAGGTAGACGTCATAACCGGCCGCGTGCTGGCTACACTGCAGCATTGCGCAATCTTCCCCAATACCCATTACGCCGCGGATGCCCGACAACTGGAAAAAGCCATTGAAAATATAAAAAAGGATTTGGAAATCAGGCTGGAGGAGCTGAATAAAGCCGGTAAATTGTTGGAGGCCGAACGACTTGAGCAGCGTACCCGCTATGATTTGGAAATGATAGGCGAAATCGGCTATTGTTCGGGGATAGAAAACTATTCCCGCTATTTAGACGGGCGCAGGGAGGGGGAGCCGCCCTATACGCTGCTGGATTATTTTCCGCGGGATTTTTTAGTGATTATCGACGAATCCCACGTAACGGTACCGCAAATGCGCGCCATGTATGCCGGAGACCGTTCCCGGAAGCAAATGTTGGTAGATTACGGATTTCGCCTTCCGGCCGCCTTTGATAATCGTCCTTTGCGCTTTGAAGAAGCCGCCTTAAAATTAAGACAAACGCTGTTTGTTTCCGCCACACCGGCAGAATACGAATTAGAGCGCGCGGGTCAGGTAGTGGAACAGATTATACGTCCTACCGGTCTGCTCGATCCTGAAATTTCTGTGCGGCCCATTAACGGACAGATAGACGATTTAATAGAAGAAATTAACCAAACCACGCAAAAAGGGTTCCGCACCCTTGTTACCACGCTTACCAAGCGTATGGCCGAAATGCTGACGGATTATTTAAAAGAAATGGGTCTTAGAGTAGAATATATGCATTCGGAAATTCATACGCTGGAGCGGGTAGAAATCCTGCGGAATCTTCGGCTGGGGAAATTTGATGTTTTAGTGGGCATCAATCTGCTGCGGGAGGGGTTGGATCTGCCGGAAGTCGCGCTGATTGCGATTTTGGACGCGGATAAAGAGGGCTTTTTACGCTCCCAGCGATCGCTGATACAGACGATCGGCCGAGGCGCGCGAAACGCCGAGGGGCGCGTGATTATGTACGCCGATACCATGACCGACTCCATGAAGGGCGCCATTGAGGAAACCCGGCGCCGCCGCGAGATACAGCAGCGATATAACGCAGAACATCATATCACACCCAAAACAATTATCAAACCCATTGCCGATTTGATTGAAATTACCGGCGCAGCCGAAGAGGAAAAGCCTGCGGAAAACCTGCGTGACCGTATTCGTTTTCTGGAGGAGGAAATGCTTAAATACGCTAAAAATTTGGAGTTTGAAAAAGCCGCGAAGATTCGCGATACCCTGAAAATGCTTTATGAGGAAGATCAATGAGAGACAGTATTGTTATAAAAGGAGCCAAAACCCATAATTTAAAAAATGTTACCGTAGAAATACCACGGAATAAAATGGTGGTATTTACCGGCCTTTCCGGTTCGGGCAAAAGCTCGCTTGCCTTTGATACGCTCTATGCCGAAGGCCAGCGGCGGTATGTGGAGAGTCTTTCCTCCTATGCCCGCCAGTTTTTAGGGCAGATGGAAAAGCCCGATGTGGAATCGATTGAGGGACTTTCGCCGGCCATCAGTATCGATCAAAAGACAACCAATAACAATCCGCGCTCTACCGTAGGAACCGTTACCGAAATCCACGATTATCTGCGCTTGCTTTACGCGCGCATCGGCGTAGCGCATTGCCCCAAATGCGGAAAGGAAATTCAAAAGCAGACCGTTGACCAGATGGTGCAGGCGGTACTGGCCTTGCCTGAGGGCACGCGGATTCAGGTGCTTGCCCCGGTGGTGCGCGGACGCAAGGGAGAACACACCAAACTTCTGGAAAGCTTGCAAAAGAGCGGTTATATCCGCGTAAAAATAGACGGAGAGCTGTTTGAACTGGGCGAAGAGATCAAATTGGAAAAGAACAACAAGCATCATATATCCGTGGTAATCGATCGGCTGATTGTCCGTGAAGATATCCGCTCAAGACTGACCGATTCGATTGAGACCGCTCTGAAGCTGGCCGAAGGCTTGGCTGTGATTGACGTCATCGGTCAAAAAGAAATGTTGTTTTCCCAAAACTACGCCTGCCCGGACTGTAATATCAGTATAGAAGAATTGGAACCGCGGCTGTTCTCCTTTAACTCGCCCTTCGGCGCCTGCCCGGAATGCACGGGGATCGGCAGTATTATGCGGGTGGATCCCGGCCTGGTAGTGCATGATGAACAACTCTCTTTAAATGAAGGAGCCATCCGCGTTTCTGGCTGGTTTGTTATGGGAACCGATACGATGAACCGCATGTATTATGAGGGATTGGCCCGTCATTACGGCTTTTCATTGGATACGCCGTTCTGTGAACTGAGCTCAAAGATACAAAATATTATTTTATACGGCTCCGGAAACGAAGAAATTGATTTTCAAATTACCACCAGCCGTCATTCCCGCTCATTCCGTCAGCCGTTTGAGGGCATTATTCCTCAACTGGAACGCCGCTTTCGTGAAACGCAGAGCGAGGGGGTCAAGCGGGATTTGGAACAGCTGATGACGAGCAGTCCCTGCCATGCCTGCGGCGGCCGGCGGTACAAGCCTGAGGCTTTGGCCGTTACGGTAAACGGAAAAAATATCTTTGAAATCAGCGATATTCCCATTTGGCAGACTCATGCGTTTTTAAAAGATCTGACGCTCAGCAGTAAAGATAGGATGATTGCCGAGCGTATTTTAAAAGAACTGGACGCGCGCCTTTCCTTTTTGGAAAACGTAGGGCTGGATTATCTTTCCCTTACGCGTTCGGCCTGTACGCTTTCCGGCGGGGAATCTCAGCGGATTCGGCTGGCCACGCAAATCGGGGCGGGATTGATGGGAGTGTTGTATATTCTGGACGAGCCCAGTATCGGCCTGCATCAGCGGGATAATGAAAAATTGCTGGCCTCCTTAAAGGGCCTGCGGGATCTGGGAAATACGCTTGTAGTGGTGGAACATGATGAGGATACGATTCGACAGGCGGATTATGTAGTGGATATCGGCCCCGGAGCGGGTGCGGGCGGCGGTCATGTGGTATGCGCGGGCACGCCCGAAGAGATCATGGCGTGTCCGGAATCTCTTACGGGCGCTTATCTTTCTGGCCGGCTGACGATTCCGGTTCCCAAGGAAAGAAGAAAACCCCGCGGTTTTATCACGGTGAAGGGCGCCTGCGCCAACAATCTTAAAAACGTAACCGTGAAAATTCCCCTGGGTGTTATCACCGCGGTTACGGGTGTTTCCGGTTCCGGCAAAAGCTCTTTGGTGAATGAGGTTTTATATAAAACACTGGCGCGCAAACTGAACCGGGCGCATCTTCCGCCCGCGCCCTGCCGCGATGTTGCGGGAACCGAACAGCTGGATAAAGTTATCGTAATTGACCAAAGCCCCATCGGCAGAACGCCGCGTTCTAACCCGGCTACGTATACCGGGGTGTTTGATCATATCCGCGCGCTGTTTGCGCAAACCCAAGACGCAAAAATGCGCGGATATAACAACGGTCGTTTCAGCTTTAACGTAAAGGGCGGCCGCTGTGAGGCCTGCGGCGGCGACGGCATTATTAAAATTGAAATGCATTTTATGCCCGATATTTATGTTCCCTGTGAGGTTTGTAACGGAAAACGATATTCCAAGGAAACGCTGGAGGTACGGTATAAGGGCAAAAATATTTTTGAAGTGCTGGATATGACCGTGGAAGAGGCCGTGGCGTTTTTTGAAAATATTCCGCAAATTCACCGAAAAATTCAGCTGCTTTATGATGTAGGGCTTGGATACATCAAGCTGGGTCAGCCTTCCACCATGCTCTCCGGCGGAGAGGCTCAGCGCGTAAAACTGGCCACCGAACTTTCCCGGCGGCCTACGGGCAAGACGATCTATATTCTGGATGAGCCCACCACCGGCCTGCATACCGACGACGTGAAAAAATTGATTGCGATTTTGGATCGATTGGTTTCCGGAGGAAATACGGTGGTAGTCATCGAGCATAATCTGGATATCATTAAAATCGCGGATCACTGCATCGATATGGGCCCGGAGGGCGGCGTGAACGGCGGAACGGTCATTGCCGAGGGAACGCCGGAAGCGTTGGCAGAGATTCCGCAAAGTCATACCGGACGCTTTTTAAAGAAAATATTGGAGGGATGATTTTGAAACGGGCAAAAAGAATCTTTTGGGGTTGCTGCTTTCTTGTCGCGGGAATCGGTCTTTTGGGCGATTGGTTTGCTTGGTGGGCAGGCTTTTCTTTCGGGGATTGGCTTCTGAATTGCTGGTGGGCGCTGCTTCTGCTTCTTTTGGGAATTTCTTCGCTGCTGGAGAGCGTTAACGCGGGAAGCCTGCTTCTTACTTTGGTAGGCGCGGCAAGTATGGCATTCTGTCTTTTAGACGATACCAGAGCCTTCCGGTTAATTTTTCCGGGCGCAGCGATCATAATCGGTCTGTATCTTATCTTTGGAAAAAGAAAAAACTTCCAATCCCCGGCACAGGGAACAGGGCCCGTGGCGCCGGACAAAAAATATACCGCCTGTTTTTCAGGCCAAAGCGTGAATCTGCGGGGCGCGGTGCTGCACAGCGACATTAAGGCTGCGGCGATATTCGGCGGAGTGGAAATCGATCTGCGCGGCGCGGTCATTTCGGAGAATATTACGCTGAGGTTGACCGCGGTATTCGGCGGCATCGACGTGTTCGCGCCGGAAAACGTCAATATCAAAGTGACAGGTTCTTCTTTTTTAGGGGAATGCGAAAATAAAACGGTATCGCTTGAAGGGCGGCCTACGGTTGCCGTGGAGTACAGCTGTGCTTTCGGCGGCATAGAGATCAAATAATTTTCGGGCGCGGATAAATCTGCTGAAAAAATAAAGCGCTGAAGCTAAAAAGTTGTTCCTATGTGGAACAACTTTTTTTTAAGCAGCTGAGAAGATTTGCTTTTGTCGCGCCGGAAAGATAGTTTTCCGTGACAGACGGCAAGATATAGCCTTTGAATCTTTGAAAAAAATAAAACCGGCGTTTTTATGCCGGTTTTAAAGCGTCAAAAAAGTCACACGGCCGAAAAAAGTTACAGAAGAACATTTCGCCTTTTCAAAAGGCGGTGGAAACCCCGGTTGGGGCGAAATCTTCCCGCAAAGAGAGCGGGAGGACTGTAAAATGTTCCGGCGGAACGTGCTGCGGTGGGCTCCCGACGCGACGTATATGCATCTGTTCAACAGGTTTTTTTGACAGGCGGAAACACCCTCTTTTTAGAGGCTTAAAAATCACTGCCGCCACAGCAGATCCGGATCGATCCCGTAAATTTGAATTACCTCAAACAGCTCGCTGTTCACAATATCCCACACGGTAACGATGTTGCCGCCGGTAGAATCGATATCGTAGCCGTAAAGATAAAAGGCATACCATACCAGATGCGCGCACTGGGTATTCGGCGGCTGCTTACCGCTGTATTTTTTGAATACGCCGGCTAAGGGACTGTAATCAATATCCGTTAGATTTTTCAGGGCGTTTTTTGAAATTTCCTCTAATTGCTCGTCTGATGCATCCTTTAGCCGCAGCAGGATAAACGTGGGATATTGCCGCCAGGAATTGAGACTGTACTGGCCCGAAGGAACCCCTAAAATCGGCGCTTCCAGCACTCGGTTGCTGCCGGTAATTAAGCCCGCGTGCCCGTGCCGCCAGCCAAACGAATGGCTGGAAAACATAGCCACTACATAACCGTTGTGATACGGCGCCAAAGAAAAACCCGCCGCGCGCCGGCCGTCTTCGTCAAAGGTATATTCCATCCATGTAGTGATTCCCGCGCGCTCGCATTCTGCCGAAAATCCGCCGAAAAAGTCGGTTTGGAACTGCGTAATTTGTTCAGCGGCATTTTCCTGCAAACGAAGCTCATCAATCGCGCGCGGTCCTAACCCCGTTTGATAAAACAGCGTTTTATAATCCTCAAGGGAGAGCTCCTGCTTTTCCAAAATCGGAGAAAGATCGATTTTTTCATATTCGGGCGTAAAGTGAATGTCCCTTTCTATCAAAAAACTCCCGGCAATACCGCCTGCGGTGAGCAGTACGGAAATCAGCGCGCAAGCCAGGCATACTTTCAAAGTACGTTTCACAGCAGCTTTTCCCGCGCGAACGCGTCATAAATTGTACGGATGCTCTTTTCCAGATCACTTTCATCCACGCCGATAATAATATTGATTTCACTGGAACCTTGATCAATAATGCGAACATTGATATTTTCCTGCCCTAAGGCCGAGAAAATCTTACCCGCGGTGCCCACGTTGCAGGCCATGCCGTGCCCCACTACCGCCAGCAGAGCAAGATTGGGGATAAATTCGATGGAATCGGGTTCAATTTCATCCTGAATACTGGCTAAAACACTGTCCTTTTTTCCCTCGATAGCCTTGGCGTTCAGTACGGCGGACATCGTATCCACACCGCTGGGAAGATGTTCAAAAAGGATATTATTTCTCTCAAATATCTCCAAAAATCTGCGGCCGATACCCAGTTCGCTGTTCATCATATTTTTTTCAATTGTAATCGCGCAATAGCCCTTATGCCCGGCGATTCCGGTGATAACCGTATCGCTTTGGTGTTCTTTGGGCAGCTGATGCACAATCATCGTACCCAAGGCATCGGGATCATTGGTGTTGCGGATATTGATAGGAATGCCGCTTTGCGCCACAGGAAATACCGCGTCCTGATGTAAGACCGAAGCCCCCATATAAGAGAGCTCACGCAGCTCCTTATAGGTAATATAGCGAATTACCCGGGTTTCGGGAACAATTCTGGGATCCGTGACCATAAAGCCGGAAACATCGGTCCAGTTTTCATATAAATCCGCCTTGACCGCTCGGGCGACAAGAGACCCGGTGATATCCGAACCGCCGCGGGAGAATGTTACAATACCGCCGTCGGGGCCGGAACCGTAAAAACCGGGAATCACGGCATAGGTTTCGCGGGAAAGACGTTTGCTCATAATGGCATTGGTCTTATCCGCGTCGAGCACGCCCCGGGAATCAAATAAAATCACCTCGGCCGCGTCAATAAAGGTGAAGCCCAGATATTCGGCCAAAAGAATACCGTTTAAATATTCTCCTCGGGATGCCGTGTAATCGATACCGGCGCCGCCGTCAACGCGACTCTTGATTTGGGCAATAATTTTTTCAATATCGGTTGTAAGGGCCAGTTCGTTTTTGATGTCCGTATATCGCCGGGTAATCTCGTCAAAAACCTCCGAGGTATCCTGACCGGAGCTGGAAAGCGCATAGCTTTTATATAAAAGGTCTGTCACTTTATCGTCATTTTTGAATCGTTTGCCCGGTGCTGAAGGGACTACATATTTTCTTGCCGGATCGGCTTGAATAATTTCCTTCACTTTCTTAAACTGTGCCGCGTCGGCCAAAGAACTTCCTCCGAATTTTGTTACCTTTATCATATCTTTTTCCCCTATCTGATTTTTCTTGCTTCTAAATAATAACGCTTATCCTGTCCCATACCCATGGAAAATGTTTTGCGCGGAAGCGGTCCGTTTTCACGCACGGCCGGAAAAAGTGTTTCCTTTGCAATCGCCGGAAGCAGAATTCCCACGGTATTCTTTTTCTTTGCCAGCATTTTTACCTGCTGAGGCTCATGAACATAATCAATGCGCGCGTTGGGATGGGTTTTCAAATATTCATCCAAAAAGCGCTGCAGTGTGCCCACGGTAAGCGTATGGCAGGGCTTTAGGCAGATGGATTGTTCTTTTTCCTCGAACAGTACCGTGCAGCGTTGTTCTGATTCCCCTTCTATCGCCGCGGCGGAAGCAAGGAAATCCGAAACATCCACATCAAACAGTACGCGATGGATCGGCTCAAACAGCAGGGAATCCTCATGCAGATTGACGATTTCGCACAGCGCGTACCGAGCCGGATGATTTTTCATCTGCTCCGGGGATAGATGTTTTTTCAGCTCTTCCCAACATTTTTTTGCCGTGGCCAGGGAGTGGTTACCATCGCCTACGGCAAAGCGGATGGTATTTTCACCTGTTCCGCAATCGATCAGCGGCAGACTTTTGAGCACATGTTCCTTTGCTTCTTCTCCTAAGCTCCAACCCTTGATACTGCCGCCGCCGAGCATCAGTTCCGTTTGATATACCGGCGTTTTTTCCATTTTTGAAAGCGGCGCGATCACCTGATTCTGTTTATCATCTATCAGCAGCATAATGTGTGGCAGCTCGATCGGCGCGTCCTTCCGGATCAGCACGCGCGGCGGAAGACGATCCTCGATCGTTCCTTCGGTAGCACGAATCAAAGAATGAGATCCGGGCGAATAATCATATTCCTCCAAATCCGCCGCCAGCACGATGCCCCGGCGGATCCCGCCGTGGGAGAGCGTACGTTCCACATAGAAAATCGCATTTTCGAATTTTTGAAATAAATTTGAGGCCAGATACCGGCTCATCGCTTGGTTAATTTCTTCAGTGCGTGTCCGATTGTCCTTTTTTAGATAAATCTCCGGAAAGGTCATCTTGAAGGTGGAGGGCTTTTCTCCCACGATGCGCTCAACCTCCTGCCAATAGGCGGCATCGCTGGTAAATTGATCGCACGCCACTACCGAATACGCATATAAATCCACGCTTTGAGCGGGAATCAAAATATCACATGGCTTTACGCCAAGCGTTTGTCTCATTTTTCCTTTCCTCCGTTCATTTTTTCAAGGGCGCACAATATCGCCGCTTTTACCTGAGCATAGACGATGCCGCCTTGCATATAAAACATATAGGGCTCCCGAATGGGCGCGTCTCCGCTGAGCTCAATGGACGCCCCTTGGATAAACGTGCCCGCGGCCATAATTACTTCGTCGGTATAGCCCGGCATAGCCCAGGGCTCCGGCGTCACGTAGGAATCTACCGGGGAGACTTTTTGAATCTGCCGGCAGAGCGCAATCACCTTTTCGGCGCTGCCTAATTGCACCGATTGTATAATGCAGCCCCGCGCTTCATTCCATTTCGGTGAGGGCCGATATCCGTATTCTTCTAACATGGCGGCGGTAAAAACCGCGCCCTTAAGTGCTTCGGAAACCGTTTGCGGGGCAAGAAAAATACCCTGATAAAACGGAAGATATCCCGCCGCATAACTGCCAACCTCACTGCCGATACCCGGCGCTGTCAGCCGGTAAGAGATTCGCTCAATCAAATCCGCCCGTCCGGCGATATACGCCCCCGTGGGCGCCAGACCGCCGCCGGCGTTTTTGATTAAAGAACCGATCATTATGTCGGCTCCGGCCTCTAAAGGCTCACAGTCCTCCACAAATTCGCCGTAGCAGTTATCCACAAAAATAACAGCTGAGGGCTCCGCTTTTTTAATGATTTCCGATGCCCGGCGGATATCTTTTATCGTAAGGCTGGGTCTATCCTGATACCCCCGGGAGCGCTGCAGCATCACTACCGCCGCGCCGCGCACAAACGCAGCCATTGCTTCAAAATTCAAGGCTCCGTCTTTCTTCAGCGCCAGTTCCTCATAAACCGCGCCTCTGTCGCAAAGCGAACCCTCCACAGGCGTTTTATGGCCGATAATACTCTCTAATGTATCGTACGGCGCGCCGGAGGCGGAAACCACACGGTCTCCCTTTCGCACGATTCCCTGCAGGGCGATGGCCAGCGCGTGGGTGCCCGAAGCAATATGCGGCCGCACAAGCGCCGCCTCCGCTTTAAAAATGCGGGCAAACAGCTGCTCCAATTTTTCTCTTCCCGCGTCGTCATAGCCATAGCCGTAGCTGGGTGCAAAATGTGAAGGGGAAACTCGCTCCTCCATAAACGCGCGCAGCACCCGCAGTTGATTATATTCTTTTACTTCATCAATTCTTTCAAAGATTGCGGCGCATTTTTTCTCCGCCTCCGCCGCTTTTTTTAAAAGCGGGGCGGAAACACCGTATTCTTGGGCTAATATTTCTTTCATAGTTCCTCCAGTATTTGTTTCAGCGGATCTTTTCCCTCCAGCCATACGGCCTCCTCACCGCGCATCCAGGTTAGCTGACGCTTGGCGTACCGGCGGCTTTCCGTCTTAATTTTTTCCACTGCCTGCTCCCGCGTAACTTTTCCTTCAAAATATTCTATCAGCTGCCGACATCCAATCGCCTTATAGCATTGGTGTGTTTCCTTTACTCCCAGCTGCCAAAGGCGCCGGATCTCCTCTTCCATCCCCGCGGAAAGCATCTCGTCCACACGCCGGTCGATTCTTTCGTAAAGTTCCCTGCGCGGGGGAGAAATACAAAACAGCCGGAAATCAAATTCCTTGTTTTTTTTGCGCCAGTTTTCACCCTGCTGAGGTGTTTTTCCGGTAAGGGTATACACTTCCAGCGCGCGGATCAGACGTTTGCGGTCGTTAGCGGATATTTTTGTGTTTTTATCCGCTTCCAGCAGCCGCTCGTATAATTCCTGATTTTCCATTTCTTCTAAGCGCCGCCGCAGAGCTTCGTCAAAGCCGCCCGCGAAATCTGGTTCATAGATTAAAGAATGAACATACATTCCCGTTCCCCCCACAAAAATGGGCTGTTTTCCCCGGGAAAGAACCTCGCGGACTTTCTTCAGCGCGGCTTCGCGGTAGTCCACTACGGTAAATTTCGCGTCAAAGGGCAAAAACCCGATTAAATGATGGGCAACTCCCTGCATTTCCTCCCGGGTAGGAGCGGCCGAACAAATCGGGATATCCCGGTATATTTGCATGGAATCACAGGAGATAACTTCGCCGTTAAGCCGCTTCGCCGCTTCTATTCCCAACCGTGTTTTTCCCGAAGCCGTAGGCCCGGCAATCATGATCACGCTCATTGGATTCTTTTAAAGCGGACTTCTAATTCACGCTTTGTAAGTCTTATTAAAATCGGCCGGCCGTGGGGGCAGGAAAGAGGGATATTTTCCTGCATAATCAGCTGCATCAGTTTTTCAATGTCCTCGGCGGAAAGCTTATCGCCGCCCTTGACCGCGCTTTTACAGGAAAGCTGTATCAGGCGCGAGCGCTTGAGCTCCGCTCCCTTAAGCTGCCGCAGTGACGCGCGTTCATCCAGCAGCGCGGAAAGAAAGCGTTCCGGATCCACCGTTCCCAGAGCCGCGGGCGCCGCTTTTAGGGCAAAAGCACCGGGACCTACCGCTTCAATCTCGTAGCCGATATCTGCCAGTTGGGGCAGCAGTTCTTCCAAAAAGGCCTGTTCCACGGGAGAAACCCGAATCACTTCCGGCGTAAGCAGGTATTGACTTGCCGCCGTATTTTCCTGCGCCTGCTTCATAAATTTTTCAAACAGCAGCCGTTCATGTGCGGCATGCTGGTCAATGATATAGGCGTCTTCCCCGGCTTCTAAAAGAATATAGGTATCAAATAAAACGCCGGTCATTTTATATTGAGATTTATATTCCATTTGAATTTCCTGCTGCACGGGAATATTTTCCGGTATTATGGATATCGGGGAAAATCCGGTTTCGGCTATCTCCGCCGTGCTGCCGGCAATAAATTCAGCGAACTTTTTGATACTCTCGGCACGCTGATTTTCCCGCTGTGCCGAAAACACGGCTTTTTTTTCAGGCGCGGCTTCGTCCGCCGGCGGCGCGACGAAAGGCTCCGGCGCGGATATCGGGATAGAATCCGTGCTTTCCGGTATTGAAACGACCGCTTCCGCCTCCGCGCCGGACGGCTGTGCCTCCTTTGCGTTTTTGGAAAAAACGGGCAGTACCTGGTCAACGGTCTCCACCTCTATAATTCCCGAAACCCCCGTTTTCTCCGGTACGGGTTCCCGAAACAGACGGGGAATTTCCTGATTGGCGCGCAGCGCGTCACAGACAGCCTTGTTTACGGTTTCATAGACCGGTAATCCCTCGGCAAAGCGTACTTCCTGTTTGTTCGGATGTACATTGACATCTACCAAATTCCCCGAAAGTTCCATTTTTAAAATAAAAAACGGAAATTTGCCGATATTCAGCCTGCCGGCGTAAGCGTCCTGCACCGCCTGCGAGATCAGCTGATTTTTGATCCAGCGTCCGTTTACAAACAGCAGCTGCCAGCTGCGGTTGTTTTTTTGCAGTTCCCGATTGCCCAGATAACCGGTCAAACGAATCCGGTTGGCCTCATAGTTCACCGGGATCATATTGCCCGAAACCTCGGCGCCATAGATCGCACGGATCGCCGAAAGCAGACTGCCGTCTCCGGGAGTATGCAGAATGGTTTTTGCTTCCTGGATAAACCGCATGGATACCGCAGGATTGGAAAGCGCCATTCGATTCATGACTTCGCCGATATAGGAAGCTTCCTGCGAAGGCTTTTTTAAAAATTTTCGGCGGGCTGGCGTATTAAAAAACAGGTCTTTTACCCAGATCCCCGTTCCCTCGGAGCAGCCGGCGGCGCAAAATTTTTCTATTTTTCCGCCCTCTAAAGCGATTTCGGTGCCTTCCGGCGCATCAGCGGTTCGGGTAACAAGACGCACGCGGGAAACGGCGGCAATACTGGCCAAAGCCTCACCCCGAAATCCCAAGGTATTGATATCGTTTAAATCTTCCGCGCGGGAAATCTTGCTGGTGGCATGGCGCAGAAACGCCTGCTTTACGTCGTCTTCCTCCATACCGCAGCCGTTATCGGAAATACGTATCAAATCGATTCCGCCGCCGCGGATTTCTACCGTTACGCTGCTGGCGCCGGCGTCAATGCTGTTTTCCACCAGTTCCTTTACAATGGAAGCCGGCCTCTCTACCACTTCGCCCGCAGCGATTTTATTGGCTACGGAAGCGTCAAGTAATTTTATCTTCATTCCTTTTCCCTCTTTGCCTGCTCACGAAGCTCACAGAGGATATTCAGCGCCGAAAGAGGCGTAAGCGTATTGATATCCACTGCCTTGAGCTTTTGTATGATATCCTGCGTATTGCTGCTTACAAACATCAGCGTCTGCTCGGCTTTCACCGTTTTTCCCTTGCCGCCGACCAGTCCGCTTTTACTGATATCGGCATCCTCTAACGTAGTAAGAATCTCCTTGGCGCGATCCAGTACGGGTTTGGGAACTCCCGCTAAACGCGCCACGGCAATACCGAAACTCTTATCTGCGCTGCCCCGCATAATCTTACGCAGAAAAATGACATCCTCGCCGTGCTCTTTTACGGTAATGCAGTAATTTTTAATACCGTCCAGCCGGCCCTCTAATTCACTTAATTCATGGTAATGCGTGGCAAACAGCGTTTTGGCGCCGATGTTTTTCTTTTTGGCAATATATTCGGTAACGGCCCACGCGATGGAAAGCCCGTCAAATGTGCTGGTTCCCCGGCCGATCTCATCTAAAATAATCAGGCTGTCGCTTGTGGCGTTCTTTAAAATGCCGGCCACTTCGTTCATTTCCAGCATAAAGGTACTTTGCCCGGCGGCCAGATCGTCCGAGGCACCCACCCGGGTAAAAATTCGGTCGCAAACGGAAATCTCCGCCTGCGCCGCGGGCACAAAACTGCCGATGTGCGCCATCAGTGTAATCAGCGCCACCTGACGCATATAGGTGCTTTTTCCCGCCATATTGGGGCCGGTAATTACCATAAAGCGGTTTTCCTGCGTGTCCAGCAGCGTATCGTTAGGAACAAAGGAACCGTCGTCCATCATCGCCTCAATAACCGGATGCCGTCCCTGTGTAATATGAATAGCGCCGTCGGTTGTTATCTTTGGCCGCGTATAGGAAAAGTCCGCGGCCACAGCCGCTAAAGAACAAAGACAATCCGCCGTGGAAACGGCCGCGGCCGTTTGCTTCAGGCGCGGAAGCGCCTTTAACAGCTCTTCCCGCACCTGACAGAAAATTTCATATTCCAAACGAACGGCTTTTTCCTCGCTGCCTAAAATTTTTTCTTCCATGGCTTTCAGTTCAGGAGTAATAAAGCGTTCACCGCCGGTAAGCGTCTGTTTCCGTACATAGCTGTAAGGCACTTTATCCAAAAAACTGTTGGTTACCTCAATAGAATAGCCGAACACCTTATTGAATTTAATTTTTAAGGTTTTGATACCGGTCTCTTCACGCTCTTTTGCCTCCAACTGCAAAATCCAGTTTTGGCCGTTTTTCACGGCGTCACGGTAGGCATCCAGCTGCGCGTTATAGCCGGCGCGGATAATCCCGCCCTCTTTTACGCTGTCGGCCGGATCCTCGGCAATGGCGGCTTCCAAAAGACCGTAGATATCCTCCAGCCCATCGATATTTTCGCCGCACTCTTTTAAGAGCGCGCTGCTGCAGTTCAGCAGCGCCTGCCGGATATCCGGCAGCACTTTGAGTGAACGGCGCATGGCGGCGGTCTCCCGCGCGTTGACCGTACCGTAAGAAACCCGGGTGCAGATACGCTCAATATCGCCGATGGTACTAAGCTGAGGCTTGATATCCTCGCGCAGAATATAATTTTGCAGTTCCTCCACGGCATCTAAGCGTCGGTCAATCTCTTCTTTTTTTCGCAAGGGACGCTCCAGCCAGGCTTTCAGTTTCCTGCCGCCCATGGCGGTTTCGGTCTTATCCAGCAACCACAGCAGCGTACCGCGCGTGCCGTGCGCGCCCATGGATTTAAAGATTTCCAAATTACGGATTGCCGCCGCGTCCAGCTGCAGGTACTCTTTTCCCGCAATAAACGAAAGCTGCGTCATATGCGCCAGCGTATTTTTCTGCGTGGTTCCTAAATAGCTCCACAGCCCCGCGGCGGCCTGCACGGCACAGGGATATTTTTTCTCAAGCCCTTTTGCCTGCGGAAAGCGGCGCGTGAGCTTGGCGATATCGGCCTCGGATTCAAACAGACCGGGTACCTCCATAAAGGGTTTGAACTGTTTTTTTATGTATTCCGGCATTTTCTGTGCCGCCTGTGAAAAACCCGCGTCTACAATAATTTCATTAGGTGATATCTCAAACAGCTTATCGCTTACGCTATCTATTCCGTTTTCACATAACACTTCGGTCAGGTTGAATTCTCCGGTGGAAACATCCGCCCAGGCGATACCGCAGCGGTTTTCCTTATATACGGCCGCGGCTAAGAAATTGTTGTTTTTGCCCTCCAGCATCGCGTCTTCAATGACCGTTCCCGGGGTAATCACACGGATAACGTCCCGCTCTACCAGACCTTTGGATTCTTTGGGATCGGTCAGCTGCTCGCAGATGGCTACTTTATAATTTTTTTCCAGCAGTTTGTTGATATAATTGTTTACGCTGTGATACGGCACGCCGCACATAGGAGCCTTTTCTTCTAAGCCGCAGTCGCGCCCGGTCAGGGTGAGCTGCAGCTCTTTGGAGGCGATCTGTGCGTCGTCAAAAAACATCTCATAAAAATCGCCCAGCCGATAAAAAACAAGGCAATCTTTATATTGTTCCTTCAGCACGATATAGCGCTGCATCATCGGTGAAAGGGGCATGCTTCTTCCTCCATTTCTCCTAAAAGCGTATTTAATTTGCTTTGTGTAATTTTCACGGTTACGATTTTACCGATTAAATCCGTTTTTCCGGGAAAGTTTACCATCCTGCCGCAGTCGGTACGGCCCGACACCATATTCGGATCCCGGCGGGAAACACTTTCCACCAGAACACGATAGCTTCGCCCGGGATATTTTTGATTTGCGGCAAGCGTACATTCTTCGGCAAGCTTAATCAGCCGCGCGATACGATCCTTGGCGTCGCGCTCATGCACTTGCCCTTCCATTTCGGCCGCGGGTGTTCCTTTTCGTTTGGAATAGATGAAGGTAAAAGACGAGTTGAAGCCTACCCGCCGGTATAAATCCAGCGTATCCTCAAAATCCTTTTCGGTTTCGGTAGGGAAGCCCACAATAATATCCGTGGAAAGCGCGATTTCCGGCATAGCCTGACGTAATTTTTGAATCAGGTCAAAATAGTTCTGCCGGGTGTAACGACGGTTCATCAGCGTTAAAATTCTGTCAGAGCCTGATTGCACGGGAAGGTGAATATATTTGCATATATGGCGGGAATGCGCCATAATTTCAATCAGCTCATCTGAAAGATCCTTTGGATGGCTGGTCATAAAGCGGATTCGTTCAATGCCGTCTATTTCATCCAGTTTTTTTAAAAGCGCCGGAAAAGAAATTTCATCGCGTTCCTTACCGTAGGAGTTGACATTCTGCCCCAAAAGAGTGATTTCCTTTACGCCCTGTTCGGCCAGTGCGCGCGCTTCCTTCAGGATATCTTCACTTTGACGGGAACGCTCCCGGCCGCGTACGTAGGGAACGATGCAGTAAGAACAAAAATTATTGCAGCCGTACATGATGTTGATCCAAGCAGAGGCGGAACGCTCGCGCAGAACCGGCATGTCCTCTACAATCCCTTGCTCTTTCGGCCACAACTGATAAGCCGGTATGTGCTCCGTAAGCGCCCGATACATCAGCTCCGGCAGACAGTGCGTGTTATGGGTGCCGAATACGACATCCACAAAGCGAAATCGGCGCCGGATCGATTCGGCCATGCCGGGCTCCTGCATCATACAGCCGCAAACCATAATCAGCATATCGGGTTTTTGCTGCTTTAAAGGCTTTAAAACACCCAAATTGCCCAGCAGGCGTTCCTCGGCTCCCTCGCGCACACAGCAGGTATTAAAGATTACCGCGTCGGCGTCTTCTCTGAGGGCCGCCGGCGTATAGCCCATGCGCTCAAGCATACCCGCCAGCGTTTGGGAATCCCGTACGTTCATCTGGCAGCCGTAAGTCTCCACAAAATAAGTGCGTTTTTTTGTTCCCAAAAGGATATTTACTTTTTCTATGTATTCCGCGCCGGAAGTATTTTCAAACCGCTCTATTTTGCGAAGCTGCACGCTTGCTCCCCCTTGCTGGCCATATTTTGCACTGCGTTGCCCCCGAGGCAAAACCGTGCGTAAAACCATAATATATATTCTATTATTATATATGAAAAGACATTTTTAGGCAAAGATTTTTTCGTATAAAACGCCGATTTATCCGTGTTTTTGCTTATACAAAAAAGAAACGAAATTTTTCTTTTCTTCCGCTGTATTTTCCCGCCCCGTTTTTTTTCCCCGGATATGTGCCTGCAAGGCAGCCGTGTTTGAGGAGAAAAAACTCTTTGCCCGAAAATGCGGAAGCATATTCAGCGGATGAAAAAAGCTTCCCCGGAAAGGGAAGCGCGGTCTGCCGAAAAAACGGTTCGTGCATCGGTACAAAAAATTTATGCATCGCATGGGAGGGTTCGCCGCAGGGTAAACGTCCCACCGGGACGCTTACCGCCCCTTCCGGGCTCTTTTTCGTAAGATTTCGCTCTCTTTGGAAGGCAACCCGGCGAGCCGCTTTTGAAAAAGGCGAACAAACCCGTCGAACTTTTTCGGCCGTGTAACTTTTTTTTGATACGCTGCGCTTTCCCGGCAGGGGAAGCGTAGTTAAAACTTTCCGCTGCTGCCGCCGTGACTGCGTCCGGACGAACTGACATGACTTCCGCCGGAGGAAGAGGAGGTGTTTTTAGGACGGGCTGTGCGGGAGACGTTTCGATACAGAAAGATATCGCGGCTTTGCGTTACCTGAAAGCTATCGGGACGGATGTAACTGGATGCCGCCGGCTGCCGGCGAACGGATTTCAGTTTGGATTTCATTGCCGAAACGGAAACGATGGCAATCAAAAAACCGATGCCCAGCGCAATCAGAATCCAGGAAAGCTGAAACGCGCCTCTGGGCAGGTTTTCCGAATCATACGGATGTCCGGCGGCGGCCTGCGTCAGGAAGTCGTCACACAAGTCGGCAAAGCAAAGAAAAGCTTCACTGTAATCGCCCTGGCTTAAATAAGGGCGAAACTGTTCTACGATATACGCCTGACCGCTTGGGGTAAAAGCGTCCTCGCCGAAACCGTAGGTCGTAATGGCCCAATCGCGGTTCTCCATGCTGATTAAAAGCAAAATACCGTCATCATTCTCCCCATAGCCATAGCCGTTATAATCATAAAAATCATCGGCATAAGCGGCAGCGCTTTTAGAACCCAGAGAATAAACCGTAACGATGGCAACATCACATTCGTGAACTTGGCTGATGCCGTTTAATTTTTCTAACAGGGCCTCTTCCTCCGAAGAAGAAAGCAGCGAGGCGTTATCTACCAATAAAGGCAGCTGTCTTTGCTGCGGAATAGCAGGGGTATTTTCCGCCACGGCGGAAACCGTTAGAGAAAAGCAGAAAATCAATAACAAACAGATTTTTTTCATTATAAACTCCATGCGGCCGCGCAAGCGGCTCTATCGGTGAAATAAAAATTGTTCCCTCAAAGAAGATTGAGCAGCCAGGCAATCAATATCAGCAAAAAAATTCCTGCCGAGCAGCCGCCCCAAAGGCCTAAAAGCCATCGCCAGTACGCGCTTTTATCCATCGGCAGATCCCCGACAAATTTACCGGTTTGGCCGTTCATGGCAAAGGTATAGGTTTTTCCCTGCCAGCTGGTACTTAACAGCCATACCGGGTAAAGCGCGTAAACGGCCTTTCCGTTGGAAAGCGAAATTCCGCTGTTTTCCGGCACAACCGACTGATATCCGCTTACGGTAGAGGCAAACATACTTTCCGTACTTTTTTGAATGCGCTCGTTGGCTCGCTGAATACTCTGCTGAGCCGTTACATCGTATCGGTCGGCAAAAAAACCGGCCATATACGCGGTTTGAAAATCTACCGCCTGAGAAAAATCAAACGGCTCAATGGATTCCATCAAATCATCAGGCATGACCGAGGATCCGTCTACCGGAACGCGCTCAAAGCCGATATTTCCGGCGCGAAGCAGCGAATAATGGCTGGTTTCCACGTAGTTATAGTTGCTGTCGCTCCAAGCGCGCGTCCGAGTGGCCCGATACCGGATATTCGCGTCCGCGTCGGCATCAAACAACCAAAAAGGCACATAAACACCCTTAATCTCATCAATATGACTTTGGCTTGAAAAAACCTTGGGCACCAGACGCTTGCCTTTTAAATGTTGCGTAAAGCCCGCTTTTGCGTCTTCTTTGCTCAATTGAAAGGGAATCACGTAATCCGGACGCAGATCGCCGGAAAAATTACCCTTCATTACCACGGGATTTCCGCAAAACGGACAGCTTGCCGCCGCGGTGGTTTTATTGCTGATGATCTCTCCGCCGCAGGAATTACACACATAAACCGACATATCATCGGTTTCCCCCGGCTGCCAGTTTCCCCCGGCAGACGTTTCCCACTCCATATTGGATGCGGTGTCACTTTTGAGCGCGTCATCATAGTCTTTTAAGGTCTCCGGGTCAAACGTTGTGTCGCAATAGGGACATTTCATCTTTTGCAGCGTGCTGTCAAATTCGATGGCGCCCCCGCAGCACGGGCATTTATATTCCAGTAGCTCTGACATATCAATCTCTCCTGCTTTCAAAATACCGCCGAAACGGTAAACATCAAAAAACAGCGCTGCCGCCAAGAAAAATTCGGCTGCGGCAGCGCCCGGGGATACCCGGTTTTCCATAAAAATTACGTTTTGTCGTTTTCATCAAAATTATCGCCGCATTCGGGGCAGAATTTGGGCGGATGATGCGGATCCTTCGGTTCCCATCCGCATTTATCACAACGGTAAAGCGGCGCGTTATCCGGTTTTTTCGCACCGCATTCGGGGCAGAATTTTCCCTTGTTCACGGCTCCGCAAGAACACTTCCAGCCCTCATCCGGTTTTTTCGCGCCGCACTCGGGACAAAAATTACCCTCTGCTTGAGCCCCGCAGGAGCATTTCCAGCCTTTTTTTTCGGCCGGCTTTTTCGCACCGCACTCGGGGCAGAAATTTCCCGAAACTCTGGCACCGCAGCTGCATTGCCAAGCGGCCGAATCTTCTGCTTTTTCTTTCCTTTCCGTTTGCTGCTGCGCGCCGAGGGCAAACAGATTCTGCGCGTTTGTACCGCCTGCTTGCTGCGCCATGGAAACTCCCATAAAGCCCATCATTGCGCCGTTCTCGTTTTTCGCCGCGGATTTCATTGCCTCAGCCTGCGCGCCAACCAAAGTAGCCGCCGCCATGGTGGGATCGCGCATAATCGCCGTTTGCTGCGCCTGCTTGATCATGGCAGCGTCTTCTTCCGAAAGCGTAATGGGGTTCATGGCTACAGATACAACCCGTAAACCGCGCAGCTGGGCCCATTTGGCGGTCAGTGCCTCGTTCATTGCCTGACAGAGTTCTTCCGCGTGGCCGGGCAGAGCGCTGTAGCGGATGCCCATTGCCGAAATTTTAGCAAACGCGGGCTGAAGCGCGCTTAAAAACTCTGTTTTTAGCTGACCTTCAATATCAGCACGGGTATAATCCTGCTCTACATTGCCGCAAACATTGGTATAAAATAAAAGAGGATCCGTGATTTTGTACGAATAGACTCCGTTACAGCGCACCGCCACGTCAATATCCAAACCAATATTTTTATCCACTACACGAAAAGGGATGGGGTTGGGGGTGCCGAATTTATTATCAATCAGTTCCTTCGTATTGAAATAGTAAACACGCTGATCCTTGCCGGTATCTCCCCCGTAAGTAAAGCGCTTGCCGATGGTTTTAAAGGTATCCAAAATACTGCGGCCCAGGCTTCCGGCAAAAATGCTGGGTTCGGTAGAAGCGTCGTAAGTAAATTCGCCGGGCTCGGCGCAAACTTCAACCACCTTTCCCTGTTCTACAATAATCATACACTGCCCGTCGGCAACGGCGATACCGGAGCCGTTGGAAATGATATTGTCATTTCCTTTTGTGTTGGAGGAACGGCCCGAAATACGTTTTTGTCCTTTCGTAACCAGAACGTCGGCGTCAAGCGCGTCACAATAGAAAAATTCTTTCCATTGATCGGCAAGTGTACCGCCGAGCGCCCCTATCGCTGCTTTAATAAGACCCATATTTGTTTTCTCCCTTCAAAATCATTTTACAAAAACGGTTCTGCGCGGCCGAAGATATTTCTTCCTCATTATATGCTCTGCGGCGGATACAATATGAGCCGCCGTGATAAAAAGAAATGCTCTGACCGATATAAAAGTATTATATCATATTTTTTACGTTTTTCAACAATTCGCCCGTAAATTTTTTGCTTCAGCATAAACGGTTATATTCTTCCTCTGAAACCGGTTCACACCACAGATTTTCCGTTTCTTCTCCCGGCACCTCCACGGCTAAATGGCTGAACCAATGATCTTTTTTAGCGCCGTGCCAATGCTTTTTGTTAGCGTCAATTATAATGACATCTCCCGGCATCAGACTCCGGGCTGCTTTTCCTTCTTCCTGATACCATCCCTCACCCTCGGTACAAAGCAGAATCTGTCCTCCGCCTTTTACGGCTTTATGAATGTGCCAGAAGTTACGGCAGCCCGGTTCAAAGGTTACATTGGCGATGGACACATTGGATTTACCCGGCACCGTCAAGGGCTTTAAATAAGATTTTCCCGTAAAATACTTGGCAAAAGCGATATTCGGCTCTCCTAAACCAAATAGCCCTCCGTGTTTGGGCGGGACATCTTCGGCGTACACCTCTTTGGCCATGTAAAAGGCGGCCCAGGCGTTCGGCCACCCGCAGTAAAAGGCTAAATGCGTAATCATTTCGGCCATCTCTTCTTTGGTAACACCGTTGTTTTTGGCATTGACCAAATGATAGCGAAAAGAATCATCCAGGCAGCCTTTGCCTATCAGCCCCGCAACCGTAATCATACACCGGTTTTTTACGGATAACTGCTCTTCACGAGCCCACACCTGGCCAAATAAAACATCATCGTTTAATTCCGCGAATTTGGGCGCGAAATCTCCTAAAACAGTTCTTCCCGCGGTTTGTTTTTTCATCACGATATTCCTCCTTATTCGCTGTTATCAATCGTTTCCTGTCAGAAGTAAACGCCGAGACTTTTTAAAAAGACCGGCGGTTGATCTTTCTCCGATGCTCTGTAGATCTCCGGCTTTTATTGCGGTGACGCTTTTTTGTTCACGGACAGCGCGGAAAAAAGCAATTCACAAGGTGCTTTTTCAAAGCGTTGGATCGTCGAGAAATCGAAAAATTTTTGATTCTAAAATAAAAGTTTGTCCTTTTGTTGCTTTTCCTGTCCGAAACCGGCTTTTTTGCCGGGAAAACCGACGGCTCAAAAGCAGCTTTTAGCGCGCTTCTGTGAAAACGCGGATAGGTTCGACCGCGGAGGGCGCCGGTTCGGCGGAAAAAATGCCGGTATCAGACAGCGCGGGAGCGGTTTTTTAAAGGACTCCGAAATATCCGGGCTTTTCGTCCGCTGCCGAAAAAATCCGTTTTCAAAGCGTGCCGTATCCGTCTTAAAACGGTCGACGGCGTTCAAGAGGACGCCGAACGGCTATACGGGTTTCGGAGGTTTTTATTTTTCGGCAAAATACACCCAGTTTTCTTTTCGAGGCTGGGGCTGAGGAATTTTACCGTCCGGATATCCTAAAATACAATGGCCGATGCCCTCATATTCTCCTTCAACGCCTAAGCGATGTAAAAGAGCTTTGCCCTCAGGCAGTTCAAAAACCTCTTTAGCCCGATGAATCCAGCAGCTGCCGATACCTAAGGAATGTGCCGCCAGCATTAAATTTCCCATAACAAGACTGCCGTCATACACCCGGTTGGGACAATTTTTGTTCGCCAGTACTACCAATACTGCCGGCGCGCCGTAAAAAGGATCGCCGGAACTGCCCATAACCGAAGCGTTCAGCCGGGAAAGTTCATCGCGCACAGACGGATCCGTTACCGCAAGAATAATAGGCGACTGCCGATTCATAGCCGTGGGCGCGTAGGTTCCGGCTGTTAAAATCTGCTCCAGAAGTTCTGAGGGAATGGCGTCCTTTTTAAATTTCCGGATGCTTCGGCGTGTACAGATAGCGTTTATGATTTCATTCATGATCCTTTCCTCCTTGTAAAACTCATTTTTTTATTATTGTATCACGATTTTCCCATGCGAACAAGACCGAGATGAAAAAACCTTTTTCACAAAAATTTCATAAAAAAAAGATTGACTTTGAGCAAACTCCAGGTATTATCATGATAGCGGAATAAAAAGGGGGGATGCATGGTGACGATTAAAGAGGTCAGCGAAAAATATAACATTACTCAGGACACGCTCCGGTATTATGAGCGTGTGGGTATGATACCGCCCGTAACGCGTACCTCCGGCGGTATTCGGGATTATAAACCGGAGGATCTTGGGTGGGTGGAACTTGCCATTTGCATGCGAAGCGCGGGATTGCCGATTGAAGCCATGATTGAATACGTAAGACTGTTTCAGCAGGGAGACACTACCTTTGCCGCGCGGCTTCAGCTGCTGCAAGAGCAAAAAGAGGCGCTTTTACGGCAGAAACAGCAGATTGACGCCACCCTAACACGGCTGGAGCATAAAATCGAGCGGTATCAAAAAGCCGTGGAAACAGGAAAATTAAATTGGAATAAAGGAGATTGTGATTAAAATGTATTTGGAATCTATCAACGGTCCTGCGGACGTAAAAAATTTAAACACAGCGCAGCTGACGGTTCTTGCCGAAGAAATCCGCCGCGTGCTTTTAGAAAAATTGAGTCGGCACGGCGGCCATTTCGGGCCGAATTTGGGAATGGTGGAGGCAACGATCGCTCTTCATGCGGTATTTGATTCGCCTAAGGATAAAATCATATTTGACGTATCGCATCAATCCTACACACACAAGATTCTTACCGGTCGCAAGAACGCTTTTTTGGATCCTGAACACTATGATGATGTAACCGGTTATACCAACCCAAAGGAAAGCGCGCATGATGTTTTTACCGTGGGTCATACCTCTACCTCGGTCAGTTTGGCCTGCGGCTTGGCCAAAGCACGTGATTTAAAAGGGGAAAACGGCAATATAATAGCGGTAATCGGCGACGGTTCCCTCAGCGGCGGAGAAGCCTTGGAGGGGCTGAATGTGGCCGCGGAGATGAAGAGCAATCTGATCCTCGTGGTAAACGACAATGAGATGTCCATTGCGGAAAATCACGGAGGACTTTACCAAAACCTGCGGTTGCTGCGTGAAACAGACGGACAGGCGGCGTGCAATTTGTTTAAAGCTATGGGACTGGACTATGTATATGTTGCCGAAGGCAATGAGCTTTCCGCTTTGCTCAGCGCTTTTCAAAAGGTAAAAGACAGTACACGTCCTATCGTAGTACACATTCACACGCAAAAAGGAAAAGGCTACGCGCCGGCAGAAGAAAACAAAGAACCCTGGCATTACAGCGGACCCTTTGATCTTGCCACGGGGAAACCACTGTATTCCTCTGACGGGGAAGATTATGCAAGCGTAACGGCGGAGTTTTTGCTGAAAAAGATGAAAGAGGATCCGTCTGTTGCTGCCATTACCGCCGGTACTCCTACCGTAATGGGCTTTACACAGGAAAAGCGCCGGGAGGCCGGAAGACAGTTTATAGATGTGGGCATCGCGGAACAAACGGCGGTTGCCTTGGCTTCCGGAATCGCCGCGAACGGCGGAAAACCCGTCTTCGGCGTATATAGTTCTTTCCTTCAGCGTGCTTTTGATCAGCTTTCCCAAGATCTGTGCATTGATAAAAATCCTGCTGCAATCGTGGTCTTTGCCGGATCGATATACGGCATGAGCGATATTACGCATCTGGGATTGCAGGATATTCCCATGATGGCCAATATTCCTAACTTGGTATATCTGGCTCCGACAAACAAGGAAGAATATCTTGATATGCTTGCCTGGAGCTTGGAACAAACTCAATATCCGGTGGCTATCCGCGTGCCGGGAGGCGAAATGATCTCGAAAAGGGAAGAGAGCTGCTGGAGCGGCGAAAAAATAAACACCTATGAAGTAACGCAAGCGGGAAGCGGCGCGGCCATTTTGGGAGTGGGCACGTTCTATCCGCTGGCAAAACAGGCCGCGGACTTGATTTTTGAAAAAACAGGAGTACGCCCCACCGTCATAAAACCCTGGTCCGTCACCGGGATGGACCGTCCTCTTTTGGAACAGCTGAAAAAGGAACATTCCGTGGTGGCAACTTTGGAAGACGGCTTTTTAGATGGCGGCTTCGGCGAAAAGCTGGCACGGTTTTACGGTGATACCGGCATAAAAGTATTGAACTTTGGCTTCAAAAAGGAATTTCTTGACCGATATGATGTGCAAACCGTGTTGAAGGAAAATCATTTAACCGCTGAGCAAATTGCCGAAGATATTTTGAAATTGCTGTAACCATGGATTCAGAAAAAGGAGAAAACCGTATGAAAAAAAAGATTTTGATTCTTTCCACCAGCCCCCGCAGCGCCGGAAATTCAGACAGACTGGCAGACGCTTTTTTGGCAGGCGCCCGGGCCGCCGGACACGAAACGGAAAAAATTTCTTTGCGGGATAAGAATATCGGCTTCTGCAAAGGCTGTATGGCCTGCCAGAAGACAGGGCGTTGTGTAATCCATGACGATATGCAGCCGATCCTGCAAAAAATGCTTACCGCTGATGTGCTGGTTTTTGCTACCCCCATTTATTACTATGAAATGTGCGGTCAGATGAAAACCCTGCTTGATCGCAGCAATCCTCTTTATAACGCGGATTACGCGTTTCGTGATATCTATCTGCTGGCAACGGCCGCCGATGAAGCAAAAAGCGCGGCAGAGGGCGCCCAAACCGGACTTTCGGGGTGGATCGTCTGTTTTCCCGAAGCACGCTTTGCCGGTACGGTGTTTGGCGGAGGGGTTGAGGCCCCGGGGCAGATTGAAGGACATCCGGCGTTAAAGGAAGCCTATGAAGCCGGGAAAAATGCGTAAAAAACAGCTGCTGTGCGGGCTTCTTTCGGCGGTGCTGCTTACCGCCGGCTGCGCGCAAGCGCGGCCAAAAAACGAAACGACACAGCAGCCTGTTCCAAGCAGCCAAACAAACCCTCCCCTTCCTGCCGAAACCGACAGTACGGAAGCCACGCTCTGCATGGAGATTGATGAAAAAAGTTTTTTGATTACACTGTATAACAATGAAACGGCAGAGGCGTTTTTGCAGCTTTTACCCCTGACGCTGGAAATGCATGAACTCAACGGGAACGAAAAATTTTGTTATTTAGATCATACCCTTCCGGCAAAAGCGCAAAAACCTTCCCAAATTCACGCGGGGGATTTGATGCTGTATCAAAAAAACTGTTTAGTGCTGTTTTATGAAAGTTTTTCCACTTCTTACAGCTACACGCCTTTAGGATATACCCAAACGCCGGCGGAACTTGCCCGGGCCCTCCGCGGAGAAAAAATAACCGTACGCTTTCGGTTGCAGGAAAGTACATAACGGATCCGTACTTGGCTAAGGGATCGGATTTATGCCGGGAGACACAGCGGAGGCGGTGTTTTGCGGCTTAACGGATCGGTTCGGCACGGTAAGGGATAGCAATCGGCAATGTCTTAGGGGAACAAAAGACAGGGACTTATTTTTGTAAAGTTCAGAGAACAGCGCGGCAAACGCCGCAAACAACGGCGATACTCTTTGATGAGTGCGTTTCTGTTTTCGTCGGTGTTGAAAAAATAAACAAAAACCGCCGCATAGGCGTGAAAGATCGGCAAGGCGCGGCTTCGGACGCAGAAATTCACCGAAGCACGCTGCGCGTTGCTTTCCTTTTGCCGAGATTTTTTATGCCGGGAGAAAAAATCTGTATGCGGTTTCTTGTTTGGCGAATGATATTATGCCTGCTGCGCCGTTCTTCTTTTTGCCTATCAGGAATCCTTTTGTTTTATAGAGAAAGCTTTTTTTAAAATACCTGTTTTACGGCAGGTTTTATGGGTTAAAAAGAAGAACGGCCTGAAAAATACCTTGTTTGCCGCATAGGCTTATTTTTTATTGCTTTTTTTTATGGCATGCTATATAATACCTTGTAGTTATTTATAGTGGAGGAAATGTACGCATGAATTCAGTTTATGATGAATCATACTATACCCGTTACCGGCTGAGTGAAGAACAGACGGTAAATTATTCAGGTTGTTTGCATCTTCAAAAATTTTTCCGTCGTATCGCTGAAACCATTGTTGAAAAATATCATCCCAAAACGGTTTTGGACGCGGGCTGCGCTTTAGGAATGTTAGTAAAGGCTCTGCGGGATTTGGGGGTAGAGGCGTACGGTATTGATATTTCCGAATATGCAATTACCCATACAGATCCCTCCGTTTCTTCCTATTGCAGAGTCTGCTCGCTTACAGAGCCTTTGCCCGGTGAATTTCCTACGCATTTTGATATGATAACCTGTGTTGAGGTTTTAGAGCATCTTACGGAAGCGGACGGAAAAAAGGCAATCGCCAATTTATGCCGCTATACCGATATGGTTCTTTTTTCTTCCACGTCAAAAAAAGATGAGGATCCTACGCATTTAAATGTACGTACTTCTGATTTTTGGGCTTCCGCTTTCGCCGAAGTCGGTTTTTATAATCAGACAGATCGTTATCCGAGCTTTCTTTCGGCGGACGCGTATTTGTTTGTACGCAACGCTTCTTATCTTCCGGCGGTAGAACGGTATGAAAGAACCATTAACTGTAAAAAAGCAGAGATCGGCGCTGTCAGCCAGCAGGCGGAAGCGCAAAGAATTATGCTGCAGGAGAATATTTCTCTTTTAAAAGAAACACTGGCTCTGCAGAAAGAGCTGGCGGAAAATGTGAAAAGAGAAAACAATACTTTAAATATTCAGCTGCAGCATACTTTGGCGGCGTATCAGCAAATCAGCCGTTCTCAATTCTGGCGGATAACGTATCCTCTGCGCTTTATAGCGGATCAGATAAAAAAACTTTTAAAAAAAATTCGGTCTTTGCTAAAAAAAAATGAAAAAATAAGCCAAGAAAAATGTTATTCCATTTCAAAAAGCCGCCGGAAAGAGGAGAGTAAAAAGGTTTTTGACCGCCCGGTAAAGTTCAGTATTCTTGTGCCGCTTTATAATACACCCAAATCTTTTTTGTGCGAAATGATTGAATCGGTACAAAAACAAACGTATGCGAAGTGGGAATTATGCCTTGCTGACGGAAGTGATGAACAGCACCGCGATGTAGAAAAAATTTGCATGTCCGCCGCAAAAAGCGATTCCCGTATCTGTTATAAAAAACTGAAGGAAAACAAGGGAATATCGGCAAATACCAACGAATGCATTCAAATGGCGACCGGCGACTATTTTGCGCTGCTGGATCATGATGATATTTTGCATCCTTCCGCGCTGTTCTCCTGCATGGAAGTTATTTGCAAGGAAAACGCCGATTTCATTTATACCGATGAAGCTACCTTTGTGAATAATTCATTAGACGATATTGTGCTGCGACATCATAAACCGGATTTTTCACCCGATACTTTGCGCAGTTATAATTATATCTGTCATCTTTCGGTATTTTCCCGCGATTTGCTTGAAAAAGTGGGGCCTTTTAACAGCGAATATGACGGCAGTCAAGACTATGATTTGATTCTGAGACTGACGGAGCAGGCAAAAAAAATCGTGCATATTCCCGAGCTTCTTTATTTCTGGCGCGGACATGCTGATTCTACCGCGGCGTCGGTCGCGGCAAAGCCTTATATTGTGGAGGCCGCACATAAAGCGCTGGCGGCGCATTTAGAGCGTGTGGGACTGAAGGGAGAAGTAAAGGATGGTGCCGTACCGTCGGTTTATAAAATAGAATATGAGCTGAACGGCACACCGTTGGTTTCTATTCTTATTCCGAATAAAGATCATATCGCCGATCTGGAAAAATGTCTTCAATCCATTTATGAAAAGACCACGTATCAGAATTTTGAAATTATTGTTATTGAAAATAACAGCGAACATCCTACTACCTTTCAATATTATGAAACACTCAAGAAATATCCGAGGCTGCAGGTGGTTAAATGGACGAGGGAGTTTAATTATTCGGCAATCAATAATTTCGGGGCGCAGTATGCTTCCGGCGAATATTTATTGCTTTTAAATAATGATATTGAAATTATTTCGGAAAACTGGATTCAGGAAATGCTTATGTTCGCGCAGCGAAAAGATGTAGGCGCTGTGGGTGCGAAGTTATATTATTCTGATGATACCATCCAGCATGCCGGGGTTATTCTGGGTATTTGCGGCATAGCCGGCCATTCGCATAAATATTTTCATCGCTCCAATACGGGATATATGACGCGCGCTTCCATTATTCAAAATTTAAGCGCCTGCACGGCGGCGTGTCTTTTGCTCCGCCGTGATGTATTTGATGAGGTGGGCGGACTGGATGAAAAATTTCAGGTTGCGTTTAACGATGTGGATTTATGTATGAAAATCCGCCGCGCGGGTTATTTGATTGTTTTTACGCCTTACGCGGAAATGTATCATTATGAATCCAAAAGCCGGGGCGCCGAAGTAACGCCGCAGCAGCAGGAAAGATTTCGATCGGAAATTAATCGCTTTCAGGAAAAATGGGGAAAAGAACTGGAAGCGGGCGATCCGTATTACAATCCCCACCTTTCTCTTGAAACGGAACAGTTTGATATAAAATAAAGAAACACCGGGTGCGGTGAGAATCTTTAAAAAGTCCGACTTCGGTCGGATTGAGAGTGTGGGTAAAGTCAATACTCTCTGAGGATGCCGCCGGCTCGAAAACCGATGAATTTCGGACGTTATTATCAATACCACCGTGCCTTTGAAAAATCGCCTATCAAGCGGTTTTTCGTTTATAAGGCGTTTCTTCGATGGCCTGGCACCGTGCGGTGTTGCCGCCGTAAAAAATTTCAGGTTTGTCTACAGTCTGAGTCCGGCTTCAGCCGGACTTTTGGTCTGTTCCATGAATTGATACAATTTTTATGCGTCGCATGTAAGGAGCGGAAAACGTCGCCCCGGACGTTTTCCGCTTCTCCTTTTTTTGGGTAAGATTTCGCCTTCTTGGGAGACGGGGGGTTTCTCCGGTACTCCATCGCCTTAAAAAAAGGTGGACAAGTTGTTGTACAACTTTTTTTCTGGGATATTACGGGATCAGCCAACGATGGATAGCAAGGAGACAAGAGTTGGGAGTGTTTTTATCCGTTCCGTATCGTCCGAAGGGGAGAGATTCCCTTTTCCGTGGCTGCCGGCAGAATTATGTGACCATGGGAGCACGGTAAAGAAGCGGCGGATGGATTTAGGCGGGAATTTTCCTGGAATACCGGGGGAAATATGTTTTATCAGCCGCGGGAAATGCTATAACGGATCTCAAAGAGAAACATAATTTTTCCGGGTAACACGGCGTCGTATCTTATTGAGAGGAGCCGGAACAGGCGTTTTGTAAAACGCTGCGGCATTCCTGATATTAACAGAAACGGCAGCGGAGCCAAACTTTATGGAATCGGAAAGGAAAGAACATCGTCAAAGGATAAGGCGGATTTCTATAATAGGGGCATGATAGCATCGTTTTTAACGCGCGTTGTATCGCTTTTGAACGGAGGTGAATTAAGAACAATAGGATTCCGCTGTTTTCATTGATAGCTCAATTTTTTATTCGGCGGTGTAAAATTTGCAAGCGCCCGCCGCGGCAGGAAACGATATAAAGGATAAAGCACTGCAAAAAATGCGGCGCTTTTTTTATTGAATCGTTAGAATTTTTTTGATATAATATTTCAAAAGGGAGACGGAATGTTATGTTTTTATGTCCTGTATGCAAAACGCCGCTGCAAAAGCAGGAAAAACAATATCAATGCAAAAACCGACACAGTTTCGATATTGCCCGCAGCGGATATGTGAACCTTTTGCGAACTTCCGGGCAAAGAATGCACGGGGATGATAAGCGTATGGTAGCTGCCCGAAGCGCTTTTTTAAATAAAAATTATTATCAGCCGCTGTGTGAAAAAACGGCTGAGCTATGCGTAAAATACGCGGTTCAAGACGGCGCTTTGGCCGATTGCGGGTGCGGGGAGTGCTATTATACGGCTTTTATTGCCCAAAAGCTGCATGGATATATGCAGGTATACGGCATCGATATTTCCAAATTCGCATTGGCTGCCGGTGCGCGCAGAAACGGTGAGATGAAGCTTGCGGTGGCTTCCTCGAAAGCTCTTCCGTTTGCAAACGGAAGTTTGGATATCGTTTTGAATTTATTTTCTCCCCTCCAGGCTGAAGAATTCTATCGGGTGCTGAAGCCGGGAGGAATTTTGATACGGGCCGTGCCTTTAAGAGAGCATTTACTGCAGCTGAAACGCCGTATTTATGAAACCCCGTATGAAAATAAACCGGAAAAAACCGATATACCGGGCTTTTTCCTCTTGGAAGAACAATCGGTACAATATGAGTTCTTGCTTCAAAGCAATGAGGATATCCTGAATCTTTTTCAAATGACACCCTATTATTACAAAACAGGCCGGAGCGATCAGGCAAAACTTGCCGAATTGAATACGCTTAGCTGCACCGCGGCCTTCGGCTTGTTGGTTTACAGGAGGAATTTGTGAAAAAACTTTTGCTGATCATCAATCCCTGCGCGGGGCAGAAGCGTGCCAATAAGTATTTGACCGATATTGTAGGCGTATTTTGCGCGCAGAATTATGAATGCACGGTGTTTGTAACGGCTAAACGCGGAGACGCCGCGCAAAAGGCATATGACTGCGCAAAACATTTTGATTTTCTCGTATGCATCGGCGGCGACGGTACCTTTAATGAAATGCTTTCCGGCATCTGGCGCGCCGGCGCGGATGTACCGGTGGGATATATTCCTGCGGGCAGCACCAATGATTTTGCAAATTCACTGAAACTGCCCAAAAATATTTTAAAAGCAGCGGCCTCGGCCGCGCAGGGACGGGAATATCCTCTTGATATCGGAACTTTTAACGGACGCTGTTTTTCTTATGTAGCTTCCTTCGGCGCGTTTACCGAGGCTTCCTACAGCACGCCGCAGCAAGCAAAAAATTTATTGGGGCATCTTGCCTATATCCTGCAGGGGATAAAAGATTTACCTTCCATTAAGCCGGTACGGGTGCATGCCGAAACCGAAAAGTTCGTGATCGACGGCGATTACGTGTTCGGTACGGTGAGCAATTCCACCAGTATCGCGGGAATTGTAACGCTTCATGACGGACTTGTGGATATGAGCGACGGTCTGTTTGAACTCATTCTTGTAAAGACTCCGCAAAACGCGGTGCAGCTGGGCAATATCATTCGCGCAATACAAACGCATAATTTAGCCGCTGAAGAAATCATTTTTTTAAAAACCGCCAGAGTTTTGATAGAAACACAGGGTTGCGGCTGGACGCTTGACGGCGAATATCAGGCAGGCTGCGAAAAAATTGAAATTATCAACCATCATCACGCTATACGCTTTATCAAGTAAGGAATATTTTACAGACTTTTTAACCGTCTGAAAAAAGGAGAATCATGAATATCTTTCTTATTTTAAGCTTTCTTTTTTTAATGGGCAGCTGTTTGGGCTGGGGGATGGAAGTTATTTTTCGTCGTTTTTTTTCACGGGCAAATCCGGAAAGAAAATGGATTAATCCCGGTTTCTTGACGGGACCTTATCTGCCGATATACGGATTTGGGCTATGCCTTTTGTATCTTTTGGCCTCGCTGGAGCGTTTGGCGCCGTTTTCCTGGCAGACCGCGAATAAAATTCTCCTGTTCTTATTGATGGCATTGTGCATGACGGCAATCGAATATATCGCGGGGATCCTTTTTATACAGGGAATGCATGTAAAACTTTGGGATTATTCGCATGAAAAATATAATTATAAAGGAATTATTTGCTTAAAATTTTCATTGATATGGGCATTTCTGGGAGCAATATATTATTTTTGCATTCATCCTTACGTACTGCATGCGTTAGAATGGCTTTCGCAAAATCTTGCCTTCTCGTTTTTCATCGGCCTGATGATGGGCTTTTTGCTTGTTGACTTTTTTTACAGCGCCAATATTCTTTCCAAAATACGCATGGCGGCAAAAGAATCCGGTATTATTGTAAAATATGAGGGCTTTAAAGCCTATATTCAGGAGGAAAGAATCAAAAGAAAAGAACGGATGCGTTTTCTTTTGGCCTTTCGTTCGGAAATTCCGCTTTCAGCCTATTTAAAGGACTATGTAAAAAAGCAGAAAGCCTATTTTAAAGAACTGGAACAGCGGCTGAAGAAATGACCCGCCCATGCCGCGCTGAACAGAGGATACCGCGCCGGAAAGAAATGTCTCCTTATCGCTTGAAGTACGGCATTTCTTTTTCCGGCCGTCAAGAGAAACCCCGCGGCGGAAGAACAAAAAGTTCCGTTGGGGGAACAACTCCTTTTCTTCTTTTTTATCCAGGCGTTGTTTTTCTTTTGTGCGAAATTTCGGTTTTTCTCAAAAAATAACAAATTTATGGTATATTCACTTGCGTAAAAAGCAATAATGGTATACAATAAAGAACGTAGAATTCAATGAATATGGAGGAATTTGAATATGTCAGTAAAAGTTGCTATTAACGGGTTCGGCCGGATCGGCCGTCTTGCTTTTCGGCAGATGTTCGGCGCCGAAGGGTATGAAGTGGTTGCCATTAACGATCTTACCAGCCCGGACATGCTTGCTCATTTGCTCAAATATGATACCGCCCAGGGCAGCTATGTTGCCAAAGGCCATACGGTAGAAGCCGGGGAAGACAGCATTACCGTGGACGGCAAAACAATTAAGATCTATGCCGAAAAAGACGCGGCCAATCTTCCTTGGGGTCAGATCGGTGTTGACGTTGTTCTGGAATGCACCGGATTTTATACCTCAAAAGAAAAAGCAATGGCTCACATCAATGCCGGCGCGAAAAAATGCGTTATTTCCGCGCCCGCAGGCAAGGATTTAAAAACCATTGTTTTCAGCGTAAATGAAAATACTCTTACCGCGGAGGATCAGATTATTTCCGCCGCTTCCTGTACGACCAACTGCTTGGCACCCATGGCAAAGGCTCTTAATGACTATGCACCCATCCAGAGCGGTATTATGACCACCGTTCATGCCTATACCGGCGATCAGATGGTTTTGGACGGCCCGCACCGCAAAGGAGATTTCCGTCGTGCTCGTGCCGCCGCGCAGAATATTGTTCCTAACTCCACCGGCGCGGCAAAAGCCATTGGTTTGGTTATTCCCGAATTGAACGGTAAACTGATCGGTTCTGCCCAGCGCGTTCCCACCTGTACCGGTTCCACCACGATTCTTGTAGCGGTGGTAAAGGGTAAGGATATTACTGTTGAAGGCATTAACGCCGCGATGAAAGCTGCCGCGTCCGCTTCCTTCGGTTACAACACCGATCAGATCGTTTCTTCCGATGTTATCGGCATGACCTATGGTTCTTTGTTCGATGCCACGCAGACGATGGTTGCTAAAATTGACGACGATACCTATCAGGTACAGGTTGTTTCCTGGTATGATAACGAAAACTCCTATACCAGCCAGATGGTACGGACCATCAAATATTTTGCCGAACTGTAAGAAGCGAAAAATCAGCGAGATTGCTGTAAGCTGAAACAGTCCTAAAAAAACAAATCGAGCTGCTTGTTTGCTGTTAGCTGAAACAGGCAGCTTTTTCTATTATCTGTTCCTTTCTTTTTAAAGTTTTATACGGTATGCGATCGTACGCAATTGCGCTTGATGCTGTTCTGCTTTTTTGTGACGGGGAAAGGCTTCGTATGCAATTTTTGCGCGGCGGTTTTGGGCAATCTTAAGTATCCTGATTCTCGTGTTTTATCAATACGGCAAAAGGTTTCAGCTAAACAATACGGTCCTTGGCTTTCTCCGGTATGAATATAGCGGAGCTTTTTTATGGTTCCTGCCTCTTTAGTTTGGAAATGGAATCTTGGTATTAATTTTTTTTGTTCAGCAATCTTGACAAGCTTTCTCAGAAAAGATATAATTATATTGATTAGGTTTCCATAAAAACAAAGGAATTTTGGGTGGGAGGAAGTAAGTTATGAAAAAGTTATTGCCTGTTTTGCTGGCGTTGGCTTTGGTGCTGACTATGGCGCCCGCTTCAACTTCAGCCGAAGGCGAAGCCGTTGAAAATGCCAGAACTTTCAGTTTTATCGGCGGAACTACAACGCAGAAGGATATTGACGCTGCCTGGGGCGAAGGCGCTGTTTCCTACACCGCGGATATCGTTGAGGGGGAAACGGTTTATACCATCAAACTCTTGAAAGACATCAATATGGCTGCCGGGCAGGATGTTCGAATTGGAGAATACAGAGAGGATGGTTCCGCTCTTCCGCAGATGATTTTGGATTTGAACGGCTGTACCATAACAAGCAGCAGTATCGGTTTAATTAATTACGGTGATTTGATTATCCGTGATACGTCAGACGCTAAAACGGGAGGCATCACCTATTCAACAACAAACAATAAAAGCAGCTTAGTCGCTGTTTCTCATAAGGGCGGCCTGTTGGTAATAGAGGGCGGCACGTTTATCTGTGACAGCGGATATGCTTTTACCGGATATTCAGCAGCGGTAAGCGTACAAGCAGGCGCTGCCGCCGAGATTAAAGGCGGCAGTTTTGTGGGCGATTCCAGCGCGCTTCTTTCTTCGGGTGATACCACGGTAACAGGCGGAACGTTTACGGCGCCTTACGGTATGTATGCAAAATCCGCCGACGGTGTTCCGGGAACGATCGTTGTTCCGGAAGAATCTACCGCCGTTGTTAACGCCGGATCTTTTGCTTTTGTGATTCAGCGTGACGGAGAGACGGATGGCCAGATATCGGCGTTAGGCGGTACGTATAACGCTCCGAAAGTTGTAGGCGGAGTCCGCCAGCCGGATACCGCGGCGGCTGTGAGCATAACCGGCGGTACTTATACGGCAAATCCGTCGGGATGGGTATCTGAGAATACGGCAGTCGCCAGCCTGAAAGAGGCAGGTTCTGATTCTTCATCTTATATAGTGGGGGATAACAAGATCGCCGCCGCCGCTGCCGACGCTTCCACGGGAGATACCATTCAGGTGCTTTCCGGAACTGTTTCGCTTACCGATGTTGCTGACGGTGTTATTGTTGAAAACGCCGGCGGCGAAGTTACGGTAAACGGCGAGCCTGTAACAGAGGAAAATCCCGTAACGGTCTGCAACCATGTATGGGACGAGCCCGTATGGACATGGGAAGCGGATAACAGCGGAGCAACCGCTGTCTTTACCTGCAAAAAAGATGATACTCATATAGAAAGTATGAATGCAGAGATCTCTTCCGTTGAGGAGAAACCCGCAACCTGTACGGAGATGGGGGTTACAGCCTATACGGCAACGGTAATTTTTAACGATCAAAAATATACCGATACGAAAAAAGCAACGGATATCGCGATGATCGATCATACCTATGAAGACGGAAAATGCACCGATTGCGGGGCGATAGATCCTGATTTTAAAGCGCAGATCATTGCCGGTGCCGACAGCACCTGGAAGAAAGGCAGTAAGGAAGATCTTTCATTTACCTCCAATGCCGCCTTTGGATATTTCCAGAAAGTACAGGTGGACGGAAAAGATTTAGACGAGAAGAATTACGAAGTAAAAGAAGGCAGCACGGTTGTTACGTTAAAGGCGTCTTATCTGGAAACACTGACGGTTGGTGAACATACTTTGGCCGTTCTTTCCGATACCGGTACGGCAGAAACAACGTTTACCGTTCAGGCGGCAGACGAAACAACAAAACCTTCTCAGGACGGTGACAGCGGCAATTTGCTTTTATGGATTGCTCTGTTGTTTGTATCCGGCGGCGCGCTTTCTCTGGCGATATACGGAAAGAAGAAAAGAGCAAGCGTCACGAAGTAAAAGCTTAATTTCAATCCGCGGGAGTTCATTTTACCGCGGTCAATATCTCATGAGGCAAAAAGACAAACCGAAAGACGGTTTGTCTTTTTTTGCCCGGCTTAGAGTGAAAACCGCGTTTCGCCGGGAATTGAAAAAATTATGTATTCAAGAAAGCAGAGAATAAACGAGTAGAGAATCGGAGCGAAAACCGTCCCGCCTACCGTGTTGTTTTAGGATTTTGGCAAGTTCAGCTTCATGAAGTATGAGGGGCGATTCCGTAACTTCCGGTTACTCCGTCTTGAAACAACGGTATGCGAGGCGGGAAAAAAGTAAGCAGCATAAACAAAAGGACAATTCCGGCAAAAATAAGCAAGATATATTTGGCGTTCAGTCCCTTAGTGTATCGGTAGGTATGCAGGCCTAACCATTGACCGAACAAAACGGCAATCAGCAGAATTAAGATATCTACCCAAAGAAGTTCCGCACCGAAAGCCCCGGTGTAAAAATAGTATGCCAGCGGCATCGTCATGAAAGCGGTTATCAAAGCGACCAAGGCACCGGTAAACCACTTGTTTTTATCAATCGGATGCTTTTTTTTGCGGAAACAATAATAGAGCGTCCACCATAAAATCATCGGCCAAACAACTAGTTTGGAGTGTTCCCATATACTTTCATTGACAGGTGCAAACAGCCCGATTATCACAGATTCTCCTAAAAGATTGTACATAAAATGCATAATAGATCCAAGAATAAAAAGCAGGGGAATCCCCAGCAGAATCCATTGCTCAGGTCGGGATAAAGATTTCATCCGCATATTTTTCCTCCTTAAAATAAGCTGGTATTCATACTATATGAAAGTCGCTTTTGACGTATTCCTTAAAGCGTAGCATTTGTTTGTTCTTTTCATATAATACTAATTATAGGAGGTGAAAAGGATGAACCGAAATCAATGCGGCTGCCGTAATACGCAAATAAAGGATTGCGGGCCGGAGCCGCTCGTTGTAAATATCGATCGTTTGGCAAAAATGAATCCTAATTTTCGGACCGCGTTATGGACGGGAGATTATTTGCAGGTGACCTTAATGTGTATCCCGGTCGGCGGCAGTATCGGACTGGAAATGCATGATAATCTTGATCAGTTTATCCGGATTGAAGATGGGCGCGCTTTGGTTCAAATGGGGAAATGCAAGGATGCTTTGGATTATCAACAGAGAGTGGATAGTAACTTCGCGATTCTTGTTCCGGCGTGCACATGGCATAATATTATGAATATAGGTTGTACACCGCTTAAGCTGTATTCCGTATACGCGCCGCCGAAGCATCCGTTCGGTACGGTGCATAAGACAAAAGAAGACGCGGAAAAAGCCGAAAAATAACAGGTAAAAAATTTTCTGCCGGTTTGGGAAATGATTGATTGCGGAAAAAACAGTAGATTCCTTCTCTGTGTAAGGGAAGAATCATTCAATTTTTAAAAAATATCTTACAGCCTTTGGGAAAAGCATAACATTTTAGAAAGAATTTCTTGTGTTATGCTTTTTTATATTCCGCAAAAAGAGAAAGGTTAAAAGTGTCGACAAAAACAACACTCTCTTGGTTGGGGATGCCACCGGCTCGAAAATCGTTGATATTCAGACTGCGCTTTTTCTTCACCAATACCGCCGTTCCCTTGAAACACCGCCTATCAATCGGCTTTTCGCTTATCGGCAGTTTTTTCGACTGCACCTGTCCCCGGAAAAACAAAACGCGGCTGAACGCCGCAAAAAATCAATTTTCAGGTTTGTCTACGGGTCTGTGTGTTTTTTAACGGTTACCGCGGATATCCTCTTTTTGCAGGCTGATGGTGTTGCTTAGTATTTTTTACGTTTAAACGTTTTTTGAAATTTGAATTTCTTAAGATATGTGGAATTTAGACACCTGTATTTTGCAGGGTATAAATTATTTGTGTAAATTTATTTTAACCGAACAAAATTACTATTTTTAAATAAATTTTTCTATTATTTTGCTTGTTTTTTCGGTATGATAAAAAAGAGGGGGGAATCAATATGACAAAAAAAGAACGGGTCATTGCGGCACTGAATCATCGGGAAAGTGATATTATTCCATTCCATATTGATTTTACTTCTCCCGAATACGATATTATGCTTCGATATTATCAGGATCCGCATTTTTTTGAAAAACTGGATACGCATCTGCTCTATCAACAATTTTCCGGATATCCCACAGAGCTTTCGGACCGTCCTCATTTTTTTCGGGATGGATTCGGCGTTGTGTGGAACCGCACCATTGATAAAGATATCGGAATTATTACGCCGCCTTTTGTTTGCGATTTGGAGAATTATACCCGTCCTGTCATGACGTTGGATGAACAGCGCATTCGACAGGAATGTGAAAATCTTCAAAAGGATAAAAATGAAAAATTTGTCTTTTACGGTATCGGATTTTCCATGTTTGAGCGTGCATGGAGCTTATGCGGTATGGAAAATGTTCTAATGGCGATGCTGACAAATCCGGAGGAGCTGGAGCAATTACTGGATGATATTTGCGAGTTTAATTTGCGAATCATTGATATCGCGATGGAATATGATTTGGACGGATTTTATTTCGGAGACGACTGGGGACAGCAAAAAGGGCTGATTATGGGTGCCGAGCATTGGAGACATTTTATAAAGCCTCGTATGAAAAAGATGTATGACCGGGTAAAAGAACACGGGAAATACATTTTACAGCATTCCTGCGGGGATATTTATGAAATTTTTCCGGATTTGATTGAAATCGGGCTGGATTGCTACCAAACATTTCAGCCGGAAATTTATGATATTGAAAAAGTAAAGCAGCTCTACGGAAACCGACTTACATTTTGGGGAGGAATTTCTACCCAGCAACTGCTTTCCTGTGCTTCTGCCGAAAAAGTTCGCCGGGAAACCGCTCGGATAATGAAAATTATGGGCAAAAACGGCGGATATATCGCTGCGCCTACGCATGCGGTCCCGCATGATGTTCCTCCTGAAAATATTGAAGCGATGCTGGAGGTCTTTCATAATCAAAAAAAATATATTGAATAGACGGTCAATTTTGTTTGGCAGAATCCCCGAGGGGGGGAGTCCGCTGTTATAAAGCGTTTATTTTTTTGAGATAGCTAAAAAGCCGCGCCGGACTCAACGTGTATGAGCCCGGCGTTCTTTTAAAATGAATGTGCGGTTTTTCCTAAGTCTATAACAACTTTGTTCATACGGATAAAAGACGGATGCTTTTGTGTGTACATGTTGAAACAGCCGAAAGAGAGCCTTTTTGATACGTTATCGGAAAAATTATTTTTGCACTGCGTCAAAGATCATATCGTCAACGCGTTTTCGAATACGCCGCATTATGCTTGTTTCATGAATGCTGTTGCTGAATTCCACCGGACCGCAAATGGTCTCTATTTCTTCTATCACACGCTGCTTGCCGTAATATTTTTCACAGAGTTTCATGGCGCGCGTATCTTCAATACCCTGGTAAAAAGCCATGCCGCGCAAAGATTCTAACGCGGTTCCGTCGCTTTCGGGATACACCCAATAGCAGTCACCGCTTACCGCGAACCCTTCTCCGCCGGAATTTAAAAACGGATCGATAGGATTAAATGACCATCGGTTGTTGTAAAAATTATATCCCCAATGAAGAAAACCCTTGATGTCATATTTATAAAGCTGCGTACCTAAAAAGCGTGTTCGGGCTGACGCCATTGCAAGGAGCGCGTTGCTGTAGCCTGCCGGATTGCCCCCGCAGTAATAGGTCCAAAGCGCGGGTACGTGATTCTCAAGAAACGGCTGCAGATGATGCAGTACCGGTACCGGATGATCCACTAACCCCTGCGCATAAAAATTATAGTTGGAAAGCGCGTCAAGGATCGGATAGCCTTGTAAAATATCCGCTACGATCGCTTTCGCTTTTTTATAATGTTCCAAGTGCTGCTGCTGAGGCTCATCCGAAAGATGAAACCAGCATTTTTTATCTTCCCCGCGCGCTTTCATATGCCGCAGAAAATCTTTGAGAAAAGCTCGCAGAAATACGGCGTATTCCGGATCTGTTCCGTCGGTGTTCCACCCGAACATCCTTTCTTTTTTGCCGTTTTTCCTTACTTCTACCATCGGCGCGAAGGAGGCACCCCACTGCGTGAACAGATGGGAGATTTCATAATACCGAAATCCGCATTTTTTGCATAGGTCTAACCACCTGTCTAAGTTTTGATAGTCGAAACGATAGTGTTCGTTTTCCCAAAAAACAGACACCAGCTGCACATGCGTACGATGGGTTCCGGGGAAGGTATCCAGCAGATAGCCGAATACCGGCGTCAGTATCATGTTTCTGCCGCCCGCTGCGGCCGTGCGCATAAAGTTTTCGCATATTTCCCAATGTTTTGGGCTGAAAACCGGTACATGATAGAAATCCGCCAGGCAATCGGCGTAAAACCATTGCGTAAAGATCAGATCCTGCGGCGGAAGCGATACGGGAACAATTTCCACCGTAAAGGTTTCCTGCGCCAAAAGCTCTCCGGTTCCGTAGAGTTTTCTGCCGGAGAATAGTTGAATGGTAACGGGGAAACGGCCGGAGATTGTTTCATTCGGCGTAATGTCAATCCATAGAGCCCGTGTTTGCCCCAGAAACATTTGCAGATGTCCGTCATAGTGCAGAGGGCGCAGCAAATCAGGATACAAACCGGGCGTGTCACGCAGATAGCTGTCATCATGATCCGGCTGCGCGGGGAAATCTGCCGGAATAGGAATAACCTCTCGTATCGTTATATACGGAGTCAGCCCACCGGCGTCAATCTGAGGCAAGACCGGAATACGATCGCCGATATCACAGGAAACCAAAAGCTGAAAGGAATATCTTTGATTTTGAAAAATTCTTTCCTCTTGTATGGCTTCGAAGAGTTCCGGCGGCGTATCCAAAAAACATTTTTCAAGAGAAGATACGATTCGCGTTTTTAACATAAGCCCTATCTCCTTTATTCTTTTATTTGCGCAAGGATACCGCGCATAGAATCCATATTTTTTTCCATTTCGCCTAAAAGCTTCAGCTGTGTACGGCAGCGATCCAGATTATGTTCGGGTCGGTGAATTTTAAAATAGATATCGTTTTGCAGATAATCGGTCAAAAAGCGGATTCCGCATTCCAGCGTCATCATCCACGCGCCTTCGGGCAGCATTTCTTTCTCCTGTACTGTCAGTGTGTCGGCGCAGCCCTTCAAAAAGCCTTGGGAGTATGCTTGGAATAAACGCATGTCTAACGTTACTTTTTTTAAATCCGTTTCGTCCTCGACCGCGGTACTGGCGCCGAAACGAATGGAATCACCGAAATCATAGATTGCGGTGCCCGGCATTACGGTGTCCAAGTCGATTACGCACAGCGGCCGGCGGGAAGAACGATCCAGCATTACGTTGTTCAGCTTGGTATCGTTATGCGTTACCCGAAGCGGAAGCCGCCGACTTTTCGCCTGAACGGAAATAATTTTTTCAAAACGTTTTCGGAATTCCTCAATTTCCGCCGCGGCTTTTTGCCTGCGCTGCGGCGCGGCTTCGGCTTCTGCGGCAATAAAGGTTTCATAACGCTTTTGTGTGTTGTGAAAATTGGGAATGGTTTCGGTCAGGAGCGACGCGTCAAAATCTATCAGCTGATGCTGAAAAGACCCGAATGCCTCGCCGCTGGCGTAAAAATCCTGCGGTGTCTGCGCCTGATCCAGGCTGACGGAATCTCGGATAAAGCCATACATACGCCAGCAGTTATTTTCCGCGTCGGTAATATAATTTCTGCCGTCGGTACTTGGTATCAGCGTAAGCGTTTCCCGCGAGACATCCCCGCCGCGGGCAAGAATTTTTTTGCGCAGAAAGCGGGTGATAAGAAAAATATTGCGCATTAGGCCTTCGACATCATGGAATACCTCGGTATTGATACGCTGAAGAATATACTGATCCTTTGCCGTTACCAGATAGGTGTCGTTGATATGTCCGCTGCCATAGGGACAGTATTGGGCATTCTGCGCGTCAATGCCGAAGAATGATAAAACAGTTTTGATTTTTTCCATAAAACAGACTTTCCTTTTTTTATAATTTATACTATAATTCTTTCGTATTATTGCTCTTATCTTTTTTATAAGGAGAACATACTATGAACTCAGAGATCCTTTGTGTGCTTAAGGCGTTGCATGAAGTTTCGGGATTCCGCATTTCGCTGCATGATATGGATTTTCATGAAATTGCGGCGTATCCTGAAAAAGTCACGCCTTTCTGCGCGCTGGTTCAAAAAAATCCTGCAGCGCGGCAATGCTGCGTTCAGGCGGATAAAAACGCGTTCAAGGCCGCCGCGGAAACAGGCAAACTGTATCAGTATAAATGCCGCTTCGGTCTTTTTGAAGCGGTAAGCCCGCTGTACAATTTTGGGATTCCGGCAGGGTATCTGATGATGGGACAAGTGCTTTGCGCAGCGGAGAAAGATCGGCAGGAAGCATTTTGTAAGGCGGCCGCGTACTGTCCGGAAAAAGAATTGAAAAAAGCCGTTTCCTCGATTCCGGTTCTGAAAAAAGAAACGATTCAATCTTTTGCCCAAATTATGACGGTGTGCGCTCAATATCTGACGCTTTCCAACGCGGTGGATGCTCCGCGGGGCGATCTGGCCGAAAGACTGAAGCAATATATTGCCCAAAACTATGCCCGGAAAATTTCCATCGGTATGCTTTGCTCACATTTTCATTACAGCAAATCAACGGTAATCAGTACGTTTGAAAACGCTTTCGGCGTTTCCATTAATCATTTTTTGACGGAAATCCGCATTGAGCAGGCAAAAAAAAGGCTTGCTTCCACCGACGCTTCGGTGTACCATATCGCCGTTGCCTGCGGCTTTCCCGATCAAAGCTATTTTTCCAGAGTTTTTACGCGCAAAACGGGACTGTCCCCCGGGAAATATCGCAAACAGGCACGAAACTCCTCCGATACACAGATATTATAGCAAATATGGTTTTGGGCAGATAGAGAAAAAAGACCGGGAATATGGAAAATCGTTTGTTTCAATCAAAAAGGACAAAAGCAGGTTGTTTGCCCAAAAGAGTCGGGGAAAAGCGGTTTGTATCAAGAAGGCAGATCAATCGAGGACGAAGCGCCGGCGCGGTATTTGGAAAAAGTTTCATTTTTATGTTTTCGAATTTATTGTTTTGCCGTCAATTTTCTTTATAGGAGAAAAAATTAAGCAGCCTTCCGTTTGGGGAAGGCTGCCGTTTTTCTCTAAAGTATTCAGTTTTATTATTTGATCAGGTCGCTTAAATACGTTTGCGGATTGACGATGGCACCGTCGCTGTATACTTCAAAATGCAGGTGCGGTCCGTCGTCTACTTCAATGGCCGCAGAGGTTCCTACCGCTCCGATTACCTGACCTCTTAATACGGTTGCGCCCTCGGCGATACCGTCGGCCAAACTGTCAAGTGAAGCATATACCGTTTGATAACCGTCGTCATGCTCAATGGTTATGGTTAATCCCATTAGATCATTTTCTTCTACTTTGGTTACTGTTCCGTCAAGCGCGGCAAAAACTTCCGCCCCTTGTTCCGCGGCAATATCAAGGCCGGTATGCGTGGACCAATGTTTCAGTGTGCTGGAATATACCAGCATATCCGAAGCATATCCTTTCAATACATTGCCTGAAGAAACGGGAAGCAGCATTTTTTGCGCTACGTTTACATTGGTTGACGTTTCGGTTTCGGTTTTGCTGTCATTGGTTTGACCGCTGTTGTTATCGACGCTGTCGTTATTATCCGGTACAACTTGCGCGTTGGAACCGGTTTGCGTCGAATCGGTGGGCGTAGGAGCTACAATTACGGGAATTTCCTCCTGAGGCTGCTTATTGGTAAGGGATACCGCCGCCGTAACGGCAATTACTGCTACACAGCATACCGCCGCGGCAGCGCATATTTTTTTAATGGTTGTCTTTTTTAAGTCAGCCTTGCCCGATTTGTCTTTGATCGATCCAAGATTCATTATTTAACACCTCCGTTCATTATTTTTGCCCTGTTCAGGTAAAATATACAAAAAAATATTAAAAATCAGTGAATAAATGCCAAAGAAATTATTTTGCCGTTATTGACAGGCAAAATTCGTTTTGCTACAATATAAATAAAGAAAAGAAATAGGAGGCTGCCGGCAAATGGGAAAAGAAAATTTTACAAAAAGCAAAATGATCAGTGATTTTGATTTGTATCTTGCCTGTGAGGGAACCCATCGGAATTTAGATGAGATTTTGGGCGCACGCCCCGTGTTTAACAGTACCGGGTTGATTGACGGATACTATTTTTGCGTATGGGCGCCTCATGCCAAAGGCGTGAGTGTAGCGGGAGATTTCAATGCCTGGCAGGCGGGAGCTAATCCGATGAAACGGATTCCCGACACCGGATTTTGGGAAGCTTATGTGGAAGGTGTGCAGACGGGCGCTTTATATAAATATTGTATTCTGACGCAGGATGACCGAATAGTATATAAAGCGGATCCCATGGCTCGATACAGTGAGCTTCGGCCCGGAACGGCTTCGCGCACTTATACCGATACGTACCGCTGGCATGATCTGCAATGGCGCATCCGCCACAGCGCGCCGCCGGAAAAAAATGAGCCTATGGCCATTTATGAATTCCATATGGGCTCCTGGATGCGGGGGCATGATAATGCGATGCTTTCTTATCGGGAAGTAGCGGACGCGCTGGTACAGTATATTAAAGAAAATAAATATACTCACGTAGAACTTCTGCCCATTGCCGAGCATCCTTTTGACGGTTCCTGGGGCTATCAGGTTACCGGATATTACGCGCCTACCTCACGATACGGTACTCCTGAGGATTTTAAATACTTTGTAGATACTATGCATGGCAGCGGTATCGGCGTGATTCTGGATTGGGTGCCGGGGCATTTTCCCAAAGATGAACACGGCCTTCGGTGTTTTGACGGCACGCCTCTTTACGAGGATGCTTCCTCCGAAGCCTGCCCGGCGCAATGGGGAACGCTACAGTTTGACTTTTCTTCTTCTATGGTTCGGCAGTTTTTAACGGCGAACGCGTTATTCTGGCTGAAGGAATTCCATATTGACGGCTTACGGGTAGACGCCGTCAGCAGTATGCTGTATTTGGATTACGGCCGGCAGCAATGGCAGCCCAACGGGTATGGCGGCCGTGAGAATCTGGCGGCTGTGGAGTTTGTTAAAACGCTGAATTCCGTTGTGGCGGAGGAATTCCCGGGGGTAATGATGATTGCCGAGGAATCCGGGGATTTCCCTAAGGTGACCCATGCGGTGACCGAGGGTGGCCTGGGCTTTACTTATAAATGGAATATGGGCTGGATGAATGATACGCTTGCCTATATGCAGACCGATCCGGTGTACCGCAGCGGCATGCATAACAATATGACTTTTTCTATGATGTATGCCTATAACGAGCATTATATCCTGCCGATTTCCCATGACGAATGTGTACATGGCAAAAAGAGTCTGCTGGATAAAATGTACGGGGAATATTATCAAAAGTTTGCTTCCGAAAAGGCGTATTTGGGCTATATGTTTGCGCATCCGGGCAAAAAACTGCTGTTTATGGGCTGCGAGATCGGTCAATTTATAGAATGGCGGTATTATGAGCAGATTGAATGGAAGCTTTTGCAGTATGAAACCCACCGCGGATTGTATTTGTTTGTGAAGGCGCTGCTGGCACTCTACCGCGAACAGCCCGCGCTTTGGGCGCAGGATGACACCTGGGAGGGTTTTGAGTGGATCAATGCCGATGACGCTGCGCAGAGTGTGTTTTCCATGGCGCGCTACGGCGGCGGGGAAACGGTGATGGCGGTGATTAATATGACGCCTGTAGCCCGTTTTGACTATTGGCTTACGGCGCCGAAAGCCGGAAAGTATACGCTGCTGCTGAATAGTGATGAGAAACTCTATGGCGGCGAGGGATCGGCGGTTTTGGATCAGCTGGTTACCGATGAGGACGCGGAAGAATTTCCGAGGCGGCTTCGTGCCACGCTTCCGCCGATGTCGGTGTTGTTTTATAAATTGGAGGATTAATTTGTTTATGGGAGGATTTGCCCATTATGTACAGCAGTGAATGTGTCGCCATGCTGCTTGCCGGCGGACAGGGAAGCCGGCTTGGCGCACTTACCAAAGAAATTGCAAAGCCGGCGGTGCCTTTCGGCGGCAAGTATAAAATTATTGATTTTCCGCTGAGTAATTGCGCGAATTCCGGCATTTACACGGTGGGCGTGCTTACGCAATACCGGCCGCTGGAACTGAATACCTATATCGGCAGCGGTCAGCCTTGGGATATGGATCGGCTGCGCGGAGGTGCTTTTGTACTGCCGCCTTACGTAAAAGGAAAAACCGGAGAATGGTATAAGGGAACGGCGAATGCCATTTATCAGAATACACCGTTTATTGAACAATTTTCACCGGAATATGTGTTGGTGCTCTCGGGCGATCATATTTATAAGATGGATTATCGACGAATGCTTAACCAGCATAAAGAAAAGGGAGCCGATGTCACGATTGCGGTGTTTAACGTACCGATTGAAGAGGCCAGCCGTTACGGCATTATGAGCACCGATGAAAACGGAAAAATCTATCATTTCGCCGAAAAGCCCGAAGAGCCTGCCGGTACATTGGCGAGTATGGGTGTCTATATTTTTTCTTGGAAAATTTTAAAAGAATATTTAAAAGCCGACGAGGAAAACCCGGATTCTTCTAAAGATTTCGGAAAAGACGTGATTCCTGCCATGCTCCGTGACGGCTTGAATATGTATGCCTATTCCTTTGAGGGGTATTGGAAAGACGTGGGCACCGTTTACAGTCTATGGGAAGCAAATATGGATATGCTGGGGACAAATCCTCTGCTAAATCTTTATGACGAACATTGGTGCATTTATTCGCGCAACGAAGGTTTGCCGGGACATTATATTTCTCCCGGCGCGACGGTAAAAAATTGCTGTATTACCGAAGGCTGCAAGGTTTACGGCACGGTGGAGCACAGCGTGCTCTTCTCCGGAGCCGTCGTAGAAGAAGGTGCTGCGGTAAAAAACTCCATTGTGCTGCCTTACACGGTAGTTCATAAAAACGCTAAAGTAGAAAGAGCCGTGATTTCCAATCATTGCGATATCGGCGAAAACGCCGTAATCGGCAGTGAAAAACCCAATATTCCTTGGGTGAAAAACAAAATGTGCACGCATGGAATTACGTTGATCGGAGACCGGGTGAAAATCGGTCCGGACGTCCGGGTAGGATCGGAAATGATGGTGGAACAGGATATTTTAGGAGGCGGTATGCAATGAACGATACGCTGGGAATTATTATGGCCGGCAACAGCGGTCCGGAGCTTGGCGAAATTACGAGCAGTCGTCCTATCGGCGCTGTACCGGTGGCCTCAAGGTATCGGCTGGTGGATTTTATTCTTTCCAATATGGTCAATTCCGGCATTGACCGTGTGGGAATTCCCACGCAAACGCATTACCGCTCTCTGATGGATCATCTCGGCTCCGGTGCCGCATGGGATTTGAACCGAAAGCGTCACGGCTTGGTAGTACTTCCGCCGTATATGAGCCATGACGCCCGTGAAATGCGCGGCGATTTAGATGTACTCAACAGTATTATGGATTATATCACTGCCTCTAACCGCAAATATGTGCTGCTTTCCGGAAGTGATTTTATTTTTAACACTACCTTTGATTCCCTGGCGGCTTTTCATAAGGAAAACGACGCAGATATTACTCTTATGTACTATACCGCACCCCCGAATGATAGGCATGACCGACATATAGGCGTTCAGACAGATCAAGCGAATCGGATAACAGATATCGAAATTAACGCGTCACGTCCTTTTTCGGATCAGGTTTCTATGGGTATTTATTTTATGGAACGGGATTTTTTGGAATATCATATCAGCCGCTGTCTTTCACGCGGACTGCATGATTTTGCTTCCGATGTTCTTCAAAAGGAAAGGCAAAAGCTTAAAATTTTCGGTTTTGAATACAGCGGCTACGCGGGAAGAGTCCATAACATCCAGTCTTTCTTCCGCTGCAATATGGATATGCTTTCTCCTGAAATCAGCGCCCAGCTGTTTGATGGACGAGATCCGGTTTACACCAAGGTTAAGGATAAAGTGCCTACGATATACGGAGAAGAAGTGGTTATTAAAAATTCTATGGTAGCTGACGGGTGTATTATTAACGGTACCGTGGAAAACAGTATCATTTTCCGCGGCGTACAGATTGAAAAAGGCGCGGTGGTAAAAAACAGTATTATTATGCAGGATTCTTTCCTGCAGGCCGGCGCCTGGCTGGAAAATACGATTTTAGATAAATCCGTTATCATTCGGAAAAACAAACGATTGATTGGTCAGGAAAATTATCCTGTTACCGTAGAAAAAAACGCGGTGGTATAGGCGAAGATAAGAAGTATTTTTTTGAAAACTGAATGAAAGAGAGTTTCTTGAAAGATAAGGAAAAGATACGGGATAAGACTGGTTTTAAACAGGAGTCGCTTCAGAACGGAAACAGGCGGAGATGAAGATATCGAAGCAATAGAAAAGATTCTTATCATAAACTCAGTTGGTATTTATTCCTTTTATGAGAAATATGCCGCCGATGAGGATGCTTCATTCTTCCTTGTCTGTAAAAAAATTTTTTTTAGTATTGCTTTCTGTATCTCTTTTCGTTACAATAAAGTCAACACCGAATCATACAATGATACAAGGAGAGTGAAAAAATGAAAAAAATCTTTTGTCTGCTGTTAGTACTTTGCGTAATAATGGCACAGGGTGTTATGCTTGTTTTTGCAGAGCCGTCGGAAAATCTGGTTTCCAACGGAGATTTTGAGCTGGGGGAGGATGACTGGAAGGTACAGGCAAATGCCTCGATATCTATTGAAGACGACGGTTCTTCGGTTTGTTATGTCTATGCCCGTCAGGAACCTTGGGCTTCTCCCAGCCAGGAGTTAGTCGAAGTGCTGAACCAGTGGGGCCCCGGCCAATACGAGCTGAGCGCGCGCGTAAAAGTAGATAAAGAATCCGATCCGGGCTCCGGTAAAATGCTGATTGTTCTTAACAGCAAATTTGACGGGCAGCAAAAATGGCTGCAGGTTGCGGGAACGGTAAATGCTGACGGCTATACTACAATTAAAGGTGTGGTAGATCTGCCGTACACTGAAATATTAGAGAGTGCCCTGCTGTACCTGCAGAGCAGCGACGGCGAACTTTTTGACTATTACTGCGATGATTTTTCCGTAAAAAAAGTCAACGGTAAAAAGGAACCGCTGGGAATGGTGGAGCCTTATCCCGTAGAGGCGGTTGAAAATCGACCGGAAGAAACGCTGGTAGGCGCTATCCGTTGGGACGCGTGGCTGAATCCTGAACTGGAAACCTTTAATGCCGGAGAAAAGAGTCCGGAAGATTATATCGGCGCGCAGATGGTACGCAGCTTATCGCCTACGCAGTATCATTTCCGTATGCCGTACTTCGGTATTGTGGAAAGTGCCACGAAAATTACTTTCCCCGATTACACACAGGAAATTTTTGATCAGGAAATGCTGTATGCCAAGGAAGCCGGCATTGACTATTTTATGTATTGCTGGTACGCGGACGGATCCGGTATGGATACGGCTCGTCAGCTCCATCCCCCCAGCCAGTATCGCGATGACGTGAAAATGACTGCTATGTGGGATATTTCGGCACTTAAGGGAGAGGAACTGGAGAAAAATATTGCTTTGCTTAAGGAAAGCTTTTGGCTTAAGGTTGCCGACGGACGCCCCGTGGTTTATGTAAATAACGGCGGAAATCAGACGACGTTCAGAGTCAATGAGTTCCGGGAAGCTTGTATGGAAGCCGGCCTGAAAAATCCGTATATTATAGGAATTGAGCAGTTCGGCAGTACGCCGGCGAATTGTAAAGAGCTGGGACTTGACGCTTTCAGTGATTACGCGATCGGGCTGGGCGACGAAAGTCCGTACAGTAAACTGGCAGAAAAAGCCAAACAGCAATGGCTGACGGATACGCTTTCCGGAGTCCAGTACATTCCCTTAGTGCCTACCGGATGGGATCGCAGACCGAGAATCGATCATCCCGTAAGTTGGGAAGGACCTACAAGCGATAAGAGCAGCTGGACGGAAACCGCAACGGCGGAAGAGATTGCGGCATTGCTTCAGGATGCGATTGATTTTAATAATGAACATAAGGAACAATCCAATATTAACAGTGTGCTGATTTACGCTTGGAATGAGCATGATGAGGGCGGCTGGTTATGTCCTACCATTATTGACGAAGACCGTGACGGTATGCCGGAACTGCGTGAAGACGGAACTTATAAGCGTGATACTCGGCGTTTGCGCGCTATTCAAAAGGTACTGCGTCCGGACGCTGAATGGACACTGGATGCCGATGAGATTTCACAGCCCGCCGTATCGAATCCTACCGCTTCCGCCCCTGCGACGTCATCCGATCCTTCTGGAACGCCTTCTGTTGACAATGGTACGGATAATAAAGGATCTGTTGGAATTTATATTGCCGCGGGCGTTGCCGGCGTGGTGATTATCGGCGCTGTTGTTATCCTTGTTGTGCAAAAGAAGAAAAAGCAGAACACAGAGCCGGAAAACGATACGGATCATTCCGAAAATTAACTTTAAATGAATATTGCTGTTCATTATAAAATGTAGTAATTTGGAACCCATAAAGGTTTTTCATAAAAAGAAAATTTTTATGGGTTCTTTTTTATTGAAACATCAGAAAAACAGCAGAGCATGGATTATTCTAAAATTGATTTTTATGCGCGTTCCCGTAACGGAAAAATAACTTGCAGGGAACGACTGTATGCAGGCGTTTTTTAGGAAAAAGGGTCTGCCGTTCGCCAAATGAAAGGATCAGCACGGAAATCGTATGCGTTTTTTACAGATTGGAATTACAAAATCTTCATAAGTAAAAGGAATAAAATGTAATAATTAGAAAAAATTTTTACAAAAACTCTTTAAAAAAACAAGTAAAGTGTATTGACTTTCTGTTGCGGACGTGATATCATAGGTAATGCAAAAGAATATTTTTAAAATATTCACAATTAAAGGAGGAAAATTATGAAGAAAGTTTTAGGCGTTTTGCTTGCAATGGCGCTGACTGTCGGTGCCTTTGCGGGGTTGACGATACTTTCTGCTTCGGCACAAGCCGCTCTGGTGGAAGGTCAGTCGTTAACCGAAGACTTTGAGGGCAATACCAATACGTATTTTTCAAAACAAGGTTTTGCTGGCCCCGGTACCTCTGAGGTGGTTACCACCCCGACACACGGCGGCGAGTACGCGCTGAAGTTCTCCGGCGGTACAAATCCATGGGATATGCCCGGACTGAAGGGTGAAGAGGTACGCAAGGTAGTAAAAGGCCAGGCCGGAAATTATCGTTTCCACGCGTGGGTATATTTTGAAACCATGCCTACCAATGGCGCTACCGGATTAACTTTGCTTTTCCGCGGTACGCAGAATGTTATTAATACAGGAAATGATAATCTTCCGTTCGGAACATCCAATGAAAGTGAAGACGGTTGCCGCGCTACCATTGAGCCGGGCAAATGGATAGAAGTTACCTATACCTGCAAGATCAATAAGACGCAGGCCGATGATGACGCTCTGTCTGTCTACTTTGATACCATGGGTGCGGGCTCGGTATTCTATATCGATGACGTTACCTTTGAAAGAGTTGCTGAGGAAGTTGCTGTGAAAGAGGTAGTAAACGGCGACGCGGAAAACGGTACGACCGGTTGGAGCTCCTTTATGGGAGGCACTGTTGCTCAGGTTGCCGGCGGCGCGAACGGCACGGCAAACGCCATGAAGTTTACTCCCGGCGGTACCAGCCAATTCCAAACCATCGCGTTTGATTTGGGCGCGGCGATTATTCAGGATGAAGCAAACGGATATAAAGGCGCAGGTGCAGGAAAGTATCAGCTTACTTTCTGGGCCAGAACAGATATGCCTCTGCCTGACGGCGCGACCACAAAATTTAAATTCGTACTAAATTCCAAAGAGCATGTGGATGTCCAGGAGGGCGTTATTGAGGGCCTTGAAGGTGACGGATATGTAAGCAGCTATATTGCTACGAACGCACTTGTTGAGCTTACTGCTGAGTGGAAGAAATTTGATATCACCATTGATGTGTCGGAAGCATTCCTTAAAACAATTAAAGCGTTATATGCCGCCGGCAAAACCAACGCTTATGAGTTGATTCTCCGTCTTGATGGTTCAGGTGAGGGCTTTGCGTTTGATAAGGTTCAGTTCCCCTATTATGTAGACGAAGTGAGCATTCAGGTTGCTGGTGGTGAAGGAGGCTCCTCTACCGATAAGGATCCGGTAGGCGTACAGGTAGTGTTCTCGAAAGATGTTTCCGGCGATGTATTCTTGTGCACCGGTGAAGGCACAGGCTTTATCACCGCGGACGATGTAAAGGACGGCAAAGTAACTAAGAGCTTCACCATTTACAACAACGGCACGGAAGATGTTCAGATTAAGTTCTCCGCGTCGGTTCTGCATAAGGGTAAATCCGATACATGGGAATCCATTAAGGCTACAGAATGGCTTACGATTCCGGCCGGATATCATCAGGTTGTGAATTATACGTGTGACGCAAAAGCAACGGTAGAAGCCAATGGCGCAACCAAGGAATACACTTATGATCAGTATTTCCCGCGTTTTGACCTGAAAAACGGAGCGGGAGAAACAGGAATTAAAGCAGGTACTTCGCTTCTCTTTGTAGGTATCAATAACGATATTATGACAAAAGTAGCAAACGGTTCTAACGCGAAAGCGAATTTGACCATTTCTTTGGCGTATGAACTGCCCGCGGGCAGCAAACCTACGGGCGACGCGCTTCCGATCGCTTTGATGGTAACCGTTGTTGCCGCGGCCGTCGCATTGGTGGTTGTTGCCAGAAAGAAGAAAGAGCAGGAATAATCTGCTTATAAAAAAGAGTAAAGAGCCGCGAACGCGGCTCTTTTTTCAGAGGGTAGACAACCCGGGATTTTGATTTTTTTGCGGCGGCAACGCCGCATTTTTGTTTTTCCGGTGACCGAATCCTTATGAATAAAATGGATTGATTAGTGATTTTTCAAGGCAGCAGGAGTAATACCGGTAAGGAAAAATACAGTTCGAAAATCAACAATTTTCAAGCGATCGGCATCCCGAAAGTGTTGACGCTCAAAGATCCGCAAACGCGGCTCTTTTTTTTGTGGAAATACCTATCAGTAAATAACCATAGGTATGTTTTTATGCGTCGGGGAAAGAGACGATTTCTCATCGGTAACCGTTCTATCGGAATGGTTATTCCCTATTCTTTTTTTTGTAACATTTCCTCTTTTTAGGAAATAAACTAAGACGGTTTGATTCTTTGTTGTCCTAAAAACAGTGTTATTGAGCGGTTTTTGTCGTATATATTTTTTTGATACTTTACAGACCACGATGAAAATTTTTTAATAAAATATAAATAAATATTGACATTTAAAAAATTTTTTTGTACAATATATCTGTATAAGTATCATAAACGATACGTAATTGATTAGAGGAGGAAACAAAAATGAAAAAAGCTTTAAGCGTGGTTCTTGCGCTGGCGATCATGGTATCCTGTCTTTCTATGATCGCGGTATTCGCGGAAGATTCCGTGTATGGCAAGAACCTTCTTTCTGAAGCAGAATCAACGTTTACCGATCAGACCGCTGTGCCTGCTGCTTGGAAAGGTCTCGAAAGCACGCTCAGTATTGAGACGGATCCCACAGACCCCGATAACAAGGTGTTAAAAGCAACAACAGCTAAATCTTGGAGTACACCGTACATTGAGGTTGGCACGCTGATTAAGGAGGCGATCGCCGCGGCCGGTTTAACGCAGGCTTCTGTAAAGCTCTCCATGCGTGTGTATGTTGAAGCTTCCAAACAGGAGGATGTAGACAAGGCGGTTGCCAGACTGATCCTGCGCGATACAAAAAACGCGTCTTTCTGCTCGGATCAAACAAATAATTATGCGACTCTCAGCGGGAATGTTAATGCCGGTACAAAGTTTAACCAGTGGTATACCGTGAGCGCGGATTTGTTTGCCAGCGCCGCGGATTTAGCCACAATTAACACCACAAACGGCAATAGCTGGCGTCTCTGCCTGGACAACATTAAGTCCACCTCTTATCTTCTGATTGACGATGTTTCCGTAACGCTTGAAGAAAAAGCGGGAGCACAGATCACCGTGAGTGAGGGACAGACCGTGGATAATCTTGCTGCAACAGCAAGCGCAGGATTCCTTTCCGGCGCGGAGGTTAACGGTGAAACCGTAAAGGCGAGTATCATTGTTTCTAATGAGTCTGCCATTGATTTTTATGCGCAGTTCAATCCCAGCGTTCTTCATCATGGCTCTTCCGATTCTTGGGAGGCAATGGCTGTAGGCGAATTTACATTAGTTCCCGCGGGCAAGAGTGTGGAATTGTCCGTGAACGTTCCTGTAAAGAAAACAATTGAGAAAAATGGTACAACAAAAGAGTATACTTATGATAAAGATGTGTTTATCAGGGTAAATGTATCCACCGACGCCAGCGGTAAAACCCCGCTTCCCAGCGGTACGGTATTATATCTCAGCGGAAATAGCGGAACTTTGAGCTTTAGTAAAGTTTTTAATTGTGCCGCTAAATTGGTTTCTCAAAGTGAATTGCCGGAAAGTGTAAATAATTTGTATACAGGCGAAGAAGATGGGGGAACTAATGAAGAGCCTGTTTTTGCTGAAGTGGTAAACGGCAACGCGGAAGACGGAACCACAGGCTGGGGCATTTTCCTTCAGGGCAAGGGAACCGTTGAACAGGTTGCCGGTGGTGCTAACGGTACCGCTCACGCTATCAAATTTACTCCTTCTCAAGGTGGTAAGTATGATTCTGTTGCTTTCGATTTAGGCCCGGCCATTATTCAGGATCAAGAAAACGGTTATAACGGAGCGGGAGCCGGTGAATATACGGTTACGTTCTACGCTAAAACCGATGCGCCTCTGCCCAGCAACACAAGCTTCGCCTTTATATTGAATTCGCAGGAGCATGTGAACGGCAAATTGCCCGACGGCACGGAGCAGCAGAGCTTTATTACTGTAGAAGGCGCGGGCATAAAGCTTACGGAAGATTGGACGAAGTTTGAGGTAAAAGTTCCGATTACCGAGAATTATCTTACTTTAATTAAACAGTTGTATGCGGAAGGAAAAACCAACGCGTATCAGCTGATCCTTCGTTTGGATGGTTCCATTAACGCGTTTGCTTCGGAAACCTTTGCGTACTATGTTGACGAAGTAACCATTCAGGCACCCGGTTCTAAGAATGACGGCGATGTAGCACCGATTGTAGCCGGTACGGTTATGGCGGCGGCTTGTGTTTCCCTTGGCTTTGTGATTGTTCAAAGAAAGAGAAAAGAGTTGCTGTAATATTTGGCGTTCTGTAAACGAAGGCGCATTTGCGCCTTCGTTTTTTTATATCAGAAAATCCGAGGAAAATCAGCCACTTTGAATGAATCTTTGTCGATCGGTAAAAATACCTGAACATCTCCAGAAAATACCGCAGAAGTTTTTCATTATGATTTGATAAAAAGTATAGGTTTTGTTTAAGAGAGGAGATATAGAAAAATGAAAGCGGATCCATAAAAAATTATCTGCGGAGGGAAGATAAGGATAAATATTGTTTTACAACATACGTAAAGTAGGAAAAAGCGCATAAAAATTAAATTTTGAAAACAATAAATTATAATGTGGACAATCAAATTAAAGAAATCGCGGCTTACAAAAAATGCGTATAAAAGAACAATTGCTTATAACATTGGGGATAGAATCAGACCGCGGGGCAGAGCCGGATTTGCGGAAGTTTCAGGACAGCCGGCTGTGAAAATCGGAAAAGGGGAAAAATGCATTTTAGAAAGTTGATTTGAAATTTTTATCAAAGCTTCTGCATGATATTTCCTTTTAGGCCGCGGCTCGTTATTAAGAGAGCGAAAATAAAATATATACCGGCGACAGTCTGTGGAAAAAATCATTTAGCTTCAGGCTGAACGATAAAAGTGTCGACAAAGTCAATACTCTCTTTGCCGAGGATGCTACTCGTTGAAAATTAGTTGATTTTCGGGTCTACTACTCCCTTGTATGCTTGAAAACCGCTTGTCAAGCGGCTTTTCGCTTATAAAGTAACTGTCGCCGGAAAAACAAAATGCGGCTGAACGCCGCAAAAAAATTAGATTTCAGGTTTGTTTACAGTCTGAAGCGAGGGAGTTTTGCTCCCTCGCTTTTTTGGATCTTTCGCGGAAATTCTCCGTAAACAGAAAAATCTTTTTACTTTAAGAAAGAAAGGCTGCTGATAATAGCAGGCTCTTTAGCTTTTCCTCCGCATACCGAAAAGAAAGAAATGATTCGTATTACCAATAGAATCAACATGCAAACCGCCGCGATAATGGGTACGATAATGGTCCAAAAAAGTACAAACATACAAATGGCTATCAGTACAGAAACAATTTCAATTTTCAATGCCTGCCGTACATGAAAAGCGGCATATTGAGAGGATCCCGCTCCCAGCAGCGCGATAATAATACCGATAAAACCAAGGATATACGGCGCCATGGCGATAACTTTATTTTGAGAAATATCCTGTGGGTCAAATTCCGAAGTATGATCGGTAGGCGCCTGATACTGGGGCTGTTGATATTGCTGTTGCTGTTGATATTGTTGTTGTTGTTGTTGCTGTTGTTGTTGCGGCTGTTGCTGCTGTTGCTGCTGTTGCTGTTGCGACTGTTGCTGTTGCGGCGCGGCGGAAAGAGAAGCGCCGCAGGTATTGCAAAACAGCGCGGCATCATTGCACTGATGATGACAGTTGGGACAAATTTTCATGGGATCGACCTCCTTTTTCTTTATAATTTGATTATAACAGCTTTTTATCGTTTGTCAATACGGGTTTTGCTATGAAATTTTACTGCGTAAAACAAAAAATTTTTTCTTGCCGTGCCTTATCCAAAGGCATGCTTTTATTTGGGGGTTCCTTTAAAAATCAAAGATTTTGGGTATTTTGTAGTGTTCCTCGGTTTTTCAGAAAGTGTGCGTTTCTCTATAAACAGTTTTTTTGCCGTACCGGTGATAAAAGGAGTTTTTAAAGTTGAGAACAGGGCAGGAAGGCTTTCCTGCCCCACTTTATTCTTTTATAAATACATAATAATCTGTATCAAAGCCGCCCCAGCTGTAATCGCCGCTTTTCCACTCCATGATAAGATATTGTTTTCCGTTGATATTGTTTATTTCATAAGCACAGGCGGTAGAATTCCATTTGCGCAAAACAAAACCTTTTGTCCATTCCTGCATTTCTCTGGAGGCGATTCTTTCCTTTCCGTAGTTATAGCAGCTGATGATTTCACCGTTGGGTTTAAATTCTACTTTTGAAAAAAAATATTCCTTGTCATTGGTTTTTTCAGCGTGGAAATCCTTCTTGGCTTTACAGAAATCAATCGCTTTCCATTTCCCGATAACCCCCGGGTCGTCGATAAAGGGCATATCAATGTTATCTCTTCTTGCAATTTCCGTCGCGGTATAGGCTTTGTTATCCGTTTGTTTTAATACCAATACCGTTGTTCTGCCGCCATGACGATATGGATAAGACTTTAAATTCACGAACATATAATGCTGTCCGTTTATGTTTTCCGTGCTGAAATCGTTTACGGTGGCGGAATCTCCGCTGTCGATTATTAATTTTCCTTTGCTCCAGCCGTAACACCAATATCGTTCGCCGCCGGGGAGAAAATAGATTGAGCGAATGTCTTGCTCTTTTTCCTTACCGATTCTTTCAAAATCCTCTTTAACGGCAATTTCCCCTATGATTTCCCATTTTCCGATGATGGTAGTATCGTTCTCAAAAGGAACATGGATATTTTCATTTAGAACAATCTCTTCTTCTGTAAGTTTAACAGCCTCACAGGTAATTTTAACCTTTTTTTCTTTATCAGCGTGTATTGTGAAACTCGATATACGCTGGAATCCCTCCGATGCGATGGATTGATCCATGAAATCATAGGCATCTTCTATATTGCGGGCGTCAATTTTTTCAGTTTCAAACAAAATTTTGTTATCTGCTTCCGTAATGTTTATTTCCAAAAATGACTCAACTCCTAAGATTATTTTTTTTGCCTGATCTAAGTGCGATAGGGTTTCATAGAGGGTTTCTCTTTTTTTATCAAACAATTCCATAATCATTTTATTGCTTTTCCGTTCCGTTATTATGAGCTTAATTTCGGCCAATGAAAATCCCGCGCTTTTCAGCATGGATATTTTTAAAAAATCCGTAATTTGTTCTTTTGAATAGTATCGGTAGCCGGTAAAGCGGTCTATATAATCCGGCGGCAGCAGTCCTTCCGCGTCATAATGCCGGAGCACCGAAATTTTTGTGTTGCAGATTTTTGCAAATTCGCCGATTTGCATAGAGTACACCTCCTGACTGATTGTTAAGGTACCTTACAAGCACAGTATAAACCTAAAGGTAAGCAGAGAGTCAAGTATTTTTTTTAGCGATAAAAATTTTTACGGTATAAAAAGAGATAAGACCGATAACAGATCTTATCTCTTGCTTTTATTGATATTCTTTTTGCTTAGTCCTGATAATATTTTTCCTTTTTCTTTTTGCGTATTACCACAACCACGATAACCGCGATAATGGCGGCGGCAACGACTCCGCAGACAATCGGCAGCACCAAACTGCTTTCACCGCTGTCTTGAATTTTCAAGCGGTCCCAACATTCATTTAAGTATTGCTGTGTTCCCTCATCCAGGCGAACAAAACCTTCTTCTTCAAAATTAAAGGAGTCTTCACTGTAAAGCAGCTCATAGCCGCGTTCATGCATTTCGTTTTCAACAAAATAACGGTATACTTCATCTTGCTGAACAGCCATGTTCGGCGTAGCGTAGCAAATATATTCGGCATTGATCGCCGCAATGCTCTTGGTAGGATCTTCATCTACCGAAAGCATAAAGTTAATATATTCTTCGGCGATTTCCGGATTACGGGAACTGGTGGGCACGCACATAGCGTCTAAAAAGGAGTTCGAGCCTTCTTCGGGATAGAAGAAGCACAATTCATAGTCTTCACAGTTCCAGGTCATTGTAAAATAATCGCCGACATAATAGGGCGCGATGGCCGCGTTTCCGGTTTCCATTTTATTGAAAACCTCGTCCATTACATATTTTTGAATAATCGGCTGCTGTTCCCTTAACATATCCAGAGCGCGGATATACAGCTCGCGGCCGCCTTCATCTTCTACCGAAGCGTTGATATAGCTCTTTTCACCGGTGTATCCGTCTTCTTTCATCATGGCGAATTGCGCTGTGGCAAAGGCGTCACGGGAATTATTGAACTGAAGAATTCCTAAATCTTTATATTTTTCGTTCCAAAGAACTTTCCAGCCCTCCGCTTCAAATTCTTCCTGGGAAAAATCATCAAAGGTCTGCTCCAGCAGAGTAAGATTATAGATAATACCGACTTTACCAAATGTATACGTAGCGGAATAATATGTTTTTTCTCCGTTTTCCTCACGGTAGGAAAGACCTTCTACAATATATTTTTCCCCGATATTATCCATGTTGGGGATGTTTTCCCGGTTAATGGGCTGAATCAAATTTTCATCAATAAGCTGTGGGATCAGGTAATCCGATGGAATAATCACATCATAAGACGCATCGGAAGTGGTCATTTTGGCATACAGTTCCTCATTGGAAGCGTAGGTGGTATAATTTACTTTTACCTTTTTGCCCGGATGCTTTTGCGCATAGTATTCCTCAAAGGCCTTGTTGATATCAAGGTAGGGAATTTCGGTTACGTTGCCGTTTTCATCGGTATATTCCCAAGAACCTTCGCCGTCGGAGATATATTCTCCCCAGTTAAACACGTTCAGAACGATTTCGTCCTCACTGCTTCCGCAGCCGGCGAACCCGCACAGAGCAATTGCCAGTATAACGGCAGCGGCAAAAAATTTTTTTATCATTGATTTTCCTCCTTATATTTTTGGCGACGCAGTCTTCTTTGTTGGCGGCGCACCTTAATTTCCTCTCTGGAACCGGCGACATTGGCCAGTAACAACAATAAAAAGATGGCCAATATCATAAATGTGGAAAGCGCGTACATATCCGGCGTTACCGTTCCCTTGCCCGTCATGGAATAGATCAGCAGCGGCAGTGTCTGCACGGTGGATTTGGGTCTTACAAAATAACTGATGACAAAATCATCAAACGAAAGCGTAAAGGCCATGATCATACCGGTCAGAATTCCCGGCAGCAGCTGAGGAAGCTCTACTTTAAAAAACGCCTGCAGCGGACGGCAGCCTAAATCCAACGCGGCTTCGGTTTGGGAATGATCCATTTGCCGAATTTTGGGCAAAACCGAAAGAATGACATAGGGAAGCGTAAAGGTGATATGCGCAATCAGCAGACAGAGCATATCAATGGTATCATCATCCCGAAGCAATCCTGAAGCGGCGATGGTTCCCATAAACAGAAACGCCATGGATACTGCCGTAACGATTTCCGGATTGACCATGGGAATATTGGTAACGGTCATAACTGTTCCTTTGAACGCGCGGCTGCGCAGCCGGCTGATACCCAGTGCCGCCATTGTGCCGATTACCGTGGAGCACAGAGACGCGGTCACCGCGATAATCAGGGAATTGATCAGCGCGTTTTTCGCATTTTCGTTGTGGAGAAGAGACTCATACCATTTGAGTGAAAATCCCCCGAAAACACCGGTACTCTCCAAAGAATTGAACGAAAAGAAAATTAAAATCACAATGGGCGCATACAGCAGAATAAAACACAGCGAAACATAAAGTTTACTTCCGTTTTTCATGCGAGAATTCCTCCTGTGCCGTTCTCTTCGCTGTCGGTATAGCGGTTCATAATTAATGTGCTGATGACGATCAGAAGCATTAATACCAGGGAAAGCGTGGCGCCTTTATTATAATCGGCTGAAATCGAAAGCATCCGAGCCTCTATTGCGTCGCCGATCAAATATGTATTAGCGCCGCCTAAGCGCTGCGAAATATAAAACGTACTGACGCAAGGAACAAATACCATGGTGATTCCGGAAACGATACCGCCGATACTTAAGGGGATAATCACTTTTGTCAGAGCCTGAAAGGCATTGCAGCCTAAATCATGAGCAGCCTCGATGAGTTTTCCGTCCAGTTTGGTAAGCACGGAGTAAATCGGCAGAATCATATAGGGCAAAAAGTCGTATACCATACCGATAACGACGGCCGCGCGGGTATCCATCAGTTCAATATGAGCGCCGAAGAGACTTAAAAACTGATTGATAACACCGTTTTTTTCAATTAAAATGGCAATAGAGTCAGTACGGATAATAAAATTGATCCACATCGGCAGCATCAGCAGCATTACCAGAACCTTTTGTGCCGCGGGCTTTGTTCGTGAAATGGCAAAGGCTAAGGGATAGCCGATCAGCAAACAAATAACCGTAGCGATAAAAGCCAGCATCAGCGATAACAGAAACGTACCGGAATAGTGGGAAATAATCGAAAAATTCTCAAACCCGCAAAACGCCCCGGAGGCATCGGTAAAGGCATAGTAAAACACGTAGAGAATCGGCGCAATAATGAAAAGCACCGCCCACACATAATAGGGAGAAGCCGCCGCTTTTTGCATCAACGATCTGTTCTTCATTCCTCAATGACCTCCGTAACGTCGGAGAGTTTATCCAGTTCATCGCTGAACGAGGAATAATCGCCGAACGTATCGGAAAATTCCGATTTTTTCATAACATGAATGGCATCGGGTTCAATATACAAACCGATTTTTTCGTTCTCCCCCACAAAATCGGTCGTCTGTATCATCCATTTAAATCCGCCGATATCTACGATGATCTCATAATGCACGCCCTTAAAGGTAACGGAAGTCACCGTGCCCGAAAGCATGGCTTTATCAATCGGAACCACGTCTACATCCTCGGGCCGCACAACAATATCCACCGGCTCGTTTTTTTCAAAGCCCTTATCCAGACAGTCAAACACGTGTCCGGAAAATTTGGCTTTAAAATCCTCTATCATAATGCCGTCCACAATGTTGGATTCGCCTATAAAATCAGCTACAAAAGCGTTTTTCGGCTCATTGTAGATATCGGTAGGGGTACCGATTTGCTGAATCTTTCCGTTTGCCATAACCACTACGGTATCGGACATAGAAAGCGCCTCTTCCTGATCGTGCGTAACATAAATAAAGGTAATGCCTGTTTTATGCTGAATATTTTTCAGTTCGTTCTGCATATCCTTACGCAGCTTTAAATCCAGTGCTCCCAACGGTTCATCCAGCAGCAGAACTTTAGGATCGTTAATCAGCGCCCGGGCAATGGCGACACGCTGCTGCTGACCGCCGGAAAGTGTGTTTACATTGCGTTTCTCAAAGCCTTTCAGGTTCACCATGGCCAGCATTTCTTTTACACGGGTGCGAATATATGCGTCTTTCTCTTTTTTAATGCGCAGGCCGAAAGCAACGTTTTCATACACATTCAAATGCGGAAACAGCGCGTATTTTTGAAATACCGTATTGATGCTGCGCTTATACGGGGGAATATCGTTGAGCCGCTTTCCCTCAAAAGTGACTTCTCCTGAATCCGGCGTTTCAAACCCGGCGATTACTCGCAGCGTGGTGGTTTTTCCGCAGCCGGAGGGCCCCAGTAATGTGATGAATTCATTTTCGCGGATATATAAATTGATATGATCCAGTACCGTTTCTCCGTCAAAGCTTTTGGAAATATCCTTTAAATCAATGATAATTTTTTTCATAAAATACCTCAAAAACTGGGCGGTGTGCTTATCCAAAGCACAACAGCCTCGGTGTTGCCCGCGTTTTCTATATAATGTGGTTGATTGCAATGGAAATAGAAGCTGTCGCCCTTTTTACATTTCTTTTTTGTTTGCCCCACGCAAACAAAAATCTTGCCGGAAAGAACAAAGCCGAATTCCTCGCCCTCATGCGGATCGTCTGCCGCGGTAGACGCGCCGCCTTTAATGCGTACCTCGATAGGTTCCATCGAGTTCTTTTGCGCCGAAGGCACCAACCAGGTGATTACAGAGGAATCATCCTCTTTTACAAAATAATCCTCCGGTGAGAACACCAGCTTTTCCTCCGTGGCATCAGAGAAGAAATCCTTTAAATTTGTGCCTAAGCACTCCAGAATATCCATCAGCGTAGCAATACTGGGACTGGTAAGCTCACGCTCTATCTGCGAAATAAAGCCTTTGGAAAGCTCGCACCGATTGGCAAGTTCCTCCTGTGTCAGCCCATGCTGAATTCGCAGCATTTTTATTTTGGCTCCTATCGGCATGCATGTGACCCTCTTTCTGCTTATTCTAAACCACAGGTTTATTATTGCTAAACCAAAAGACCAGATAAATTATATCAAGCGTTTGTTTTTTGTCAACTGTTTTTTATCGGCTGCTTCTTCAAAATACTTCATTTTTTTCAAATCTTTATTTTGGCAATTTTTACGTAAAGCCCAGTGTTTTCAATACTTTTTCCTATTTTCACTATTTTTTCACGGCAGTAAAACAGAAAGATTTTTCCTCTGAAAGTTTAGCAATTCGCCTATAAAAATTTAGTATTTATAAACATTCTGCTTGGTTTTTTGCCGTTTTTTTATCTACAAGTTTTTTTGTGTTTGTTTTTTAAAAAAGATACGGCTTTTTGCATTTTTATAAAAAAAAGAATATTTTTCCTTGGGACAAGCACACATTCAGTTATATTTATCTCACTTTCTGCAATGTATTTGCAGGATAAAATACATTATAATAAAATGAACTTTATAAAGTAAAAAAGTAAAGGAGAAACGATTATGATACAGAAAACGCCCCCTATGGGATGGAACACATGGAATACCTTTGGCTATGAAATCAATGAAGATCTGATTCGTACCACTGCCGATGCTATGGTATCCACGGGTTTATTGGCAGCCGGCTATAATTATCTTGTTATTGACGATTGCTGGTCGCTGAAGGAGCGGGACGCCAATGGCCGTCTTGTGGCCGATCCGCAAAAATTTCCTTCGGGAATGAAGGCACTGGCGGATTATGTACATGCAAAAGGATTAAAATTCGGTATGTATTCCTGCTGCGGTACGCTTACCTGCGCCGGGTATCCTTCTTCCTATGACTATGAATTTATTGACGCGGAAACATTTGCTTCCTGGGGTGTGGATTATTTAAAATACGATCATTGCTATAAGCCGGATACCACGCCTTCGGATTTATTATACCGTAAAATGGGACTTGCGCTTGCCAACTGCGGACGGGATATTTTGTTTTCCGCTTGCTCCTGGGGCGTGAATCAGACCCACGAGTGGATTAAATCCACCGGCGCGCATATATGGCGTTCTACCGGGGATATTACCGATTGCTGGCAAAAAATTAAAGAGATCTATGACTTGAATGTTCCTCTTCAGCCTTATAACGGCCAGGGATGCTTTAATGACATGGATATGATGGTAGTGGGAATGCACGGCCGCGGACTGGCGGGTGTTACCGGTTGTACGGATGAAGAGTACCGTACCCATTTTTCGGTTTGGGCCATGTTTAATTCTCCGCTGATTATCGGCTGCGATATCCGTGATATGGATGAGATGACAAAACAAATTTTAATGAATAAAGACGTAATTGCCATCAATCAGGATCCTGCGGGCCGCCAGCCTTTCAGAGCCGGTCACTACGGCTGCGATACATGGGTAAAATTCCTTGAAGGCGGCGATATTGCTATTTTGATCGTCAACCCCTATGACAGTGCCTGCCGCGGAACGCTGCATTTAGCGGATATCGGTCTTGATGTGGCCAGCAATAAGGCGATAAAAGCGCGCGATCTTTGGTCCGGCGAAGATTTGGGAATCATTAAGGATGAGATTCTGTTCCCCTCGGTAGACGCGCATTCCTGTAAATTCTTAAGGTGCAGCATTGTCAACCGATAAATGCAGCCGCTGCGGTAAAACGCTTGTAAATGACGATATCGGAGCGACAAAAAAATTGATTAACCGCGGTGCGGAAACCTTTTTGTGTATTGATTGTTTGGCCGCCTATTTTAAGGTAGAACCGGCTTTGATACGAAAAAAAATCGAAGATTTTAAGAAAGCAGGCTGTACGCTGTTCGTTCCGTAAAACAGAACACAGAAATGAATAAGAGGTGCTCTTTTCCGAACACCTCTTTTTATATCCCCGGTATGGAATTTTTTGCTTTGCGTAATTTTTGGTTCTGTTGAAATTATGCTTTTATAATGGTATAATGAAACAAAAAACGATCAAGGAGAATGAAAATGACGGAAAAAGAAAAGATGTTTGCCGGAAAAATATACGATCCTTTTTGCGAGGGAATGCCGGAAGAAAGGACTCGGGCTCATATTCTCTGCAAGGCGTATAACGATACTACGGAGGCCGATGAAGAAGAACGGCAAAAAATTCTGAGCCGGCTGATGCCGAACCGCGGAAAAAACGTATATTTGCAAGGCCCGATTTATTTTGATTTCGGCACGCATATTTCTATGGGGGAAGGCAGCTTTGCCAATTTTAATTTTACGGTTCTTGACGAGGGAAAGGTCACGATAGGCAAAAATGTTTTTATCGGTCCCAATGTATCCCTGTTAACCCCGATACATCCTTTGCGATATCAGGAGCGCAACGCGTTTTATAACAAAAAAACGGGCAGCATGACGAATTTGGAACGAGCGGGCTCTATTTTCATCGGAGATAACTGCTGGCTTGGCGGCGGCGTGACGGTATGCCCTAATGTAACGATCGGCCAGGGGTGTGTGATCGGCGCCGGCTCCGTTGTTACAAGGGATATTCCTCCGCATAGTTTGGCCGTTGGCTCCCCCTGCCGCGTTGTTCGCTCAATAACGGAATCAGACAGCATTCATTTGCATCCCGAATATTTTACAGAATCGACAGACTTTTGAGCATTACGCCGGCGGAGCAAAAAATCATAGGCGGCAGGCAAACGCTCTGATGATGAAAAAATGGATAGGGCTTAAGAAAATCTTTGGGTCAACAAGTCAAGATTTTTCGCATCGTACGCTGTTCTTTCGATCTGTATGCTTTCAAGCGATGCGCGGTCTGTTTTCCGGCGCGCCGGGGGAACGTAAAAGACGGCGTTACCGCCGCGACAGTCTGTCGAAAAACCTGTTTGTGAATCGGTACAACTTTTATATATCGTGGGACAGTTACCGCTTCTCCCGCACTCTTTTTAGTAGGATTTCGTTCTCTTCGGGGGCATGGCCTTGCCCCGCTGCCCTATCGCCTTTTGAAAAAGGCGAGCGAAAACATTTTGCGCAACCTTTTTGACACGCTGCCGGTTGCGGATGCTATCGCCCGGTGTTACCGCTGCGAAAAAAGGGGTTATAAAAAATTTGAAACGGGCGGCAGTATATTTGCCGCCCGTTGTATTTTGTGATAGCAGGCATGTTTCTGCTAATTGTTTACGCTATGATGAATCGCGGGCGTTTCCTCTGTAATGGGCAAAAAGGTATAACCGTTTGCCTTTCCGTAATCAATAATTTCCTGCAGCGCGTCGGCGGTCGTCGTCTTTGTCGCTGCGTCATGCATCAGCACCACATTGTTTCTGCCTTTTTTCAGCCCGTTTTTGACATTCGCGGCGATTTGCGCGGCCGAAGCTTTTTTTGCCGCGGCGTCCCCGCTGGAAACATTCCAGTCAAAGTAGGTATAGCCTTGCTCTTCCACAAGCTTCGTCAGCCGGCTCATAATTCCTTCATTGTAGTTTTTGCTTACCGTATTACTGCTGCCGCCGGGAAAACGCAGGATAACCGAATCCACCCCGGTAAGCGCGTAAATTTTCTCCCGCAAAGCCGTTACATTTTCCATAAACGCTTCTTCGGACACGTAGATTTTCGCGTAATCATGGGAATAGCCGTGAATGGCAATGGTGTGGCCTTCCTCGGCCATGCGCTGAATCAGCCGGGCATCGGAATCTGAAAAATTGACAATAAAGAAGGTTGCTTTTATATTGTTCTTTGCCAAAATATCCAGAATCCTTGTGGTAACCGCAGCGCTGGGACCGTCATCAAAGGTCAGATATACCCGGTTTTGTCCCGACGGTACTTCCTGACTCCTTTTTACTGTAACCTGCCGCTGCTGCACCGCGGTGTTTCCGCTGTCATCGGTTACAGTATATTCTATTATATAGATACCGGCTACAGCCGTATTTACATTGCCGCTGATCTGTACGCGGTCGGTAAGATCGCCGTCGGCATTATCAAAGGCGGTAAACCCCGGCTCTTGATAGGTTCCGTTATACTCTATCGTAATCGTTCGGCTTCCCTTAAGCGTCAACACGGGCGCTTCGGTATCCTGAATGAGAACCTGCCGCACTTTCTGCGTCTCGTTTCCGCTGCTGTCGGCAACGGAATAAATCACCGTAAATCCGGCGTCACAGGATTCATAGCGTATGGTAACATTGGGGGTAATATCGCCGTCAAAATTATCTCTGGCACGGAACCCGGGTTCCGTATATTGCTCCCGCGCCGAAACCGTGATCACAGATTCCCCCTCCAGCGTAAGAAGCGGCGGCGTAAGATCGCTTACTGTTACCAAACGCTTGCGGATATAGTTTTTTCCTTTATATTCTACCGTGTAATTTACTTCATATTCGCCCGGAATCTTGGTGTTTACGTTATCATATATCAAAATTTCTTCTGTGATATCTCGGTTTCCCAATACGGCTACGGCGCCGGGATCCTCGTAACGGTCAAACACCTCCAGATGGATGATATCATTGCCGTTGAGGGTAATGCTCGGCACTTGTCTGTTGCTTTTTATCAGCAATATACACAGCACGGCTACCGCCGCGGCAAGCAAAACCCCGGCGGAGATTTCCAATATATATAAGAATCGATCTCTTTTGGGCATAGGGTTCACCTTCTGCTGTGTTTTTCAGCGTATTTTTGCGTTAAGAAATAAAATTTTTGTCTATCGACTTCAAAATACAGTCTTCATATACCGCTTTGATTTCTTCCGTCAACTCGCAATGCCCTTTTTCGGGAACAGTGTAATAGGTAATCGTATGATTGGGCTGCATTTTTTCAACAAAGCGGTCGCTGTGCTTTTGCTTGTTGACCGCCCGGTCTTTTTCACAATGAAAAAGATAGTAAGAAGATACAACCGGCATACGGTGGACAAGATGCAAAGGAGAAGCGGAGCGCAGAGCTTCTTCCATCGTGCCGTCATATGTGCCGAAAGCGCTGTACAGTGTGCGGGGAAGGTCGGGACGCTCGGTATAATGATAGGGTAAATCACATACCGGACAAATCGCCGCACAGGCGGAGGGGGTGTGTTTTGCATAAACCATATATACCAAGGCGCATAATCCGCCCATACTTCCGCCTGTGGAGACGATAGGTAAATTTTCGGGAAGATCATATTCTTTGAACAGTACATCTACCAGTTCGTTTGTATAGTCTGCCGTCTGCTTGTTCATCCAAGCCCAAGGGTTTTGATACGGAACTAAGTACAAAATTCCTTTTTCGGCATATTTCCGGCCTTCTTCCGTTTCCTCGTTATACATATTACTGCCGCCTAAACCGAAAAACAAGATGACCATACCCCGAATCGGCTTTGCGCAGATTTCATGATTGCAGTAAGCAAAATTACGCAGATTTTTTATTGTAATAATTTTTTTCATAAATCCTCCGCGGCTTTTTTAGCCTGTTTTTCTTGATCTGCGTCCTCAAGGGCGGCGTTATTGCTCAGTAAACGGTGGGCGCGTTCAACAGACCGGTACAACGCAGCTGATAGACATCCGACCACAGGGGCGAATGATGCGTACGCCATGAATTCGGACCCAGATAGGGATAATTCGGCACATTGTTATGAATGGGACCGAAGCCGTTGACGCGGGTACCGAACACGGTGATGTCTATTGAATGCTCTCCTTTTTCCATAAAGCCTAAGGAAACGCAATAGGGAGCTAACGCCGCAATCTGCGGTGCATTTCCGTCAACGCTTACCTTGACAAGCGCGCCGCCGTACTGGGAAATTTGCAGTGTGCGCTGGGCGCCTATGGGTTCGGTATAAGCGGTATGGTATGTAATATTGCCTGTATAGAACGGCAGTCCCTGATGAACCGCGTCGCCAAAGGCAAGCTTTTCGGGTTTTTTTGTTACGGTAACAAATTTTCCCTGCACCGTTACGCCGAAATCACCCAGGAAATAGCACCATTCCGTGCAGCTGCGCAGTTCAAAGGGAATTTCCACTTCAATGATAATTTCTCCCGGCTGCAATACGGGAAGCGGTACGGTTTGGATACACTCATCCACATACCAGCCGTCGGTTTGATTGGAAATCTGGCGGCCGTTTATCCAAATGGTTGCCTGCTGCGCAAGTTCCAAAGCCAAATGCGCGTTTTCAAGGATGATTTCACTGGTAAAGCGGAATCTTCTTTTTACCGTATGTGTTTTTAAATCCTTTTGCACATCTTCGGGAATTTCTACCCAAGGCTGAACGATACGCTGACCCTGATGTTTGGCAAAGAACCGCTTTCTGCCGATATCGGCCACCAGCAGGGAATCCTCCTGACCTTGATAGGGCTCCCCGTCAAAGGCGTATTCACACTGATCCAGCAATACCGCGTTCGGTTCATCCAAGGTGTATTCTACCATATCCTTTACCGATAGGGTATCGGCAGCGGAAATGTCCATCACCACTTTGGCGCTGGGTTTGCTTATGATCACATCGTTAACGCCCTGCGGCATAGGCCGTACAGGCGCGTTGCTTTCTACCAGTTTTTCTCCCTTTGCGGGCGTCAGCTTCAGCAGCAGACTGTCCTGCGCAAACATAGTGCGCGTTAAAACGGTTTTTCCGTTCTTGATACGGTAGCCGGGCGTATAAACGGCGCCGGTAAGCGTATCGTATTCAGTCAGATCATACTCTCCGTTTATGGTAAGCATCACGTTTTCACAATAGAGCGCGGAAACATAACCCTGCCGCTCTTCCATGTTTTCACCGTGGCAGAAGAACAGCCATTTATTTTCACCGTCATTACGCAGCTGGTGTACAAAATTACCGCAGCGCACACCGGTATCCATATTGGTAAAATCAACAAAACGGAATTCCTCTAAGGCGGAAACCAGAGCCGTGTAATCCACGTCCAGCTGTTTCCAGTTCTTTGCCGCTTTTGCCGCTGCCTCGGAAGGGATTGCGTCAATATATATCGGCGATTTTCCAACCAAAATTACCTTTCCGCCGGCCTTGGCAAAGGCCTCCAGACGCTCCAGGGTAGTCGCGCGCATGGTTTCCATCACCGGAACAACGATACAGTCATATTTCATTTCTCCCACGGTAATGGGATTGGATACCGTTTTGCAAAGCTGGGGGAAGAGCGATTCGGCAATAAAATCAAAATCAATACCGCTGTAAACCAATGCTTTTGTCAGCTGATCAAACTGCGCGTCCAAATACTGCCGGCGCAGCGCTGTTTTGTCATTAGGTCCGCAGTAGAGCCAAAAGCTTTCTACCGGATGAATCACGCCGACGCGAACCTGCGGCGTACCGCGGGTCAAAGCGGTATATAGTCTTGCAAAATGATCTTCAATATAACGGTATTCCCGGTACCACGGGGATTGATAGCCGATAGAGGCGGGATAATCCCGCTTGGCTTCTCCGTTCATGGATACCCAGGTCAAGTGATGTACGCGCACGGTTACGCCCAAAGCCGCTTGCCAATCGCCTTGCCGCTTATGCCCTTTAAAATCAAAGGCCCAGCCGGTAACACCGTAAAGCTCTGAGAGCATTCCCTCTCTGCCGTACTGATGCACCGCCGACTGCACTTGTTTAGCGGTGGTCAGTTCTACGCGGTCGCATAAAAGATCCATGCCCGGAATCTGAAAATTACGGTAGCAGCGCATGGCTTCGCCCAAAGAGTCTGTTTGGCTGCTGAGCGTCGGTTCCTGCATCATATGGCCGGTAAAAGCAATATTATGCTCCATGCACCATTGACCGATGGTATCTACAAAGGCCGAAACAAAGCGCTCACACATATGATCCATATAACGGTATCTGGTAAGCGCGCAGCCGCTGTCGGGCAGCTCCCATACCAGTTCCGGAGCTTTATCCAGCAGACTTTCGCCGTAAACAGCGCGATAGGTATCTTCAAAATCATCGGTAAAGGGAAGGGTGATATATCCTTGATCACCGGAAATTTTAAAATAGCTATGCCGCGGAACCTGAGGCTCATCGGTAAAAATGGCGGGAATACTGCTTCCGAAATCTTCGCCCACGGCTTTATAATAGCTGTCATAGGTTACCCGCACGAATTCTTCAACGGCTTTTTTATTCAGGGTATCCAGATAGGCCTGCCCGTTATACCAGGGGTTATCTTCACTTACCGAAATATAGGCATACCAAACGGTTCCCGCATACTCCTCGTCATTTTTCAGACGGCGGTAATCTTTCATGAATTTATTTTCATCAAAGGTAACGGCATACCGTCCTATAAAATATCCGCAGGGTTTTTGGCCGTTATCTGCCATGCGGCAGAATTCCTCAAAAGTTTCGGCAAAATTTTTACGGTTGTGCGGATCGGCAGAATCAAAGACAAGAGAGCGGCTTCTGTATCGATAATTTTTAGTGACGATGCCTCCTGCCGCGCCCGACGGCCAGCGGTCCTCGTCATACAGCCAGCAGAGCATATTCTCTTTTTTGGCCTTTTCGTCACACAAACGGATCAAGCGCATGAATTCTTCGCTTAAATACTCCGTAGCCATTCCCGAACGCACATGCATATGGAATCCGCCGATGCCCATTTGCTTAAAGATTTCGATTTGCTTCAGCAGCATTTCATCCTTGAGTTTCGTATTCCAAGCCCAGAAAGGCGCGCCCCGAAATTCCGCTGTGGGATTTTCAAACAGTTCCTGCGTGAGTTCCGGTGCCGACTTTTTTTTATATAACATGTTTCTTTCCTCCGTTTGGCTGGCTGTACGCCTTTTTCAGCCATATTTTTTGTTCATTGTAACATATATCAAACACAAATGCAATACCGGTTTTAAGGAATCTATTCGATTTTATCAACCGAACAGATTATTTTTTAATCAAAATTTTATCCTTGATTTTTTATCAACGGATTGCGGGAAAATGTATAAAAAAGAACGGAAGATATTTTCAATAAAAACGGAAAAAAGAACTTTTTTTCACAGCCTGTGGAAAAACCTGTTTGTGAACAGGGAGAAAGAGCAAAATTTTTATGCATTGCGTCGGGAGCAGGATTTCTCCACCGTAAAACATCCCGCTAACACGATTTATGCTCCTGCTGAGCTCTTTTGGAATTCCTCTTCCGGAGGGTTGTCCGGTATCCTATACCCTTAAAACACGGAGGAAATTTTTTTGTTTTTTAGCCGTATGATTTTTTGGACACTCTGAAGTACCTTTTTTATTTGTTTTAGAAGTCCGCTTTTTGTTTTGAGGATTCAAACGGCTGCTTTTAAAAACCGATTGGCGGATACGGAGTTGATTTTCATTTCCTTTAAAAATATTTTGCCGTTGGATTTTGTTTGCGCCGAGCGAATTTAAACAAGGCTTGAATCTCGCTTGCCGCGCGGAGTTTTGTATCTGCCGGAACGTCGGCAACGCCGAGAGAGTGTGTGGATAAAGTTAACACTCTTAGGGATGCCGCCGGCTTGAAAATCGTTGAATTTCGGATTTTAGCTTCATCAGTATTCCCGCCGTGTCTTTGAAAGACCGCTTATCAAGCGTTTTTTCATTTATATGCCTATGCAGTTTTTTCCGCCTGCCGCCGGAAAAACAAAATGCGGCTGAACGCCGCAAAAAATCAATTTTCAGGTTCGCCTACAGTTTGACGCGGCGGTACGCCGCGAAAAAAACAAATAGGGGATGGAGCCATCATCGGGGCCGCTTAAAAAGCAGTCCCCACAGACGGTTAAAAACGCGAAAAGAAAACACTTGGGCGGAAAGCGGATGAGGAAAAGTCAAGAAAAGATTTCTTCTTTGGCAATGCGGTTCCAAACAATCAGATTTTCCAAATTTTTTCCGGTCGTGCTGATATCCTTCAACAAAAGTTCGCAGGGACAGCCGTTTTTGCGGCAGGCGTCCAGAATCGTTCGGATTTCTTTACGAATCAATTCCGGATTAGAAGCGGCGTAAGGCAGATTAGCCGGGTTTGGCTTTGCGGAAATCACATAATTTTTTCCGATGGTTTCCGCCGCCCGATGGATATCCGCCCAAGGCGTAATGGATATTTTCCTTAGATGGGGAATCTTACGTACAATATCTATTTTGGTATCCAAAGGCTCGCAACAGCCGTAATATACAAGGCCGAAAGGTTCCATGGCTCTTTTCGCGTGCTCGATTTCAAAGGCTTCATGCATAGCCGGGGAGACTGTTGCAAGAATTTGCGCAAGACCCCGTCCCCATACATGACGCGCTTTTACTTGACCGTCCGCCGGCAGATTGTTCCTTAAGGTTCTTGAAGCCGCCGCGGAGCAATGGCAGTAAGTACTGTCCGGATTCAAAAGATTCAGTTCCTCGTATTGCCGAACGGTATCCAAAAAGATATCCGTAAGCTTTTTCACCAGCGCGTGCATCATCTCCGGTTCATCGATCAGCGCGTACAGCAGATCGTTCACGCTCATGAAGCTTGCGATGATATCCCATGCCTTATGTCCCAGCCCATAACCGGTATCCTCACCGACAAGCTTTACCGGCACAATATCCGCAACCGCTTCACTGATTTTCTCAAACCGGCGCAGAGAATCCTCTCTGTCATAAAAAATGACCGGATTATGAAGCTTTTCCACGTCCTCTATGGAATGAAACTGATTTTCATATCTGTGCGATACGATTTGGTTTTCCTTATCTACGGCCAATGTTTCTTCCTTTACCTCCACGCCGATTCCCGAGGTACGGATTGTTTTCTCTACCGGAAGATAGGCTTTTACCAGCATATCTGCTGGGAAATATTTTTGCTGAAATAAAGTTTTGCGGAGATAATCCTCTGCTTTCCGGTAGTCCGGATCCTGACATTGCAGGGTCAGAGAGCCATCCTGATTCAGTTCATGCCACGGCAGCTCATGAATCAGCACAATGGGACGCCGCGGGCATAAATCATTCAGATCCGCGTGTAATTCCCATAGGTGCTCTTCTTCCGCTTTATAGGCCAAAAGCATATATTGAACGGCCAGCGCTCTTAAAATTTGAATATCCCGCTCCATATCGTATTCTCCCTTTTTCCGGTTTTGCCGGATCACTCGTATTTTCGCTCATTGTATCATATAGGAAAGGGAAATACAAGACCGGTTTCGGAGAATATTTTTAGAGTTACCGCGTCCATCCATTCTGCTCGGGGGCTGAAAAATTTTCAGACCGCACGCATAACAAACCGGTGAAAATCGGAAAGAAAAGTAAAAAACGGCTTGACGCTCGCTCAATATAGCGTTCAAGCCGTTAAGGTGCTTTCTGTTTGCTTTGAAAATTTAAATTTCCTCTGATCTTAGCGTTTTTTTCTTCCGTTGCTTTTTCGCCCTTTTGTACGAACAATATTTCTTATGAACGGCTATGATTTTTGCGGTGTTTTTTCAGGCGTGAATCCGGCGGCAAGCATATCGGCAAAAATTTTGTCTTTTTCTTCTTCCGTATAGCGTTTCATCGGAAACGCCGCATTTCCCACGGCAAATCCGGAACGCTCCAGAATTGCCTTTACCGCCGGAATCAGGCTGTATTGAAACAGCGGAGACATGATTCGGTCGGCAAGATATTGACTTTCCCGGGCAGCTTTTAAATCTCCGGCACGAAAAGAATCGTAAATGGATTTTATACACGGCAGAAGAAAATTATAGGTAGTTCCGATTCCGCCGTCGGCTCCGGCGGCCAATCCCATTAAAAGAACCTCATCTGAACCGTTGATGATATTCATTTCTCCGTGCGTCATGTCTTTTAGACGGATCATTTCAAAAAAATCCGAATTTGTCCATTTAATGGAGGTGACATTATCGATTTCAAAGAAATGCGCCGCGATTTTCGCCGTGATATGAAACCCTGCCGAAGGATTAAAATAGATCATTACGGGAATGTGCACCGCGTCGGCCAACGCTTTATAATACTGATAAACATCCGCTTCATCGTAAGGAAAAAACAGCGGGGGAATTGCTGAAACCGCATCGGCTCCCACACGCTCTGCCTGCCGGGCCAAGGCGATTGCTTCTTTAAAATCAGTGGAGGCCACATGGATGATGCAAGGCTTACGATGGGCTATGTATTTTACGGATTCTTCCGCTAAAACTTCCCGTGCCTGCTGAGTAAGACAAAGTCCCTCCCCCGTAGCGCCTCCGATATAAAAACCGTCTGCGCCCAGAGAAAGCAGATGCTCAAGAAGCGCGTGAAGCACGGGAACATCAATGCTTTCATCGTCATGAAGCGGCGTAACAAGCGCCGGCATAATTCCGGTAAATTTCAATTTCTTTCAAACCTCCATTTCTGCTGAAGAATAACAGCGGGATCCGTTTTGTTGGGATAATGGGCATAGAATATCGTTAAAAGACAACCGTCTTGCGTTTCAACTGTGGAAGGATATCCCAGATCATAGTCTGTACCTTTATCAAAAAGGACATGATCCGTATCCCACGTCTTTCCGTCGTCAAAGCTGAACATGGCGCGGACGCCGAACGGCGCTTCCCGATAGCCGTAAGTGGAAATCACCGCGCCGGAGGAGTGGAGCATCAGATGCGCGGGAGCGCCTCCTTTGGGCGAAAGAACAGCGTGCGGCGCCGTCCAGGTCTTGCCGCCGTCGGTGGATTCCGATTGATAAGTCGTATAAAACAAATTTTCCGACTGTACACGCAGATGGCAGAGAATTTTTCCGTCAGGAAGCTGCAGGATATCCGGCTCACAGGAAAGTAAGGACATTCCGTTATGGACAATATTGGCAATCTTGCCGAGATACTGCATGGTGCCGTCGAGATGAACGCGGTAAGCTTTTACAATATCCTCGTCAGGAAATTCCGCGCTTTGAAAAGTCCTTCCTACCCAGAGGATCGTTCCGTCGGAAAGCTCAATAGGTCCGTGCGGTGAAGTAACAGGCGAATGATAAAGGGGGCCGAACGTGATTCCGTTGTCATAGCTGATGCAAAATTCCGAGGCATGAAATTTTTCAACCTGCGCAGGTGTTACGCCGTCAAGGTACGCGTTCGCATACGCGCCGGCATACGCGCGCTGAAACGCTACGGTGTTATTGAAGGAGGTGAAAATCAAACCGCTTTTGCCAAAAGGGGTAAGACCGACATCTCTGTCGTCAAGAGGGGTATCGATCACTACAGCCGGCGCGGTATATGTTTTGCCTTCATCTTCACTGTAGGATAGAACGGCTTTCCCAAACGGACAAATATGCGCCAAACGAAACCCAGAGCTTCCTACCGCGATTTTTCCATTTTTCAGCCTCGCGGCAGTCGGCCAGCCAAAATAAGAATGTATGCTGTTAGGGTTGCTTTGCACAATTTTCAGATCCCCGATCAATTCAATTTTCATTATTTTTCTTCCTTTCAAGCCTTTTCTTGAAGGCATATTTACAGATCAAAGGCTTTATGCTACACTATAAAAATAACTTACTGCTTTTTTATCATGTTAAAAATATCATAGCATAGAACCCAAGGCACGGCAATATATTGATGGGACGTTTTTAATCAGGATATGTCTTTTCGGGAAATATAGGGCCGCGCGAAACAGAACATCAAAACAGAAAGGAAATCCAATGAATACCGAAACGGTCGTTTATGTGGGAGAAAAACCCGTAAAAATCTATATGCAGCATGGATTTTACAATTTCCATAAAACCGCCTCCGCTTTTCACCGGCATCTTTATCCGGAACTTCATATCGTAGCAGAGGGAGGCCAGCGTTATTTGGCGGGGAACCGGCATATTGTATTGAAGGCAGGCGACTTGCTGCTTGTCCCCGGAAATACGTTTCATTTTTGTATACAAAGCGAAAAAAATACGCTTCATACGGCTTTTCAGCTGGAAGGACTGGAGGGAACAGACGAAATTCGGCAAGCACATCTTTCCCCAAACTTGATTTTAGAAGTTTTTTCGGCGATTTCCGTATTAAAACCGGGCGAAATGACCGATCGCGTGAAAGCGTTCCTTTCTCTTTTTTGCGCGTCGGTGACGGACGCGCCCGCGCGAAAAACAAAACCGATTTGTGACCGCGGTTTTTTGATTGATGAGTTTTTTTCACAAAATTATGCTTCGGAAACGGCTCTTTGCCGGCTTGCGTCAGAATTGCATTTAAGTAAAAAACAGACCGAGCGGGTGGTCATGCAATATACCGGAAGAAGTTTCCGCCGGGAGATCGCCGCGCGGAGAATTGAAGCGGCAAAATTACTGATGGGCGAAAGTGAACTGTCGCTTTCGGAAATCGGAAAGCGTGTGGGATATCGAACCTATAACGGTTTCTGGAAAGCTATGAAAAAACATCGGTAATTTTTCGCGTGTTTTTCGTCTGCACGGCAGGGAAACGATTCTTTTTTAAAAGCGTCGCGGTTTGAATATTCCGGATCGATGCGCGCATACTAAGAAAAAAGGAGGTTGCATAGTAATGATTGAGCAGGATACGATAAAATTACTGCGGGAATGTGACGCGGGCGTAAAGATGGGTGTTTCTTCAATCGATGAGGTATTAGAGCGGATTCAGGCAAAATCTTTTCGCAGGCGGATGGAAGACTGTAAGACGGAGCATGAACATCTGGACCGTGAAATTCAAGCGCTTTTAAAGGATTATCAGGATGACGGCAAAGATCCCAATCCGGTGGCAAAAAGTATGTCCTGGATGAAAACACATATGAAACTGGCCGCGGATGCTTCGGATGAAACGATTGCCGATTTGATGACAGACGGCTGTAATATGGGCGTAAAATCACTGTATAAATATTTAAACCGCTATCAGGCGGCCGACGAAAAATCAAAGGATATTACCAAACGGCTGATTCATTCGGAAGAACAGCTTGTTTCTGATATGCATGATTATCTTTAACGTCGATAAGATGCTTGAAAAGTTTGGAAAAATACCGCATCTCGCGTTCCCTGAAAGGATCCGCAAAAGGATGTTTTTTCTATGAGGAAAAGCAATTTTAATGATGAGCGAAAATAGAACATCGGCTTGGGGGAAGACGGGATCGCGGCAAAAGGTGGGAAGAAGAGCAGTATAAAAAAACGCGACGGGTAACGAATCTCTCGGGCAGGACGGAAATTTGCCGCGTGTAATTTTTAAGCTGCGGAACAAAAGAGACTGTTTCTATGATTTTTTAACCATAGAAACAGCCTCAAGCCCTACCGTCAAGCAAAAATCTTTTGCTGCAGAGCAAAGTTTTTTGTTTTTTTGACATGCGAGAAATCGGTTTTCCGGGGGGCTTTTGCAAGAGCACCGCTGAAAAACGGGGAATCGGGAATTTCTCTGTAGTTTATTGAAGTTGGTTCAAGCGGCGGATAGCCGCTTTTTTATCTCTGCGGAAAATACCGCGCTGCAAACAAAGAGAGTCAGTGAATAAAATTTAAAAAAGGGAAAGTTCCGGGTTTAGTGATTTCCCGATAGAACATAAAGGCGGCTACCGCCAGAATGGAAATCAGCGCTAAAAGAATAATTTTCCACAGGCTCAGCTTTAACGGCACAATTTCTTCCCGGTAAAATCCGGTTATCTTTAAAACCGGAAGTATGGCCTGAAAGAACAGGATTAGCAGCAGACATTCCACAGGGAACATACAGATATTTTTTACTACGCGCAGCACCGTGATCAATTGATACGATTCTCCGATATATACGCGCATAATCATGGGATTTAAAATAAAATTGCACGCGACAACTACGGCCAAACGAGCCAAAATAATACGGGGAATGGTAACCTTTCTTTTATAGAAAAACAGGGCAAAAATAAGCGATCCGGCAATTTCCACAAAAATAAACGGAAAAAAATAACCGCCTGAAGGAAAGAGAAAAGCGCCTACCGTATCGCTGATGGCCGCGGCGATAATGGCAACGACCGGTCCGAAAGTCATGGCGCCCAGCGCGTTTACTAAAAAACCTACGCCGATATTCAGTTGATTGGGTACAACGGGAATCTGAGTGGATTTTAAAGCCACACGCAGGGCGATCATTAAGGCTGTAAAGATCAGAATTCGTACGTTTGTCAGCTCTTTTGCCGCCTGTACCCAATACACCGATGAAAATATACTTTGTTTTTTTTGCTCCACAAAAAAATCTCCTTTCATTACGTCCGCCTTTTCGGCGGACCGTTTGCTTTAAGGAGAGTAATGGCATCCTTTGCAGCGGATGCAATGGTATATCACAAACGGAAAATCCGTTTCTTGTTTACGGGCAACTTCCCATCCCGTAACACTAAGAAGCGCTGCCCCTGCTGCAAAAGGTGTTTCCCCTCCGCCTTTTTCGCGGCTTTTGACATTGCTTCAGCGCATACCATCTACTCTGCATTAAATTTTGACTTCATTCTACACCTAAAACGGGTTTTGGTCAAATAATTCTTTGCTATTTATGCGGTTTTATATTATAATACAGGCGTTGTAAATTTTTTTGTGCGCTTTTAAAGCACGCATAAGGAGGCTTTTTATGAAATTAGGCGTAGTAGGTCTGCCGAATGTAGGCAAAAGCACGCTGTTTAATGCGATCACCAATGCCGGTGCTGAGGCGGCCAACTATCCGTTTTGCACCATTGAACCCAATGTGGGCGTTGTTGCCGTACCGGATCGGCGGCTGGACGAATTGGCGGAAATTTATCATCCGCAGAAAATCACGCCGGCGTATATTGAATTTGTGGATATCGCCGGTCTTGTCCGTGGGGCGTCCCGCGGGGAGGGACTGGGGAACAAGTTCCTTTCGCATATACGGGAAGTCGACGCGATTGTGCATGTGGTACGCTGTTTTGAAGACGCGGATATCATTCATGTGGATGGCTCTATTGATCCTGTGCGCGATGTGGAAACGATCAACTTGGAACTGATTTTAGCGGATCTTGAGACCTGTGAAAAGAGACTGGAAAAGGCGCAGAAGGCCGCTCGGGGCAATGATAAAAACGCGCAGGCTGAGGTAGAGCTGCTGCAGCGGATGATCGGGCAGCTGCAAAGCGAAAAGCCCGTGCGCGCTATGGAAATGACCAAGGAAGAAAAACAGCTTGCACAGAGCTTTTTCCTTTTGACCACCAAGCCCATCCTGTATGCGGCCAATATTTCGCAGGAGGATATTTCAAAAACGCCCGAAAACGTGAAAAAACTTATGGCTTTGGCGGAAAAGGACGGCGATCAGGTATTGACGATTTCTGCCCGCATTGAGGAAGAACTTACGCAGCTGGAGCCGGAGGAACGGGAGTTATTTTTGGGAGAGTACGGCCTGGAGGAAAGCGGACTGAATCGTTTGGTAAGGGCAAGCTACAAGCTGCTGGGGTTGATTTCTTTTTTAACCGCCGGTGAGCCTGAGGTAAGAGCATGGACCATTACCAAAGGAACCAAGGCGCCGCAGGCGGCGGGAAAAATTCATTCGGATTTTGAACGCGGTTTTATTCGCGCCGAAATCGTGGCGTATGATGATTTTATGAAGTATCGCTCCTATGCCGCGGCCCGCGAGCACGGTCTTGTGCGCTCCGAGGGTAAGGATTATGTAATGCAGGACGGAGATATTACGCTGTTCCGCTTTAACGTGTAAAAAGTGCTTGACGGCTTCTTTTTAACGGTTATATAATAAAGGCGAGATTTCGGGGCGGGGTGCGATTCCCCACCGGCGGTAATGGGTTTTAGACCACAAGTCCGCGAGCGAAAGCAGAAACGGTGAGATTCCGTTACCGACGGTACAGTCCGGATAAAAGAAATTCTCTGCGATGCTTTTTTTGCGTCCCCTGAAGGCTCTTCGGGGGATTTTTTTATCGCCGCCCGCTTCGAGGAAAAAACGGAGGGATTTTTATGAAAAATACCAGAAAACTTGTATTGACGGGGATCTTTACGGCCATTGCTTATGTGCTGATGCTGTTGGAGATGCCGGTTTCCTTTATCATGCCGTCGTTTATCAAGCTTGATTTTTCCGAGCTCCCGGCATTGATTGCTTCGTTCGCGGCCGGACCGCTTTGGGGCGCAGCGGTATGCCTTTTAAAAAATTTAATTCATTTGATGCATACTTCTACCGGCGGCGTGGGGGAATTGGCGAATTTCTTGCTGGGGATCGCGTTTGTGCTGCCCGCGGGAATCCTATACAAAAAAAACAAGAGCAAGAAAGGCGCGCTGATCGGAGCCGCGGCGGGCGCGCTGAGCGCGGCGATCATCAGCCTGCCGGTCAATTATTTTATCACATATCCTTTTTATACGAACTTTATGTCCATGGAAGCCATTTTGGCCGCTTACCGTGTTTTTATGCCTTCCATACGTTCTTTGGCTCAGGCATTGACCGTTTTCAATATTCCTTTTAATTTTATTAAATATATGCTTGACGCCGCGGTTACTTTTTTAATATATAAACGCATCTCGCCGCTGTTGAAAGGGAAACAATAGATTTTCAAAGGGTAAGCATTTGTTTTACAGCTCACAGAGATATATCATTAAGCCCGTAATGTATGATTACATTGCGGGCTCAGTATTTTTTGCGGCAGCGGATTACACTCCGTAGGGGCACAGGAATAACTTCTTTTTATAAACGCTATTCTAAATTCAGCTTTTTTTCCAGCAGATATTTGGAAAGAAAGAAAAATACAATGGAAAAAACAGCATTGATAATTATCATGAAAATATTACTTATATCATAATAGTTTGAGATGCCGTTTTGGAGATAAAGCGCGTCATAAAACAAAGTGGAAGATAAATTAAATAATGACACAAAGGTGCTTTTGATGGCGGAAACAGCAAAAACCAAGCCGATCGCCACGGCGATTTTATGCTTTCTGGCAATGACGGCGCCCAGAATAATGGCGGCGTAAACCATAAGCATGGTGCTGAGATTGGAAATAATGAAGTTTATAAGCCATAAAACGGCGGTTATCCACTGGTGGACAGTATAAAACTGGAATAAAGTATGCAGATATTCATACGCCGGAGATGCCGTAAAGTAACCGGGAAGCAGCATCAGTGTAAAAGATAAAACGGCGGCTATCCAGGAAATCATATTCCAGAAAAAAGCCGTAAACAGCTTTGAGGAGAGAATTTGCGCGGGAGATACCGGCAGAGTAAAGGTCAGATAAGCCTCGTCAGTGACCAGATTTTTATAAAAATATATCATCATAAAAATCATCATCAGTCCGCACAGAGCAAATAGACCGATAATACTAAGGGAAAGCAAGGTGGTGCCGGATATAAAGAAAAATATCTGCACGGTTGAGGCATTAGACGGGGGAAAAACTTTTATGCACAAAAAAGAGAAAACACAGCCTAAAATGCCCATGCACAAAATTAAAAAAAGTATCGGAAAGCCATAGCGCCGAGTATTGATAAAATCATGATTCAGCAATTTGGAAAACATCGAAACACCTCCCTGAAAAATTGATCCAGCGACATCCCTTTTTGTTCGCGCACGGTATTTACGGTATCGTGTACAAACAGACGGCCGTTATTGATAAAAATAAATTCGTCCAGCACCGGTTCTACGTCCTGTATCAGATGCGTTGAGAGGATAACCGAAGCTTCGGGATGATAATTGTGAACAATGGTGTTCAGAATATAGTCTCTTGCCGCGGGATCCACGCCCCCTATCGGCTCATCCAGCAGATAAAGTTTGGCTTTGCGGGCCATGACTAACACCAGCTGTACTTTTTCTCTTGTTCCTTTGGAAAGCGATCTGAGTTTCGCCTTTTCCGGTACCGCCAGCAGGCGGAGCATATCTTCTGCGCGCGCCCGGTCAAAATCAGCATAAAAATCGCTGAAAAAGGATAGGCAGTAGTTTACGGTTACCGAGGGACTGAAATACAGCCGATCCGGCAGATAAGAGACATAGGCTTTAGTTTCTTGCCCCGGCTCTTTGCCGTCAATTTCTATTTTGCCCGCCGTAGGGATCAGCAAGCCTGCCAACAGCTTCATTAACGTGGTTTTTCCGCTTCCGTTAGGACCTAAAAGACCGATAATTTTACCCTTGGGCAGTTCCAGATTGAAATGATCAAGCGCGGTAAGCGCGCCGTATTTTTTGGTAACGTCGGTACAGCGCAAAATGGGTTCGCTCATCGTTGTTTGTCCTTTCTTTTTTTTTTAATTAAAACTATTTTTTTCTCGGTTATACCGGAATTTTTTCATAACGCGCAAAAATCGACCGTTATTTTGCGTAACTTCTTTCTTCATGCGATTTGAAAAATTGGAAGTCTTGCGTTATCAGCTCTTGTTTGAAAAACCGATCTGTATTAACTTTTCTTATTTTTTGCATCGACTTGAAAATTGACTTTTGCGGACAATTGCTTAAGGAAGGCGTTTTTATATTGAGGGAAAATTTTGACGCGCGTTTCTTTTTTACCGCGAAACAATAGGTTGTTTTTGATAAAGCTGCCATGCCCCAACGGTTCTTTCTCTTGAAAAAACGCAGCTTTTTTGCGGTATCTTCTGCAACTATAATAGGATATTTAAAAGTAAAAGTCAATATTTTTTAAAAGATAGTATTTAAAAAATATTTTTCAGATTTTGGTCAGCATAAAACCGTATTATTTGTATCATTATTTTCTTTATTCTATCGGTCTGCTTTTTATAAAGCAAAAAAACAGCTTATCGAAAAAATGGATAGGCTGTTTTATGATTTTTACAAATGGCGCAAACGTATCAATAACGCTTTAATTCCTCCGGCTGTATGTTTTAAATTAAACCATAAGCCTTTCTTGTCTTCGAAATTATTTTCGGGAAGAGTATTTTCAAAACGGTATATGCCTTCGTAAACGGTATTCTTATCAAAAAAGTGTACCAACTCATCAATGGAATAAAAGCGATCCCGCTCAATACTGGTGCCGGCCATGCTTAGAATTTGTATTGCAAATTCAGCGCAGGTAAAAGCATTGGGAATCAGGATACGTTTTTTCAACGGTACGGCCATAGCCGAAAAGATATTATAAATATAGTCTGCTGAATGATGATTGATGACATCGATGTAATCTCTTATTAGTTGGTAGCCTTCGTCGCTGACAGGAACTTCACAGATTTTAACATAAGCGGCTCTTTCTTTGTGAATATACCTTTCTTTAGAATCCCTTACAAAGCCGCCGTAGAGAGGAACGGATCGATAATATCTGGAAAAAGTGTACATTTGTTTCATTTCTTTATCCAGCGCCACTGCTACATGATTATATTGCCAACGGGTCATTGCCCGAATAAAGGAACCTGTTTTAAACGGAGTGATGGAAAATATCAAATAAATTTTTTGTGCCATTCTTGTGCTGGCTCCTTTCTGTTTGCTTTAAAAGGACAGTTTTTATTGCTATGTATTGCACTTTTTTATTTCGTGTATTATTATATATATAATCAAATTTATGTCAATCGGTAAGGAGAAAGACGCGATGCTTGAAGAATTGAAACGAAAAGTTTATGAAGCCAATAGGATGCTGCCGCAGTACGGCTTGGTTACTTTCACTTGGGGAAACGTTTCCGGTATTGATCGGGAAACGGGAATTGTGGCGATTAAACCCTCCGGTGTGCCTTATGAGGAGCTTTCACCGGAGAAGATTGTGCTGGTAAATTCGGAAGGCCAAGTTGTGGAAGGAACACTGCGTCCCTCATCGGATTTGGAAACACATCTTGAGCTGTATCGAAATTTTCCGAAAATCGGCGGCGTGGTGCATACCCATTCAACCTTTGCCACCTCGTTTGCACAGGCGCAAAAATCAATTCCGCCGCTGGGAACGACACATGCCGATACTTTTTGCGGCGCTGTTCCTTGTACGCGCAAGCTGACAGCGGAGGAAATCAACGGCGATTATGAAAAAAATACCGGGAAGGTGATCATAGAGACTTCGGAAAATTTCTATGAACAAATACCGGCGGTGCTGGCGGCCGGCCACGGTCCGTTTGCTTGGGGGGCTACGCCGAAAAAAGCGGTGGAAAATATTGCGGTACTGGAGGAGATCGCGAAAATGGCGGTGTATACGCTGCAATTGACACCTCAGGCGGAAGAGGTTAGCCGTGCGCTGCTGGAAAAACATTTTTTCCGTAAGCACGGTGAAAATGCTTATTACGGACAAAAGGAAATCAATCGTTTTGATGGTTTGTTGGGGGAGTTCTCCTGTACTTGCGGAAAAACGCATCGGGTATCTGTTCGGAAAATTCTTTTAAAATCCGGCGCGCTGGAAGAGTTGCCGCGTTTGATTAAAGAGGTAGGCGATTTTCGGGAAATTTGTATGATCTGTGACAGAAACACTTATGAAGCTGCCGGAAAAAAAGTAGAAACACTTTGCGCTGTTGCGCAGATCGTTTGTTTAGATCCGAATAATCTGCATGCGGATGAAAAAGCTGTGGCAGCCGTTGAGAACGCGTTGGCCAAGACATGTGATCTGCTGTTGGCTGTAGGCGCGGGAACACTGCACGATATAACCCGCTATATCGCGTATAAACGAAAAATTCCCTTTATTTCCGTTCCCACTGCTCCCAGTGTGGATGGTTTTGTTTCGCCGGTAGCGGCCATGACGCTGCGCGGCGCGAAAAATACGGTTCCGGCGGTATGCCCTGTGGCAATGGCTGCCGATACCGAGGTTCTTGTTAACGCGCCGTTACGGTTGATTCATGCGGGTTTCGCGGATCTTTTAGGTAAATATACTGCGCTGGCGGATTGGAAAATCAGTCATTTGGTAACCGGCGAATATTACTGTGACCATATCGTCGCATTGGAGGAAAAGGCCATACAAGAGCTTCTTGCTAATATTGAGGGAATAAAAAAGCGGCAGAGCAAAGCCATAGAAAATTTGATGTACGGACTGGTGCTCTCCGGCATCGCGATGCTGATGGCCGGAAATTCACGCCCGGCTTCCGGAGCGGAGCATCATATTTCCCATTTCATTGAAATGAATATTATTAACGGACCCAACGGTGCGTTGCATGGGGAAAAGGTAGGCGTGGGTCTGGCACTTTGCTGTGATCGTTACCGACAGCTGGCGCAAAAACTCGGATCGGGAATTTCTGTTTCGCAAAATACCGCATTACCGGTAGAGGAGATCCGAAAGGTGTTCGGACCTGTGGCGGAAGAAATTTTAAAGGAAAACCAAGAAAATCCTCTTTCCGGGATTTCATCGCAAAAGCTTCTCGGAGCGTTTGGAGAAATTAAGAAAATTTTATCGGATTTGCCTTCGGGCGAGCAGATACGCATGTGGCTCCGAGCGGTAGGCGCGCCTTGTACCCTCGGCGATATCGGCCTATCTGAACAGATAAAGGAATGTCTTCTTACTTATGCTCCGTATGTGCGCCGCCGCTTTACTTTTTTGCGCTTAGCACAGATTTTATCTGAAAAAGATTGAGCCGGACAATATAAAAAAAGACAAGGCGATAGAACAAACATGACGGAGGATTTTATTAAAAATATCCTCGTTTTGCAAAAAAACGAAAAAACAGGAATCCTTATGATTCGGATCAATAGTGCTTACGGATTTTACGCCGCGACGGCCGGTTGCTACATACCCGTTCGCGGTTTTTTCTATGCCGTTATTTTATTGAGTTCGGCTTAATAAATGAAGAAAGCATTTCATTTTTTTTATACAGATATTTGATGAGCGTGAGAGCCGCTGCGCGGAAAAAATGCGGCATTATTTTTTCGCTTGTTTATAAAAAACTTTTTCCGGCAGAGTCCTTCTTATCGTTTTTCGCATAGAATAAAGCAGGTGATCATATGAAAATAGCAATAACCTGCCGACGGGGCAGAATTCCTGTTACCTATATAAAATGGGTGAAACAGGCCGGATTGGAACCTGTTCTTATCAGCCGTATGCGGGATATTCCTAAGCTGGAAAAAGCAAACGGCATTCTTTTTTCCGGCGGCGGAGACTTGTGGCCCGTCTTTTTTTCGTCGGAAACAATCGGACACGACTTTGATCTTTATCGGGACATTTTGGAGCATCAAGTTTTTAAGCAGCGTAAGAACAGAGCAGTTTTGGGCATTTGCCGCGGAATGCAGCTGATTAACGCGTTTTTGGGCGGAACGATAACAGATCTTTCTGAGGCTCAAAAGCACCGCGGCGAGGCACGCCATTTGATCCGCACGGTTCCCGGATCGCGGATACACCGGATTTTAGGCGCGCAGGCGATCGTAAACTCGTCGCATCATCAGGCGGTAAAACGACCGGCGCCTTCCCTCGTACTGACGGCGTATTGTGACAATGTACCTGAAGCCGCCGAAGGAAACGGAATCTTTTTGGTTCAGTTTCATCCCGAACGAATGAATGACCGTCGTATTCTCCGATTTTGGAAAAAATTTTTAAAGAACACTTTGCAAAAGAACGGATATTTTGACTAACGTACATATTTCTTTTGTCCGTTTCATACGCTTTACAGAGGTGTTGAATTATGACGGACAGTTTGATTGTTTTAAACGGCAACGATAACTTCGGCGGAGAAGGCTTTTTTAAATTTGAAAACGGTTATCGCAATATGACAGTTTGTTTCCAAAAAATTTCACGCAGCGGTCAATATATGTGGGCCGCCACGGACGCGGGGCTGGTATCCGGCGCTTTCCCTCCCGGAAAGACGGTACTTTGTCTGCCGTCTTCTTTGGACAGAAAACCAAAAAAATGCGGTATCTTTTTTATAGAAGATGGAAAAGCCTATACGGTGTTGGCTTACGGCGACGACAGGGAGCTGTTAGCTGATTTTTGCCGGCAAAATAAATTAGAAGCGGGAAATACGCCGAACGCGCAAATTGCTGTTGAAACTCCGGTTCCTTCGACGGCAGTGCCGACGCCGGATACCGAAGAACCCATGGAAGAAATCTCGGCCGCAGAAGAAATCTCCGAACCCCCGGCAGGGCAAACAAACGCTGTGTCGGACAATAAGGAAGAGAAGCAGACGGCGGTTCCCGCTTCTTCTGTGGAGCCGAATACGTATTGGGATTGTAATAAAGATTCTTTTTTAAAAATATTACAAGAGAATCCCGAGGAAGAAGAAATGAATGTTTTAATTCCCGGATCCCGATGGGTAAAAGTCAATGATGACGGCGCTCGCTATATTATGGGTGTTATCTATGACGAAGAGGGAGAGCCTTTATACTTATGCTATGGCTTTTCCGAACCCTGGAGTGAGACACCTCCGGAAAATTTGGACGGATACAGCCAGTGGATTCCTTTGGACTGCGCAAAACCGCATGATGAAGGGTACTGGGTGATTTATATCAATGCCAAAACGGGAGAGAGAGTACGCTGAACATTCTCCCGTTTCGGGACGATGCGTACCTGTTTTTATAAAAGTTTGAAATGAAAAAGAGTCATTATAAAAATGCAAGCCCTTTTTCAAAGAGCTTGCATAAATTTTTAATGGCAACGGCTAATTCAGTCGGCAGTATTGTTTTACCGGTACGCCGAGTTTTATTGGCGGCATTGATCCAGCAAGGCCTGCGCTTGGGTAAAATCAGGAAAAAGTTCCAGCAGTTCTTCTAAAATTTCAGCCGCGCCGGTTGTGGCTCCGCTGTTATAAAGCTGCTGCGCCTGCTCCAGTTTCGGTTTGCCGTAGGCGTCTAAACAGTACGTCAGAAACTGCTGCGCCGAAGCATATTTCTGCTGATCCTGTTGGGATACTTTCCGCAGCTCTCGTACCGCTTCGGGATATTGCCCCGCGTTGTAGTAGGCGGAACCGTCTGTATAGGCTTTGTCGGATACGGACTTATAATTAATCTCTTCGGCACATTCGGAGAGCATATCGTCGGCAAAGCCGAACCGTCCGACACGGCTTAAATAGGTCTTTGCCTCTTCCTCAGAATATTCGTCGCGATAAAATGCCGCGGTGATTTCTTGCAGCTTGTCGTATACAGGCTGCTCAATTTGGGTTTTAAAAATTTCAAGTCCCCGGTAAAGCGTCCACGTATCAGACGTATACTCCGAAGAAAAGCAAACGGCGAAATAGTTCTGCAAGTGCTGCGAAAGTTCTTCACAAAGCGTTTCTTGTTTGCCTTTTGCCTCGGCATCTTTCCAAACGGTGGCCGCCGCCTGATAATTGTTTTCCTCAAGCGCCTCGGCAAATTTCCCCGTACTGGTATGCGCGTAAAGAAAGCCGTTATCACTGAACACAAAAAAATAAATCAAAAATGCGGCCATCAATAAAATGACTGTCATCAAAAAGACCGTAAGCACCGGAGAATCTTTCTTTGAGGCGTGCCTCGGCGCAGGTCTGCCGTGTCTTTTTTCCTGAGCCATGTATCACCCTCCCAAAGTTTTTATTATTATAACATAAAAAGGCCGCGTGCGGCCGTTTTTTTATTTTCTCTTTCCTTTTTTGATCAGCAGACTGTTGATTTTTGTAGAAGGATCCAGCAGTTCGCTGATAGACGCGTCATGATTCAGCGTATCGGTAATATAAGCGATATATTTGGAAAGATCTACGCTGCAGTACCATTCCCTTGCAAGCAATTCCGGCGTACTGCGTACGGAGTTCGTGGTAAATACCTTGCGGATATATCCTTTTTCATAGGCATCGTCAAAATGCTGCAAGCCTTCACAAAACAGCCCGAACGTAGCGCAAACGTAAATATCTTTGGCTTTCAGGTCTTTCAGCTTTACGGCTAAATCCAAAACGCTGTCGCCGGAGGAAATCATATCGTCAACAATAATCAAATCCTTTCCGGACACGTCGGCGCCTAAATACTCATGCGCCACAATGGGATTGCGGCCGTTGATCACAACCGAATAATCCCGGCGCTTATAAAACATACCTAAATCAACGCCTAAAACGGAGGAAAAATAAATACCGCGGCTCATAGCGCCTTCATCGGGACTGATAATCATCAAATGATCTTTATCTATGCTGATATCCGGAATCGCGTTGACCAGGGCTTTGATCATCTGATAGGTAGGCATTACGTTTTCAAAACCGTGTACGGGAATCGCGTTCTGCACGCGCGGATCATGCGCGTCAAAGGTGATAATATTCTCTACACCCATATCCACCAGCTCCTGCAGAGCAAAAGCGCAGTCAAGAGATTCTCTTCCCGCCCGCTTATGCTGGCGGCCCTCATAAAGCATGGGCATAATCACGGTGATTCTTCTGGCTTTTCCGCCGATAGCGGCAATAATACGCTTTAAATCGGCATAGTGATCATCAGGACTCATGGGAACTTGCTGGCCGTACATTTTATAGGTTAAGGTATGATTGAACACATCGCAGATAATATAAATATCCAGCCCTCGTACCGACTGCCGGATTACGCCTTTCGCCTCGCCGCTGCCAAAACGGGGACAAACGATATCGATCATATAGGTGTCGCGCTCATAGGCTACAAATCTCGCGTCATTACGGAACTCGCTGTCGCGTTCTTTCCGCCATTTGGTAAGATAGTAGTCAATGCGTTTTCCGATTTCCTCGCATCCGGGCATGGCAATGATTCCTAAAGGGGCAAAAGGAAGGCTTGTAAGATTCTCTAAATAATCGGCCATAAAAAAGTTCCTCCTAAACGGTTATTCCTTTGTTCAAGCATAATTATACTATCTTATAGTGTTTTTGTAAAATGTATATAAAAGAATTTTTTGTTTTTTTGTAAAAAAGAATAATAAAAAGGCGGGAAAGCAATTCCCTGATACGCTATGATTTCCGCGGAAAAACGCAAAGCGTTCATTTATAAATGATGCGGTTAAAAAGACCTTTATTTTAAGAGCGGTTGCTTTTTCAAGACTGTGTGAATTTGGCTAATTTCATTAGGTGCTGTCGGTATTTGTTTTGCTGATTTTCATCGGTTCGTTTGATTTTTCGATTTGCCGGATTGAATTTCCCATTGCCGAAGAATATCGGCGTATTCTTCATATCGATAGGGGCGAATCGGTCGCTCAAACGGGTAGGTTTTAAAATACAGCACCATACATTCCCCGATACGGCCGTAATCACGAACAAAATCGTATCCGGTTAATTCGCCGTTTTGAATTCGCTGCTTAATTTTATTATGATACGGATACATGTTAACGCCTCCTTTTCCCCCGTATTTTATTGTTCTCTTTTTATAAATTTTTCATAAGAACATGAAATTGGGAAATACTGTTTGTGAGGTGATTTTATGAAAAATTCGAAAAACAAAAAATCTTCAAAAAACGCTGCTGATCAACAGGGTATCGATACAGATACTCAAATCTGAAAATGACAATACCGCGGCGAAACAGAAACAAAAAATAGCATTCTGTCGCTGACGCTCTTTTGTCGGTAAATCCCGCTTTATCGGGTAAAAAATACTTCTTCGGCTTTCTCGCCGGAGAAGTATTTTTTTTACATATTTTTATTCATAAATTACAGCATGAATATTTTCTTTCTATTCATAACGAGATATTGCTTTTGATTTTTTCGCATTATATAATATTTTTAGAACCTATAGTACACTTCAAATGAAATATACAAAGGAGCGATTGGAATGAAAAAGATTATAGCTGTTTTCTTTATTCTTATGCTGTTGACCGGCTGCGGGGAACAACCGGTAGATGTAGAGCAAACCGCCGAGCCCACCGCTGTTCCTACGCCGGTGCCCGCCGAATTTGTTCCCGCACCGTTAGAGCCGGCGGAGCTGACACAAGAGCAGTGGGAGAAAATGAGGACTTCCACACAAACTATTATAAAGAATGACGGAACCAAAATTTCGCGTACGCAAGGACTGTTGGGCTTCGAATTCGTTGATTATTTTGGCACCTATAATGGCTATATAGCACTTCGCCTTCATAACTATAATTTGCCGATGACTGAAAATGAAACGGTAGCCGGTTATACGCTCTATTATGCAGGCGTAACCGACGACCTTTACGGCAGAGTTTTGCTTTGGAAAGAGAATGTTTTTTATCATTTGAAATATGCATATGAACAGAACTGGTTGACAGAAGGAGATATTAAGACGATCGCTTATTATAATAACAAAGGCAGAATGGTACCCGCCGAACCTATTACAACACCGAAAGATGCTATTCCGTTGCCGGAGGATTTTGTCCCCGCACCGATCGAGCCCACGGAACTGAGTGAAGAGCTTTGGACAAAAATCATGCAAACCGATGAATGCGTTGCTTACGGAGAACGCTTTCGTTTTCCTGCATTGAAACATATGAATAGTACATTCATTCGATACTACGGTACCTATCAGGGATATATTGCGATTTACGCTATTTCTGAAACACTCTATGGAGGCCCGAGCAGAGGCTATAATATTGCCGGTGTGCGTTTTGACAATTCTGTTGCATGGGGTTTTTGGATGTACAGAACAGTGCTTCTTTGGAAAGACGATCTCTTTTATCAATTGGAAGACGCCTATCAGTTAGGCTTAATAACCGTAGAAAACATTCAAAACATTGCGTATTATGCAAACAATGATAGTTATGACGATGTATTATGGCAATAAATAAGAAAAGGAGATATTCTGTGAATGAATAAATTAGCAATACTTTGCGTAATATTTTTCATTTTTACTGGCTGCGGGGAACAACCGGTAGATGTAGAGCAAACCGCCGAGCCCACCGCTGTTCCTACGCCAGTGCCCACCGAGTTTGTTCCCGCGCCGTTAGAGCCGGCGGAGCTGACACAAGAGCAATGGGAGCAAATGCAGCAAACAACAACGTGCATGACCGCGGACGGCGCGGTGGATGAAAAGATCTCCACACGCCTCTATCCTCTTCGCTATGTAGATTACTACGGTACTTATGGGGGATATATCGCAATTCGTATTTATGATACACAATGGACGGTTACAAATCAGGAAGAAGTGGCTGGATGTACGCTCTACTACAGCGGTTACGGTGATATCCTTTTCTGCCGTGTTCTGCTTTGGAAGGATAATACTTTCTATTATCTGCAATATGCCTACGACCATGACCTGATTACCGCGGAAGATGTTAAGACGATTGCTTACTACAATAATCTGCGTCATTTTGAGCCGATCGTTTCCGCTTCTCCTGCGCCGAACATTTCTACCTCTTTGCCCGAGGACTTTGTTCCTCAAACTATAGAGCCGGCGGAATTAAGCGAAGAGGTTTGGGAACGGATACGCAACACCTATCAACATGTGTTAAGAGGAGAATTTTGGAAAGGTCCTTTCATTGAATATCATACCAATCCCCAAGATTTAATTTACTGTGGTACCTATCATGGGTATATTGCATTTTTTATAAAAGATCTTTCACCTTATGATTGGCGTGACGGAAGATATGATGAAATCTATCTTTGGAAAGATGATGTATTTTATCATGTGCAGGACGCTCTGAACTTGGGATTTATAACCGATAAAGATGTAGAAAATATTATTTATTACTTTAAAAATAACAGGTATTGATGAAAAATCAGTTGAAAAACATAAAATACGGTAATAAACATAAAATACCGAAACTGGATTAAAAAATCTCTAAAACCGGCGGCAGTCGCCCTGCTTTGTTTTGCTCTGCTGCTGCCAACCCTGACGACCCATGCGGAAGAGGATTCCTACGAGCCAA
>CAJKLB010000002.1 GCA_905200615.1 uncultured Selenomonadales bacterium | reverse complement strand
GGTCTCCTAATGATATTCTTTTTTCTTTCCCCAATCTGTAACACATCATTGACAAGCCTACAAAAAGAATTGATATAAAAATATTAAGAACAAAAGCTCTTTGTTTAAAACAGAAAATTTTCTTCTTTTATTTTTTCTTGCTTCCGGGAGAAACGCCGAACAAACGCTTATACGCTTTAAAAAGCGCAGAATAGTCCTTATTTCCGCAGCGAAAGTAAAATTTTATAGGGTTCTCGCCTATAAAGATTAAACTTTTGGCATATGCAGATACCGACTTTCAATATATTGCAGACAAGTTTCCATGAAAGAACTTATGTTTTAGGATACATAGGATTTCCACGATCCGTTTTGTAAAGCAGATATAATATTTGCTTAATGGTAGAGGAAAAAAAGTGCTTTTATGCAAAACGGCTCTAAAAATTTTGTTTTAGCAAAAAAAAAGACGTCTATCATTCCTGATACACGTCTCTTCTGAACAAGATTTTATTTTTCTTCTTTTTGAACAATAATCTGCTTGCCGTCATAATAGCCGCAAGCCTTGCACACTCTATGCGCCAGCTTTTGCGCTTTACACTGCGGACATTCAACAATGCCCGGTAAAGAAAGCTTCCAGTTTGCTCTTCTGCTGTCTCTTCTTGCTCTTGAAACCTTACGCTTCGGTACCGCCATGGGAACACCTCCTTAGTCCACTAATCCACGCAAAGCGGAAAAAGGATTATCGCTTTTTTCTTCTTCGCATGAACAAGATGAAAAATTTTTATCAATACCGCAATGAGGGCACAGTCCTTTGCAGTCCTCCCTGCACAAACGTTCTATCGGAAGGCCTGCAATAACGGTATCCGTCAACAGCGGCTGAAAATCAATGGTATCATTCGGCAAAATGCGGAATTGCTCTTCCTCTGCATGATTAGAATAAATTTCTTCAAAATCAAAATGTAAATTCTGAGAGAACTCCTTCAGGCAGCGATCACACTCAAAAACGCAAGAAACCGCGACAGTTCCCATAAAGCGAACCTGATCGCCCTCGGCTATATAATACCCCGTTACCCTTGCCGGCTCCGGAAAGTTGACTTTTCCCATATATTGCATAGGAGCAAGGGAAGCTTCCAAATGAAATTCAAATTTTTCGCCCTGATTTCGCAGAGCCTCTTTTACCGAAATTATCATATACATTTCAAATACTAAAATATTATATCGGGATAGCAACGCTTTGTCAATTACATTTTTGAAAGCTCAGCGGTATCCCGTGCGATAACCAGTTCTTCATTGGTTGGAATCACAAGCACCTTAACTCTGGAATCCGGAGCTGAGATAACCGCTTCCTTCCCTTTTACCTTATTAGCTTGTTTATCCAGCTTCACGCCCAGAAATTCAAGTCCCTCAACAGAAGCCGCGCGAACGGTTTCCGTATTCTCGCCTACGCCCGCAGTAAATACAATAGCGTCTACTCCGCCCATAGCCGCCGCGTAAGCGCCGATATATTTCTTTACATGGTAACAGAAAATATCAAGCGCCAGCTGCGCGCGCTCATTGCCTTCCTCGGCGGCAGCGCATAAGTCACGGAAATCGCTGCTTACACCGGAAATTCCCAGCATACCGCTCTTTTTATTTAAATACTCATCCATTTGATCAATATCCATGCCGTATTTATTCATTAAAAAGCGAATAATAGCCGGATCGATATTTCCGCAGCGCGTTCCCATAGGAAGACCTTCAATCGGTGTAAGTCCCATGGACGTATCCATGCATTTGCCACCCTTGACCGCAGCAATACTGGATCCGTTCCCCAAATGGCAGGAAATAATTTTCAAATCTTCGGGCTTTTTATTTAAAAGCTCGGCGCAGCGCTGTGAAACAAAGCGGTGGGAAGAGCCATGAAAGCCGTATCTTCTTACCTTAAACTTCTCATATGCCTCATACGGAATACCGTAAATATACGATGTAGCCGGCATGGTCTGATGAAAAGCCGTATCAAACACGCCTACCATCGGCGTATTGGGCATAACGGCCTTACATGCGGCAATTCCCTGCAAATTTGCCGGGTTATGAAGCGGAGCCAAATCAATCAGGCTCTCCATCATATTGATGACTTCATCCGAAATTTTTACGGAGCAGGCAAATTTATCTCCGCCGTGCACTACCCGATGTCCTACCGCGCCGATTTCATCCATAGAACGAATCACGCCGATTTTTTCGTCTGTCAGCGTCGAAAGCACCAATTGAATGGCTTCTTCATGATTGCTCATATTTTTTTGAATTTCTGTTGTTTGACCGTTTGCCGTATGCTTAAGCTTTGAGCCGTCAAGGCCGATACGATCAATGGCGCCTTTTGCGATAACAGATTCATTTTCCATGTCAATCAGCTGATATTTCAGTGAACTGGAACCTGCGTTGATAACTAAAACTTTCATATTTTACCTCCGGTAAATAAAAATCAATTGGGATTTTGCCCTATCCATGCTATAATAAAGTCTATACTGATATACGCGGGTATTATAGCACACTTTTAGCAATCCGTATATCAAAAAATGTGAAAAAGGTGAGTCCGATTAAAATTTACGGAATTATTTGTGAATACAATCCCCTGCATAACGGTCATATCCATCAGCTGCAGTACGCTAAAAAGCAAGCTGACTTTGTAGTATGTATCATGAGCGGACATTTTGTCCAGCGCGGGCAATGCGCAGTATTTGATAAATTTGCGCGTGCTAAAGCCGCTCTTTCCTGCGGTGCCGACGCCGTTTTTGAGCTGCCCGCTGTTTTTACCTTGCAGGCGGCTGAATATTTTGCTTTAGGCGGTGTGCTTGCCGCGCAAAATCTCGGCTGCACACATCTCTGTTTCGGCAGTGAAGCAGGGCAGCTTTTCATCCTTGAGCCCTTCGCACAGGCAGCTCCCTCTGCACGCTTCAAAACACAGCTGAAAGAAGGCACCTCTTATGGGCGCGCGCTTTCTTCAGACAAAACGCAATTTTTGCCGAACAATATGCTGGGAATCGAATACTTAAAGGCTATCAAGCAAACCTCCGGCACGCTGATTCCCGTTACCCTACAACGCCAAGCCGATTTTTCTTCCGCGCATGCGATCCGCCAAGCTTTAAAGGACGGAAACCATCCGGAACAAATGTATCCGTTTACAGAATCTCCTCTGTTTTTTGAAAAGTTTTTTGATATCATAAAATACCGTCTTCTGTCAATGACAGCGCAAGAACTTTCACACATATGCGGTGTCAGCGAAGGATTGGAATATAAAATAAAAAAAGAAGCCTTAAACGCGGAAAACATGGATGAGCTTATTTTAAATATTAAAAGCAAACGCTATCCTTATTCCCGCATCAGCCGCATTCTTTGCTGCGCACTATTGAACATCAGAAAAGAGACTCTTTTTTCTCTTCTTGCGAAACCTCCGAAAGTACGCCTTTTAGGCATAAAAAAAGAAAAAGCCGCACTGCTTTCTCTTTTAAAAAACTATTACCGCGCGCCGACAAGCATTAACGATTCCCAAACCGAAACCGCCGCGGCCATTGATCAATACGCCACACAGATCTATTCAATTTTTTCTTCCCTTACCGGCAATGAAGATTTTACGCTGCCCTTGATAAAAGTATAAAAACTTTAACACAACGCGCATTTTATATCCGATTATCAAAAAGAACAGCCCGAAAAAATTGGCAAATCTCACAAAGATTCATTCTGCAAAATCTCTTCTTTGATTGGTTCAGAACAAAAAAGGTTGCCGGTCAAAAGTCGAAAGTACTGAAAAATCTGATTTATAACTCAACCGAATTTCTAATTTTCTACAAAAAAATCTGTTAGTCTGTCGAAAATCCTGTTGGTGAATAGATACAAAGAACTTTTATGTATCATATTTCTCTCCGGTAAACGGCTCATCGGGACGTTTTGCAGCCCTGCCGCACTCTTTGGGGTAAGATTTTGACTTTTTCCGGAGAACATGGGATTTTACCCGGTACTCCTCGCCTTGAGAAAGACGAAAGAATCCTTTTTTGCGTAACTTTTTTTGGATAACTTTTTTGACACTCCGATCTGTTTTTCCATCGCGCGGCATAATCGGTATTTTAAGCTTTTATGGCTATAAAGAATCCTTTTCTATTTCAAGATCTGTTTTTATTTTATCCAGTGCATCCAGAGCAGCCTTCCTGCCTATCTCCAAACATTCAGCCGCTTTTCCCAGATTATCAATAGGAATGGTACGCAAATCGGGATTAATCAAGCAATCGCTTTCCCGATACAGCTGCTCCACGATCTGCCAATCGCACATTTCAAAAGAGTTCATAATAACTTCCACTAAATTTTTGGCTTTTTCATGTCCCCAGCCTTGGTATCCCACATCCACCGCAATTACGTATTCCGCTCCCATGGCGCGCACCTCACGAATTGGAACCCGCGTCATGGCTCCGCCGTCTACCAATTGCATTCCGTTAATTTCTACAGGTTCAAATACCCCAGGAATCGCAAAACTGGCATGGCAGGCACGGGCAATTTTTCCTTGTGTAAACGAAATACATTTCCCGGATATCAGGTCACAGGCAATCGCACAAAAGGGAGGATCGCATTCTTCAATGTTTTTCCCTTTTGTCAGCATTTCAACAAGCTGTTCCGCCTTTTCTCCCTTCATAAAACCCATTTTGGGAATCGTAACATCCAAAAAAGAAGAAAGATCAATCGAAGCACACAGCTTACCCGCCATATACATATCACTTCCCGTACAAAAAAGGCCGCCGGCAATGGATCCGGCACTGCAGCCGGCAACAAAATCTATAGGGATATGATTTTCAACCAGCACCTGTAAAACGCCTATATGCGCCACTCCGTGAGCGGCACCTCCGCCCAAAGCAAGACCTACTTTTTTCATAAAACAGCAAACTCCCTAATATATTGAATTGGTGATGGTATTTGTACTTTTTAATCATACTTTTAATCCTATGTTTATTTGACCCCCAAGTTTCCATAGAGGCAACAAAACAAGCCATAAACTTATGGGTTTCTTCTGTTTTGCCTGTTTTATTCCCTTTTTTTATTATAAGCAAAATTCTATATAACAACGGCGGCGCGGCTTTTTTTGCCAAACTTCTCCGGCCGTTTATGAAACTTTTAAATCTTCCCGATGACGTGGCTTTTCCCCTTGTCATGAGCCTGTTGTGCGGTTTCCCAACCGGCAGCCGCATTATTGGCGATATGCAGAAAAACGGACTTAAAAATTATGAATATTATGCCAATATCTGTTATTCTTCCGGGCCTTTATTCATCATCGGCAGTGTGGGAACGCTAATGCTGCAAAGCACACAAAAAGGGCATGTACTGATGCTGATTCATTTATGCACACTTATAATTTTTACCGTACTTACACGCCCTAAACATTTAATTGATGAGACGGCTGAATATCAAAATCCCTCCGGCAGTTTTGGCAGTGCCATTGCCGAAAGCATTACCGCCATTTTGCAAATTTGCGGCTTTATGGTGTTTTTTTCCGTAATCAGCGGCATACTGTTCACCTATTTTTTAAAAGGCCAACCACCGCTGATAAACGGTGTTATTTCAGGACTGCTGGAATTTACTTCGGGTATAAAAATAATAAGCATGCAAAATATTCTTCCCATGCCTATTATCAGCTTCTTTCTTTCCTTCGGCGGCAGCTGTGTAATCGCGCAATGTCTGGCACAGCTCAACGGAATTAACAAAATAAAATTTATCGCAAATCGTTTGATATGCGGCACAATTGCCTTTCTTTTATGTTTTTTATATCAAAAAACATCACTTTATATTCCCTTGGCGCTCACACTGTGCATAGCCTTGGGAAGATATTTATATCAACGACGCCGTTATTTATTAAAATCATCCAAGTCCTGAGAAATCTGCCCTTCTAAATCACCAATGTGCTTTTTCAGCTCGCTGAGCAAATCCACCGCGTAATTTTTAGCCGATAGCTTGATTTCTTTCGCATTTTGGCGCGCCATATCAATAATTTTTTTTGCTTCAATCTCCGCATTGCGGGTAATCTCATTTTCCGATACCATTTCTTCGGCATTTTTCTGTGCCGCGGCGATACATTGTTTTGCCTCTTCCTCTGCATCAATCAAGATCTGACGGCGTTCTTTCATAATATTAGACGCACGCTCCAGCTCATTGGGCAGACTTTCTCTGAGCTCATCGATAATATCCAGGCACGCGTCGGCATCTACCAGACTTTTATCCGAAAACAAGCCTTTTTTTGTTTGACTCAGTTCTTTTTCCAGTTCATCCAAAAGATTCGTAATTACGTTTTCCATAATTATTCTCCTTTATTTTTTTCTGCTGTCAATTTTTCTTTAATAAAACCGTGCACGCAAGCCGGTACCATCTTACTGATATCCCCGCCCAGCCGTCCGATTTCCCGGACAATACTGGAGCTTAAAAAGCTGTTTTCACTGCTGGCCATCATAAACAACGCCTGAAAATCCGGATCCAACTTTTGGTTAAGCGTTACCCACTGCAACTCATATTCAAAATCAGTAATCGCGCGCAAACCGCGAACAGCGGCGGCCGCGCCGCGTTTTTTCATATAGTCTACCATCAACCCGTCGGAAAAATCCGCTTCTACATTTTTTAAATGTGCAACTGACTTCCGAATCATTTCAAGACGTTCTTCCAACGTAAAAAAATATTTTTTTTCCGAGTTATTCATAATGGCCACTATCAGCTTATCCGTCATTTTAGCGGCCCTTGTTATAATATCTAAATGACCCACCGTAATGGGATCAAAACTGCCGGGATAAACCATCAACTTCATATTTTTCTCCTTTAAGAAAGGTAAGGCTCCTGCTTCCGTAAACCCTGTGATCCACCACACGCATACGCTGTGTTTCAATAGGAAAATTCGAGGCATGCTCTAAAATCAAGGTGCCGTTTTCCTTTAATACTTCCACCGAAAGCGCTATAATTTCTTCATAATACCCGTTTTGATACGGCGGATCCGCAAAAATAAAATCAAATTTTTCGCCTCTCAAAAGCAGTTGCTTCAGCACCGCCTGAAAGGGTCCCTGAATAATCTCCGTCTCTTTGCGGCAGCCGAGAAGAGCGCTGTTGGTTTGCACCAATTGAGGATGAAGATCCGCAAAAACGCACCGCGCGCCGTTCGAGATTGCCTCCAGACCGATTTGCCCCGTACCGGCAAACAAATCTAAAAAATCCGCTCCCTCAAGCTGCGTTCTTATGATATTAAAAAGCGACTCCTTTACTCTTCCGGATGTAGGACGTATCGCGATATCTGAGGGGGATTCAATTCCTTTCCCTTTAAACCTTCCGCTGATAATTCTCAGCATATATTTATTTTTCATTATTCTACCACAATGCTACATTTTTTTCAATCTTATTTTTTTAATTGTTTGATAAATTCCAAAAGCGACTTCTGCTGCTTATGTCCTACGATATACGCCGCTCCGCAAACAGCAACAAACAGCAGAACCGGTATAAAAAACAGCGGAGCCGAAACTGCGTTAGGCGTACTGATATTATTCAAATAAGTGATAGCCGGCTGCGCAAAATCCACACCCAAGGCAGGATTATAAGAAACGAAAACCGAAAGCAGCGGCGAATACGCCAAAAAAATGAGATACAACAAAACATACAAGCCATCCGCAAGCATTTGAGAATTTTTTTCCCATCCGTGAAAAGATACACTCATATAGGCAATAATAAGCACAATTGCCGGAAGCATTGCTATTATTCCTGCCGCGAATCCCTTCACCGGATTATAAATACCGTTTTTGGTATCGTTTGTTCCCCGCTCGGACGCGTTATTCCAGGCAAGGATCAGAATAAACGCAATAAACAAACAGCCAATCAGTGTTTTGTAAATAAATCCGATCTCCACACTTAAAACCAGCATCATACTGATAAACGCGATCACACAACATGCTATGTTCAACAGGAACAGCTTAAAAGCAAAATGAAAAACTCCTTTCATGTCACACCCCCAAAATTTCGTTTTCCGTAATAATTCTGTCCATTTTTATATCTGTAGGTTTTTCCGGCAGCTTTTCAACTTTCTGACAGCTAAACGCAACGCCGAATTTTTGTATTTTTCTGTGCTGTAAAAAACGATCATAATATCCTTTTCCAAAACCCGCGCGGTTTAAATACCCGTCGAACGCGCACATAGGGATAACGGCAACTTCTATTTCATCACAAAATTCATCTCCCAGCGGTTCCTCAATACCGTACATTCCTTTTTTCATAGCCGCTCCGCTGCGTACCGGTATCATCACATCTCCCCGAACAGAGGGAAACAGTACAATCGTTTTGTTTTTTAAAAGGAACTCCCGCAGCGGTGTAATATCTACCTCACCGTCAATAGGCATATACAGTAAAACCGTATGCTTTGGTAAAAGCATGGGTTCCAGCGCCGCACATATTCGGGTGGAATATTCTCTATGGTTCTCTGCCAAAAGTCTTTTCCGTGCCTCTCGCCCTGCTTTTCGATAATCAACCATCCGAATACTCCTTGGGAACTCTGGGCGTAATAGAGAGCATGACTTCATAGCTGATCGTTTTGCAAAGCTCGGCAATCTCATCGGCGGTTATTATTTCCTTTCCCTGTTTGCCGATCAAAACCGCCTCATCACCTATTTTCGTCTGCGGAATTTCCGTCACATCTACCATCGTCATATCCATACAAATATTTCCTACTATCGGAGCGCGCTTGCCGTGAATCAATACTGCCCCCTGATTGGAAAGCAGCCGTCTGTAACCGTCGCCGTAACCTACGGGCAGAACCGCTACGCGCATATCATGCGATGCCCGAAAAGTTCCCGAATAACTGATTGTCTCTCCTGTCTTTACTTCGTTCACAGCCACAACCGCTGTCATCCAAGAAAGCACCGGATGAACCGAAAACGTTTTTTTTGTCTCCTTGGAAGGATAATACCCATACAGAACGATTCCGGCCCGCACCATATCAAAATACAATTCCGGATAAGAAAGAATCGCTCCACTGTTTGCACAATGCACAATAAAATCAGAAAAACCGCTGCGGCGAATTTGTTCCAATGCCCTGTTAAATTCATCCGCCTGCTGCCGGGTATAAGCGCCGTCATCGGTATCCGAAGCGGCAAAATGCGTAAATACTCCTTTTAATTGAACCAAAGTGCAGGTTTTCAGCGCATCAAGCACCTCCTGCAGCGGCTCTCCCGCACGCACACCGGTTCGATGCATTCCGGTTTCAATTTTCAAATGCACTCTGGCAGAGGAATGCTCTCTTTCACAAGCCTTCTGCAAACGAAGAACCGCTTCCTTTGAAAATACCGACTGCTCAATATTAGCAGTAACACATAATTCTTCACTATCAAAAGGCAGTGCGCCCAAACATAAAATCGGTACGGTAATTCCACTGTCGCGTAACACAGCGCCTTCTTCCAGTGTGGCGACACCCAAAAAATCAATTCCCCATCTCTGCGCCTCAGCCGCTATACGTACCAGACCATGTCCGTAAGCATCCGCCTTTACCAGCGCCATAATTTTTTTATTGCCTACTGTATTTTTTACTGCATTCAGATTGCTCCGAAACGCAGCCAGATCAATCACGCATCTTGTCGGTCTTGCCATGAAAACATCCCCTTATTTTTAATATTATAATACATCCTCGAAAAAAAAGAAAGCAAAAACACGTGCAATACACATGTTTTTGCCTTTTTTCATTTTTTGTTGTCTTTTACGTTTCAGCACACTTTCAATTTGCGGAAAATATAAATTTTTTGTCCCTGCTGAAGCGTTTCACCGATTTCCAGATTTAATGATTTTACTTCTTCCATATCAACTCCGAACCGCTTGCAGATATCCCAAAGCGTTTCGTCTCTTTGTACCATATAAATGATAATTCCGAATTCCGGCATATCGCAGCCTTCTCCTTGCTTAGCGTCGGTAATAAATTCATTTTCCTCACAGGCGCAAGGAAGAAAAACGGTTGAAAACGCAGCCCTGATTTCCACCTCGCCTCCGGAAACAAGAACAGCCTGCATATCCGTAAGCGAAACATTTGCCATCATTTGCATATCCGCTTTAAAATCCAAATTATCACAAGTCAAGCGAATCGGAACCGTAACATTAAAGCCATCCAATTCTCCGCTGCCGGAGGCCATATAAATAACGGAAACCTCTCCGTTTCCTTCCAACTCCGCGCGGCCGTCAAGCATATGGCAAGCAGTAATTACCGGCGTGAAATTGACCGAACTTATACGCGAAATCGGTGTTTTGCCATCGGGAAGCGGCACGCTGATATGCTGGTTGACCGTACAGGTTACGGGCTCCTTCGTACAGGACAGCTTGATTGCTTCTCTGGTACATTCCAATCCTCCGTCGGTGGAATACGCGTCATTTATTAAGGTACACTCCTTTGCTTCCGTTCCGTAAGCATAACCGCAAAGCATTACGCTGTAGGTTAAAATTCTGTTTTCTCCCTCCGCGTTAGGTGTAACCGTAACGCTGATCTCTTCTACGCTTAGATGAACGATCGGACTATTGCCCCCTTCAGCGTTTTTCAATTCAATAAGCTGTGAAAAATCCATTTTATCCGATACCTGTATTACCGGTTCGTATTCATCGGTTGAATAATAAACCGTCTGCAAAGGAATTTGACCGCCCAGAATCAATTGCCCTGCGGAAAGGTGTGCCTCGTTTACCGTAGCGCCCGCGTTGACGCATAAAATTTCCTTAACTTCCGGCACACGCAAAGAAAGCTCGGTATCTCCGGTTACCGTAAAACGAAGCGGCGTGGTAAAGGAAACACAATTCAGCATTATTTTTTCTTCTTTCTTTCGTACATCTTCTCCCTCTAGCCCGGTAAGAAGCTCCCGCTGACAGGGCGTGATCAGAGTTCCTGTAATATGTACGCTGCAGGTAAACATCAAACTGCCCGCCTCTACATACCCCCGCACCTTTTCGGCCTCTGCCTTTGCCAGCATATAAGACTTAGGCAAAACGCCGGGAATCGTTTCATTTACACCAAAACGTTCGCTGCGTTCTGTTTTTTTGATTTCCCCCTCAGCCGTTTTATAAATCGCGCAGAATTTCACAATTCCTTCAACCAACGCCTCGTTGTTCAGCATTTCACATCTTCCGCAGCAGGCAAGTGCGGTAACACTAAGCAGTTTTGCCCCTTCTTCAAATAATTCCTTCGCACTGACCTTCACCGTTATATTCCTTGTATCAAAGCAATCAAATTTTACCGTTTCTCTGTTACATTCCATCATGCCAACCTCCGTAATTTGAATTTTACTGTTCTTCTACAGTAAAATATATAACGGACATTTAAAATTTATACCTTTTTTTGCTCTTTATATTTTAACCGCTTATTCTCCGCTGACGGACATATTATAAAATCAATAATATATAAAATTGTGCATTGCATTTTTCGCAAAATTTGTTATAATATTAAAAAACAATGTGTTTTGAGGTGAATGTATGGTAAGCTACAGGCTCAGTATCCGTAAAATGGAAAGAAGCGATATTCCGTTTTTAGTAGAATGGACAACGAACCGTCCTCATATCAAAGGCTTCCACGGCTATCTTCCCAAAACAATTAACGAGGGAAATCAATGGTTTCAGCGCTCTCTTTTAGATAAAACAAGGGATGATTATCTGATTTATGCCACGGAGGAAGGCGGAAGAAAGTATCCCATCGGTATGCTTGGGCTGGTCAATATCGACGATGCCAACCGCAAGGGCGAATATTACATTCTTATCGGCAATGAAGAATTCCTGCACCGCGGCATCGCCTATCGCACCTCCAACGAAATGATTATGAATACCTATTTTAAAAACTTTGAGTTTTCTAAAGTATATGCCTGCATCGATAAAGAAAACTATCCCGCCCAAAAACTGGCGGAAAAATTGGGGTTCAGAAAAGAAGGCGTTATGCTTTCCGACATTCTTCTTCCCGACGGCACACCGGTAGACCGTATTTATTACGGTCTCTTAGCTTCGGACAAGCGATAAAATATTGTTTGAGTGTTCGCGAAAGCGCCGCATGCGGCGCTTCCGTTTTGATTGGAAGTTTTTTATGATTATTCTCGGATTTGACCCCGGTCTTGCTACCTTAGGCTTTGGTGTAATTGAAACCAACGGTCATAAGCATAAATTGATAGAATACGGTATTATTTCCACTCCGCCGGATATGCCTACGCCTGTCAGGCTCAGAAACATATATACCGACGTTACCACCGTCATCGACCGTTTCAAGCCCGATGCCATTGCCGTAGAAGAACTGTTTTTCAATAACAATGTAAAAACGGCTATCAACGTTGCGCAGGCACGGGGTGCGCTGCTTGCCGCGGCTTCCATGAAAACAAGCAATCTTTTTGAATATACGCCTTTGCAGATTAAGCAAGCCATCGTAGGCTACGGGCGGGCAGATAAGCATCAAATTCAGCAAATGGTAATGTATTTTTTAAACCTTGATAAAATCCCCAAGCCGGATGACGCCGCTGACGGTCTTGCCGCCGCTATCTGTCACGCGCATACGGCAAAAATGAGTTCTCAGTTCAAAATCAAATAGGAGCAAACTATGTATGCATTTATAAACGGAATCATAGAAGAGGCCGATTCAGAAGGAATCGTAATTGAAGCCGGCGGAATCGGCTATTTTCTCCAATGCACGGCTAATGTGCTGAACAATGTTTCCATCGGTCAAAAAGCAAAAATTTATACCTATCAACACGTGCGGGAGGACGCCATTATTCTGTTTGGTTTTATTTCCAAAGAAGAACGCACTATGTTTCTGCGCCTGATTTCCGTCAGCGGTATCGGTCCCAAGATTGCGCTGCAAATTCTCTCTTCAATTTCCGCGCGGGAGCTTGCTATTATTTTAGTAAGTGGGGACAGCGCTGCGCTGACAAGAGTTCCCGGCGTAGGCAAAAAAACCGCCCAACGCATGATTTTAGAGCTGCGTGAGAAAGTAGATAACGATGAACTGCTCCCCAAAAGCGCTGATCCTTTAGCCGCCGCGCCGGCATCCGGCATGATTGCGGACGCTATCTATGCGCTTGCGGCCTTAGGCTATTCCCCGGCAGAGGTATCCAAAGCAGTGGAAGCCGCTGCGCCGGGCTGTGCGAACACCGAAGCAATTATCCGCACGGTATTAAAAAGCTTTGATAGGAGGTAACCCTATTGGAAGAAGAACGAATCATCACCTCGGGTCTGCTTGAAGAAGATGCTGAAAATGAAAACTCCCTGCGCCCGAAAACGCTCAACGATTACATTGGCCAAGAAAAAGTAAAAGAGATGATCGGTATTTTCATTTCTGCCGCAAGAGAACGAAAAGAAGCGCTGGACCATACACTTTTATATGGTCCCCCGGGATTAGGCAAAACTACTCTTGCCAATATTATTGCCTCCGAAATGGGGGTATCCATACGTGTTACCAGCGGCCCGGCCATCGAACGTCCCGGCGATTTAGCCGCTATTCTTACCAATTTAAATGAAAACGATATTCTTTTTATCGATGAAATTCACCGTTTGAATCGCAGTGTGGAAGAGGTCCTCTACCCTGCCATGGAAGATTTCGCACTGGATATCATGATCGGCAAAGGCCCGTCAGCCCGTTCGGTTCGCTTAAGTCTGCCGCCGTTTACCCTGATCGGCGCAACCACGCGTGCGGGTATGCTTACCTCGCCCCTGCGTGACCGTTTCGGTGTTATTTGCCGCTTAGAAATGTATACGGCCGCGGAGCTGGCTCAAATCATCAACCGCAGTGCGTCGATTCTTGAAATTCCCATGGAGGAAGCCGGCGCGTATGCGATTTCCCGCCGTTCACGGGGAACCCCGCGTATCGCAAACCGGCTGTTAAAGCGTGTTCGTGATTTTGCTCAGGTAAAAGGGAACGGTGTGATAACCGAAGAAATTGCGGATTCCGCTTTGGAAATGCTGGAAGTCGATCGTTTAGGTCTTGACGCCAGCGATCACCGTGTACTGCGCACGATGATAGAAAAGTTCGGCGGCGGACCGGTAGGCCTGGATACTCTGGCAGCCTCTACCGGGGAAGAAGATATCACCATTGAAGATGTCATTGAACCTTTTTTACTGCAGTTAGGTTTTATTTCACGTACCCCACGCGGTCGTGTCGTTCTGCCGGCCGCCTATAAACATTTGGGATTTGAATATCCGCAATCCGCGAGTCAGCTAAAGCTGCCGATAGATGAAAATGATGAAAACAAGTGATTTTTATTACGAGCTGCCCAAGGAAATGATTGCGCAAACACCGATTGAACCGCGCGATCACGCTAAGCTGCTCGTCTATAACCGTAAAGAAAAAAATATTGAGCACCGCCATTTTTACGATCTTCCCCAATATCTGCATAAGGGGGATTGCCTGGTAATTAACGAAACCCGCGTGCTTCCCGCTCGCCTTCTGGGGACAAGAGCGGATACGGGCTCCTTTATCGAATTTCTGCTGCTGCGGCGTATTGATACCGATACGTGGGAAATTCTTGCGCGTCCCGGAAAAAAGGCCAAACCCGGCCAGCGTTTTGTTTTCGGCAATGAGCTGAAAGCTGAAGTAATGCAAGTGCAGGAGGACGGTAATCGCATTGTTCACTTTGAATACGACGGAATCTTTGAAGAAATTTTAGATCGGTTAGGCAATATGCCGCTGCCGCCCTATATTACGCAAAAGCTGGAAAACAAAGAAATGTACCAAACCGTATACGCCAAAGAAACCGGATCCGCCGCCGCGCCTACAGCCGGTCTGCATTTTACGCCTCAGCTGCTGGAAAAAATAAAAGCTATGGGCGTAGAAATTGTTCCCGTACTGCTACACGTAGGATTAGGTACTTTTCGTCCCGTTAAGGTAGAAGATGTAACCCGACACAAAATGCATAGTGAATATTACTGTGTAACCGATGATGCTGCCGCAAGAATCAACCGCTGCCGTAAAAACGGCGGCCGTATTGTTTGCGTGGGAACTACCAGCTGCCGTACCCTGGAGAGCACGGCCGACGCGCTTGGAATTCTTCACGCGCAAAGCGGGGAAACCGATATTTTTATCTATCCCGGCTACACTTTTAAAGCCGTTGACGCGCTGATCACCAATTTTCATCTTCCCGAATCCACACTCCTGATGCTTGTCAGCGCGCTTTGCAGCAAAGAAGAAATCATGCGCGTATACGAAGAGGCCAAGCAAAACGGCTATCGTTTCTTTTCTTTCGGCGACGCTATGCTGATTTTATAAAATACCGCTTTTTTAAAAAGCGGTTGATATGAGGTTCATATGAAAACAGACCAATTCTCTTTTGAAGTTATCAAAGAATGCCGGCAAAGCGGCGCAAGAATCACCCGCTTTACCACTCCTCACGGTACCATTGAAACACCGGTGTTTATGCCGGTAGGCACGCAGGCTACCGTAAAAGCAGTTTCTCCTGAAGAATTAAAAGAGGTTCACTCTCAAATTATTCTTTCTAACACCTATCATCTTTATTTGCGTCCCGGACATGAATTAATAAAAAAAATGGGCGGTCTTCACCGTTTTATGCACTGGGATCGTCCCATTCTGACCGACAGCGGAGGATTTCAGGTATTTTCCCTTTCGGAACTGCGCAAAATAAAAGAAGAAGGCGTTTCCTTTTCTTCCCATATTGACGGTTCCAAACATCTGTTCACACCAGAGAAAGTAATAGAAATCGAACAAGCGCTGGGCTCGGATATCATGATGCAACTGGACGTCTGCTCCCCATATCCCTGTGAGTACCTTGACGCGAAGGTTAATATGGAGCGCACTCTGCGCTGGCTGGAGCGCAGTCAACAAGTCTGGACAAATCCCTCCCAGGCGTTGTTCGGAATCGTTCAGGGCAGCATGTACAAGGATCTCCGGCGGGAAAGCGCTGTTGCTACCGCCAGTTTTTCCGATTGCCCCGGAATCGCCATCGGCGGGTTAAGCGTAGGAGAACCTAAAAATATAATGTACGAGATTTTAGAAGATATCATGCCCCTGCTGCCAAAAAACAAGCCGCGTTATTTAATGGGTGTAGGATCTCCCGATTGTTTGGTAGAGGGGTTCACCCGAGGAATCGACATGATGGACTGCGTACTGCCTACCCGAATTGCCCGCAACGGTACCGTCATGACCAGCAGCGGAAAAATTGTAATCCGCAACGCCGAATATAAAGAAGATCCCCGGCCGCTGGACGAGGAATGTGACTGCTATGCCTGCCGGAACTATTCCAGAGCGTATATCCGTCATTTAATGAATACCGGAGAAATTATGGGGGCACGGCTGGCTTCTATTCATAATATCCGCTTTTTGCACAAGCTTACCGAGGATTTGAAAAAAGCCATTTGGGAGGACCGTTCCCTAGATTTTAAAAAAGAATTTTTATCAAAATACGGATATTAAATATTTTTATTAAAATTTCACTTGTAAAAAGAGCAATTCTTTGATAATATATCTTACAGTAAAAGGGAAAGGAATTATCGAACATGATTGAAAATTTTGTACTTTTGGAAGAAACCGTACAGCAAACTTCTTCAAGCGGCGTGTTAGGGGGGCTGGAAAGTTCATTAGGTCTTATTATTATAATGGTAGCCATGATCGCCATTATGTGGTTTTCCGGCCGGAAGCAGAGAAAGCGCCAAAAACTGATGCAGGAAAGAAAAAACAACTTAAAAAACGGTGACCGTGTCATGATGGACTGCGGCATTTACGGGGTAGTAAAAGAGATAAAAGATGATATCGTTACCATTGCCGTAGGACCTGATGAAACGACGCTTATTTTTAATAAAGCAGCCATCGCCGTTGTAGAATATGATGAAGATAAAGTAGACCTCAGCCGTGAAGAGGCAAAGGATATGGAGAAAAAATAACTGCTTTACCGTATGCCGATTACCGCATACGGTTTTTTTCTATCCAAGCCGGAACTTCAGAAAGCGACGGCAAAACCGCTGATGTTTTCGCCGCGAACTCCGATGCGGGATATTTCATATCCGGTATACAAATAACCGGGATTCCCGCGGAAAACGCGGCTTGTATCCCTGCTTCGGAATCCTCAAGCACTAATGCCTCCCGGGGATCACTCTTTGTTTTTTCAAGTGCCTTTAGAAAAATATCCGGTGCAGGTTTACTGGTTTTTACTTCATCACCGCATATTACAGCCTCAAAATAATGATTTATTTTTGCGCATGAGAGAATTTTTTCCACTCTCTTCCGACTGCTGGAAGTCGCCACAGCGCATAAAATATTCTGCGCCTTCAAAAAAGATAGCAAAACAAGAAGTCCCGGCTTGAGAGGTACACCGCTGTATGCAATGCTTTCATCAAACTCTTTATGTATATCATTAAGAACCTGCCGGGCATCAAAATTTTTTCCGTAATGTTCCTTCAGCAAATAAACCCCCCTGTTCTCATTAACACCTAAAAGCTGTTTGTAAAATTCAACATCCACCGTAAGACCGCTTTTTTTTAGCGTCCGCTTTAAAATTTCAAAAAGTTTTGTTTCGCTGTCAATCATCAATCCATCCATATCAAAAATAACCGTTTTCAATAAAAATACCGCCTCCTTTGACACCACTATTATAGCTTTTTCCAACAAAAAAGCAACGAAAAAAAACAAAGCAGGGCTTTCAGGCCCTGCTTTATTTTAAGCAATCTAAAATTACTTATTGTTCTGCTCGTACTGTTCAACCATTCTGCGTACCATTTCGCCACCTACACGGCCATTATCCTTTGAGGAAAGATCGCCGTTGTAGCCCTTTTTCATGTTAACACCAAGGCTGTTAGCTACTTCGTACTTCATGTTCTCAAGAGCTGTTTTTGCATCAGACTTTGCCATATTCTTTTCACCTCCCTTTAAGAATCTGTTATTATTCTTAACGGTTTTTGAAAAGTTATACAAAAAATAAAAAAATTTTTTATTTACCAAAATTTAGTTATATGCAACATCCTCCAGTTCTTTATCAAAACGTTCCGTTACATATTGAGCAAGAGGTCTTAATTGCTGCTCGTCCTTTAAAATTTCTTCCTCCAGCACACGCTGGGTTTCCTTTAAAAGCAGCGTATTGGAAAGCGCATAGGAAAATCGTGCCTCGGCAATGCCGCTTTGACGTTTTCCCAAATAATCTCCCGGTCCGCGCAGTTCAAAATCACGCTGAGCGATCTCAAACCCGTTATTTGTTTTTGTCATGATTTCCAAGCGCTGCCGTGTTTCTTCACTGCTGTTTTGGGTAAGAAGAAAACAATAGGATTTTAAATCTCCCCTGCCGACTCGGCCTCGAAGCTGATGCAATTGCGCCAGCCCGAAACGATCGGCACCGTATATGACCATAATCACCGCATTTTTTACATTCACGCCTACTTCAATAACCGTAGTAGAAATTAAAGCCTTAATTTCACCGGCGGCAAAACCGTCCATCACAGCGTTTTTTTCCTCCGCGCTCATTTTTCCATGCATTAGTGCAATAGGGATTTCCTTAAAAATTCCCGAAGAAAGCTCTGCAAATAATTTTTCCGCCGACATCAATACGCTTTCCTCATCCTCTTCGATCAACGGGCACACAAAATATGCTTGTCTGCCTTGCAGCAGTTCTTTTTTTATATATTCCAGCATATCGTTTTCACGTCTCTGCGGAATAATGGAAGTAGAAACTTTTTGTCTTCCCGCCGGCAGCTGATCAATTACCGAAATATCCAAATCACCGAAAACGATCAAGGATAAGGTTCTGGGAATCGGCGTTGCCGACATGACAAGCGTATGCGGCGCGTTGCCCTTAGCAAAAAAACGGGCTCTCTGCGCCACGCCGAAACGGTGCTGTTCATCGGTAATAATAAGCAGCAGACGATTGTATTCCACATTGCGCTGAATCAAGGCGTTTGTTCCCACAATATACACGGCTTCCCCGGTTTCAATCCGTTCCAGTTCCCGTTTATGCCGCGCAGGAGAAAGCGATCCGGACAAAAAGCAAACCTTTTCCTCCCCAAACATTTGGCAAAGCTGCAGATAATGCTGGCGTGCCAGAATATCCGTAGGAGCCATCAACGCGGCTTGTCCTCCGTTTTGAACGGCCATGTCCATAGCCAAAAATGCCACAATCGTTTTTCCGCAGCCTACATCGCCCTGAACAAGTCTGTTCATTGCCTTGCCTGAGGTGACATCCTTTTTAATTTCCGCAAGACATCTTACCTGCGCGGAAGTAAGAGCATACGGCAGGCTTTGAATTATTTTTTCAAGTCTTTCCTCTTGTATGATAAATATTTTACCGGCCTGCATCTCATTTTTCTTTTTTCGCAGCCGAATAAACAGCTGCACCAATAAAAGTTCTTCAAAGCACAAACGCCGCCTTGCCTGAAGCAACGCGCTCTCACTTTGCGGAAAGTGAATATTGGTCACCGCAAAATTTCGTTCCGCCAACTGATGACGTGCACGGAACGCGGAAGAAAAAATCTCTTTTTCCTTAGAAGAGCAATATTCTATCGCCTGACGCATGAACCCGCGCATAGCTTTTTGATGAATGCCGCAAGACGCCGGAAGACGATAGACCGGCATAATTTGCAATTCTTCCTCATGCTCTATGGTAGGATTCATCAATCGCCGTTTTCCTTGCTTGATTTCCACGCGTCCATAAAGATATAATTCTTCTCCATATTCAATATTTTGCGCCATATAAGGCTGATTGAACCATATTGCCTGCGCCCGGCCGGAAATATCCTCAATATCACAGGAAGTGACGGAAAAATTTTTTCTTGGATATCTTACCGTAGGTTTTTGCAGACACCGCACTTTAAATAGCGCCGGTGTATCGGTTCCTATGGCATTCAGTTTAGAAATTACCGTTAAATCCCGATATTTTACGGGAAGATACGCGATCAAATCTTCCAGACAATCGATCTCCAGCTTATGCAGTGCTTCTATTTTTTTCGGTCCCATACCCTTCAGTACGCTCAGCTCCATAATTCCTCCATAACATATACAAAAAGAGCCTGAAAAGAGATTTTTTCAGGCTGCCGTTTTCAGCAATATCAAATCCGAATAAAACGATGGTTCCCGATACAATCACAAAAATAAATTGCCTTCTCTCCCCGTGCGGGAATGGTTAAGCTATTTCTCAATTTAGGCAATTCCACCGTACGAACGGTATAATCTTCGGTAATAAACGTATCCCCTTCTATACGGCCGGCAGACCAATAAGTGATATATTGAGTACCGTCACTGTATTTAGGCAAAATAGCTTGTAAATTAACCATTCTGTATCCGTCAATTGTAACTGTAATCTGACCGGAATACTCCTTATGATGGATCGAGATTCCGGCCCGGTCATCAGAAATCTGCGCATAATAAAAAGTGACCTCCGCATTTTCTTTTTCAGCGATGCGGCGCCGGAAAGATAAAAGACTCAGCGGTGATTGATCAACGCCTATATAACGTCTTCCATGATTATACGCGCTGATCAGTGTCGTTCCGCTCCCGGCAAAAAAATCACCGATAATATCGCCTTTTTCCGAGCAGGAACAAATGATTCGGTCCAATAACTCCAATGGTTTCTGTGTACCGTAACCGGTTCTTTCGGGATGCTTCTGCTGCAGATGCGGAATATCCCATACATCATCATAAAGAATAATATCATCTTCATAATAACGGTATTCTTTTCCGTTGCTTTTGATGGAAAAAAACACTCTGCCATTTTCATCGCTTTGCTTTTTTAAGTGATTTTGTGATACAGCGGTCCGTCTATAGCCCACTGCCGCGGGATTGATCTTAACTCCCGGCCGCTTTCCGTAAAGAAACAAATTATCGTGTTTGGCCGGAAACGCATTTTTGCTGCTTCCTCCCGAACGATAATGCCATATAATTTCATTGATAAACGACGCCTCGCCGAATACTTCATCCAGCAAAACTCTGGCGTATGCGGAAATATGCCTGTCAACGTGCAGGCAAATGACCCCGTTTTCATTCAGCATCTGCTTTGCCGCCTGCAAAATCTGTTTCAGAAAGCTTAAATATTCCTCTTTATTATTCCATTTATCGGAATAAACGGGAATACGGACAAAGGAATCTCTCTTTCCCTGATATCCGTTCTCGCCTACCGGCATGACTGCCTCAAAATCGCGCCCGGTCATAAACGGAGGATCCAAATAGATCAGTTTTATTTTTCCGCTGTACTGTTCAAGCAGCTGAGGCAAAAGTGCACGAATCTCTCCGAGATAGAAAGCCCCTTGTATTGACGAAGCATTCAGCAAATTCCCTTGTGTATTCAATTTTTCACAATATATCGTCATACTTTCACCACGGAACATTATATACGCGCAGCATTTGTTTTATTACTTTTTCCGGTAATGAACAATATTGCTGATAATAAATCCGGCCAAGCACCCCGCCGCAACAAGCACCAATACAAACTTATACCAATTCTCCATCAAAAAAGACGCGTCAATACCATCCAACGCCGAAGGCGCTGTTGTCTCTTCGCCCTCCAAATGCGCGGTTGCCGCGCAAACTTTAAAGCAAAGTAATGACATCATACTTGCCGCAAAAGAAATCCATATGCGAATTTTCCTCATAAAAATCCCCCTTAAGCAGGATAATAGGATATTTTTGCATTATTAGTTTTATTATATCAAATAGCCATCAAAATTTCAAGAATATATTTGCGTTCCCTCCGTTTATTTGATATAATGTATTGGAAAAAATCTCATTCTTTACGGAGGTTATCCCTATGAATATTTTCGGAATTTATTTCAGTCCCGGCACACTGATCGGATGCGGAATCGCTGTCATTGCGATTGCAGCGCTTATTATCGTATCTATCAGAGCAGAAAAAAAGATAAAAGTAGAAGATCCGGATAAACGTGAACAATACGGAGATTTTCACGGTCTTCTCTCTCCGGAAGATTTCGATACCCGATGTGATGACCCGATGCTGGAAGTATATCGTATGCAATGGATTAAAGCAGAACCCGGCGACGAAAAAGATAATTATCTTTTACTCTATCTTGCGCTGAAACAGCTGAATAAAGAACAGGACGAAAGTGAAGAAGAATGGACGCAGGAACAATGCGAAGCCCGCATGGATCAGATCATTGCCGAGCTTTCCGAAAGAACCGGCTTAAAACTTATTGTAAACGAGTTGAATGACACGGAATATGATATCTACTTTAATGAAGATGCCGAAGATACAGAACTCTCAGATACAGATTCGGCCCCATCCGCCGAAGAAACGGAACCAGAAGAAAAAGAATAATAGGCAGTTTCTTAATAGCTGCAAGCACATTTTTACTATATATTTAAAAAATTTTCTATATTATTTAAAGAATACCGCATACTAAAAAATACAAGTTATTAGAAAGGATGCGCTGTTATGAAGATTCGATTAAATGAAGATAAGGAAATCGTAAAGACCATAAAAGAGGGGCTGAAAAAGAAAAACGGTCACTGTCCCTGTGTATTGGAAGTTACGGAAGACACAAAATGCATGTGTAAACAATTCCGTGAACAGATCGCCAATCCTGACTTTGAAGGCTATTGTCATTGTATGCTGTACTATAAAGAAAAGTAAAGCGGCTATAAAAACAATTCTTATCAATAACTTTGCTTTTGAAAAGATTCTTTGCTCTTCCGGCACAGCTTCTTAGTGATAATAACGCGCAGCTTGCAAACGAATTTCCCGTGCCCAAGAAACTTGCCTATATTCTGATCGACAAAACATACTTACGGGCAAAAGACTTTAGCCACCCAATCTTATTTTTTTATTTCGGCTGTTTTCAAGCAGGAGTTTGACCGATTATAGGAATTGTTTTTCACTCAAAAAAATCTTAAAACTTTATTTTAAAAAGGCAACGCAAGCGGTATGAATATCGCTTGCGTTTTTGTCCTTCCTTCGGAATTAAATTCAGGAAAAAATCCCAAAACATTTGCAAAAGACCGGCACAGTCTTCCATAAGCAACGCTTAAAAATTATTTCTATTACTCCGCTTTTTCAAGTTCCGCAAGATATCTTTTTAAAGCATCTCGCCAATCCGGAAGTCTGCAAAATCCGTTCTGCACCAATTTATCCTTATTCATGCGCGAATTATACGGTCTTTTTGCCTTTGCCGGATATTCACTGGATAAGATCGGATGAATTTTCATTCCTAAGTGTGCCTGCTTCATAATTTCCTGTGCGAATTCCGCCCAAGAACAAATCCCCTCGTTTGTAGCATGATAAATACCGTACTTTTCCGTTTGCAGCATATCGCACAAAAGAACGGCTAAATCAAAGGTATACGTGGGAGATCCGATTTGATCGTTCACCACATTTAATTCTTCCTTTTCTTTGCCTAAACGAAGCATTGTTTTTACAAAATTAGCGCCGTTTACACCAAACACCCAAGAAATACGCACAATAAAATATTTATCTAAAAGACGAGTAACTTCATCTTCGCCCAAAGATTTTGTTTCACCGTAATAATTAATCGGCTCTCTTGCGTCTTCCGGAGAAAAAGGCCGCGTTCCCTGGCCGTTAAACACATAATCCGTGCTGATATAAATCATCTTTGCCTCTATCTCACGGCAGGCCATGGCAACATTTCTTGTGCCCAGCACATTGACTTTATAGCAAAGTTCACGGTTTTCCTCCGCCTTATCTACGGCGGTATAAGCCGCGCAATGCACGACAGTATCCGGATGATAGGCACAAATGCCGTTCAATACCGCCACTTCATCGGTTAAGTCAAAATCCTCAATATCCACGCCTTTACATTCAATGTCCAAAGCCTTCAAGCGCTCTACAACGTCATAACCCAGCTGTCCCTTCACTCCGGTAACTAAAACTTTCATACGTTTTTACCTCTTGCTGTACATTCTTTCATAATAATTTTGGTAATCACCCTTTAAAATGTTTTCCCACCAGGCACGGTTTTCTAAATACCACAGCACGGTTTGATGAATACCGTCATCAAACTTTGTGGCCGGAAGCCAACCAAGCTCATTATGAATTTTTGTAGGATCAATCGCGTACCGCATATCATGGCCGGGACGATCGGTAACATAGGTAATCAAAGACTCCGGCTTATTCAGCTCTTTTAAAATCGTCTTTACTACCTGCAAATTGCTCCGTTCATTATGACCGCCGATATTATATACCTCTCCTTCTCTTCCTTTACGGATTACGAGATCAATTGCCGAACAATGATCTTCTACATAGAGCCAGTCACGCACATTTTCACCTTTGCCGTATACGGGAAGACTTTGATTATTCAGCGCGCGGGAAATCATCAGCGGAATCAGCTTTTCCGGGAAATGATACGGGCCATAGTTATTGGAACAGCGTGTAATCGAAACCGGAAGCTTAAACGTACGGTAATATGCCAGTACCAATAAATCAGCCGAGGCCTTGCTGGCTGAATACGGACTGGAAGTATGGATCGGAGTCTCCTCTGTAAAGAACAGATCCGGCCGATCCAACGGCAAATCCCCGTAGACCTCGTCGGTAGAAACCTGATGATAACGCCCGATGCCGTATTTACGGCAAGCATCCATCAGCACCTGCGTTCCCAAAATATTCGTACGTAAAAAAATCTCAGGATTCTCTATGGAACGATCCACATGGCTTTCTGCCGCAAAGTTGACCACAATATCCGGTTTTTCTTCTTCAAACAATTGAAAAACACATTCTCTGTCGGCAATATCGCCCTTTACAAAACGAAAATTCGGATTTTTCATTGCTTCATCCAAGGTCGCTAAATTTCCGGCATAGGTAAGCGCATCAAGACAGATAATTCTGTCTTCCGGATGTTTTTTTAACTCAAAATATACAAAATTGCTGCCGATAAAACCGGCGCCGCCTGTAACGATAATATTCACAGCCCATTCTCCTTATATCTTAAAATTACAATCGCTGTCCTTAAGCAAAGGCGCTTTTGCATCTTTTTCCGAAATAATAGGATCCGCAATCCCCCAATCCACGCCGATTGAAGGATCATCGAATTTGATCGAACGATCACATTCTTTACTATAGTAATTATCACATTTATAAACAAATTCCACATTATCCGTCAAGGCTACAAAGCCATGAGCGAAACCGCGGGGAATAAAGAACTGACGTTTATTTTCCGCAGAAAGCTCTACGCTCACCCATTTTAAATAAGTTGGTGAGTTTTTACGGATATCCACCGCCACATCCAACACCGCGCCGGCCACTACTCGAACAAGCTTTGCCTGTGCCATAGGGTCCATCTGAAAATGCAGCCCCCTCAGCGTCCCCTTTTTGGCGGTAAAGCTCTGATTATCCTGCACAAATTCCGCAAAAATACCAAGCTCCTCCAGTTTCTTCTTTGACCAGGTTTCCATAAACCATCCCCGATGATCCCCAAAAACATCCGGTTCAATAATGACTACCCCCGGAAGGCTTGTCTGTATTGCTTTCATGAGTATTCCTCCTGATATCCAAAAGTTTTTTTGATGCGCACATCAAAACATTTTTATTCTACTACATTTGCCGTTTTTTTGCAAGCGACAATGTGCTGCCGTCATATTACGCCTCAAAAGGACAAATTCTTTGCACGTTTACAAATAACCGCACAAAAAAACACCAACTTAAGAAAAGCGGCGCGTTAGTAAAATATCCGCTCCGCTTACAACAATTCTTGTAACATCAAAATTCTCTATCAAAACAGCTGCCTAGACAAAACCGAATCAAAAAACAACTGCAAAACTTGTTATTCCATCTTCGGTCAAACGTATAAAAAAACTTAACACTATATGCCGCAGTAAATATCTATAGCATGAATTCAAACGCACAACAAATATAACGGTTATACTGCTTATGCTTCCTTTTTTCCGCACTGAACGCTTTCTACTTTTTGATAAATTTTCTCCATTCTATCATCCAATCGGGCACTGATTTCAGCGCATTCATACAATTCTCTCTCTATTTGCTCAGAGGCAACAATATTCTTTTTATATCGAATTTTATGCTCCAGGCTTGCCCACCAATCCATTGAAATGGTACGGAACTGCACTTCCACTTTCATTAAGCGTTTTTGATCGTGCAAAAAAATAGGAATTTCCACAATCAAATGCAAACTTCTGTAACCGCTGTTTTTTGGTTTTTCAATATAATCTTTCCTTTGAATCAAAACAACGTCATCCTGCTTCAGCAACGCTTCTGAGAGCATATAAATATCGGATGGAAACGCACAAATCACCCGAACACCGGCAACATCATAGATATTTTCTTCAATACTCGCCACGGTAATAGGAAGTCCTTTTCGTGAAAGTTTTTCCATAACGCTTTCCGGAGATTTCAGTCTGCTTTTTATTGTTTCAATCGGATTTCGATCATATTGAAGTGAAAGCTCCTCATTCAGCACATTGAATTTAGTGGTAACCTCCATCATTGCGCAGCGATAATAAGCCATCAGTTCCCGATAAGGCTCCGCATAAGTTTGAATCCACTTTTTTATTTTCTCCTTGGGAAGATGAGAAAACAAAACTTGTTCCAGAGGAGCTGCCGGGTTAGAATTTATATAAGCCATAAAATTTTCCTCACAGATAATACATAACGGCACCGAACAAAATGAAAATATTTATTTTTTTTTTAAAAAACCCCCCCCCTGCCATTTTTAATTCTTTATTTCTTTTTCATTATATCAAAACGCATGTGAAAATACAAGACAGCTAATAATGAAAAATATACGTAAATGTCATGAAAGCAGTTTATCAGATTTTACAAAAACCATAAAAAACAAATTTTATGCACTCTATGTTTTAATTTTTACCGCATAAAAGTTTGATAAAAAATTTATTTTTTGATTCCGGCATTTATTTTAAAATAATTTTTATATGCTCGTGAAAAGGGATGTATGGTGGAATACCCCAAGAATTCAGCCGTTTCGGTAACGGTGAATCCCTCCGCAAGCAGTTGCTGCGCTTTTTCCATACGCAGGCGCAAAAAATATCCGCGCAGCGTTTCACCCATAGCTTTATGAAACATACGGGAAAGTAATTTATAATTATAGTGAAACACCTCTTCTACATGGGACAAGGCGTCCATTTCAGAGATATGTGTTTTTAGATAAACGGAAAGCTGATATACCAAAGACGCGCTGTTTTGACCCTTGGGAATATTGATAAAATCAGCTTCCTTATCTGTATCCCGCAATAAAAGCAAAAGAATCCTCAGCAGCAGTAACCCGATCATCTCATCACAGTACGGCTGAGCCTCCCAGCTTTCCTCAATAATCATGCGGAAGAGTTGTTCTATCCATTGAAGATGATAATTTCGTTCTCTCCGGCATCGCAGGGATTCCGTCATTGCCCGTATGGTATCCTTTTTTCCTTTAAACCCGATATAATAAAAGCAAAGAGGATTGTTCGGGTCACTCTGAATTTTATGCATTTCTTTTTCAAAAGAGAGAAAACAGTCTCCTTTGCTGACGGCATATTTCTCGCCGTTTTTATAAAACCATCCCTTTCCCGAGGTAATAAAGCTGAGTTCATCGCATACCTGACAGTGTTCCTCCACCGAAGTTGTTTCATTACAATAAAGTTCCCCTAACTGATAAATAAAAAAATCTCCGCACGAAACCGGAGTATAAAAAAAATATTGATCGTAATGATATCTGCTCTGCGGCATAAAAAGCTTCTCCTTTATTTTCTCTTATCAGTTTATCACATAAAATGATAAAAGGCAATCCCTTTATGATAAATATTTTTTTATCTTACAATGCTACAATAAAAGAAAAAAGAAAGGAAAATTGATTATGAACAAGACTGTTATCGCAATTGTCGGATGCGGACGAATCTCCGAATCTGCACACTTTCCCGCGCTTTCCAAAATGGAAAACGTAAGAATAAAATATGCCTGTGACCTTATAGAGGAAAAAGCGTTGGATAAGCAAAAACGTTATGGTGCCGAACAGGTAATTACCGATTACAATATTGCATTGAATGACCCTGAAGTTGAAATTGTCTATGTGCTTACCCAAAATTTTGCTCACTATACCGTTACTATGGACGCTTTAAAAGCCGGCAAGCATGTTTTCTGCGAAAAACCCATTACCGTTAATTATCCTTTGGCGCAGGAAATGTATAACGAAGCCGAAAAGCAAGGCAAAATGCTTGCCATCGGAGTATGCAACCGCTATCATAAATCGGTTGAAGAGATTGCGCAAATGTACAAAGAAGGGAAATTAGGTGAAATTTATCACATTTATTGCTGCTTTAGAGGATATCGTTCCATCCCCGGCTTAGGCGGTGCCTTCACCACCAAAGCACAATCCGGCGGTGGCGTGCTGATCGACTGGGGCATTCATTTTCTTGATTTAATTCTTTATATTTTAGGCGGCGCAAAAATACAGAGTGTTTCCGCAAACACCTATTCGAAAATGGCACCAACCATATCCGACTATAAATATAAAGATATGTGGGCCGGACCTCCAATTCCCGACGGAATTAATGACGTGGAAGATTTTGTTACCGGCTATATCCGTACCGATAAAGGCTCTATCTCCTTCAACGGTTCATGGGCGCAGAATATTGCCGGCAAAAATGAAATGTATGTGGACTTTTTAGGCGATAAAGCCGGTGTCAGACTCAATTACGGTCACGAATATACCGTTTATGAAAATGATTTGAACATTTGGCAATCCAGCGGAGAAATTCCGAACATGTTTGCTGCGGAAAGCAAAGACTTTATTGCCGCCTGCAAAGAAGGCAGACGTACAAGAAGCAATATTCAAAATATTTTGGAAAGTCAAAAACTTCTTGACGCTATTTATCGTTCCGCGGAAGAGAACAAGGAAATCGTCTTTTGAGGTAAGGATATGAAAATAGGCTTTATTGATTATTATTTGGATGAGTTTCACGCAAACAATTATCCCCGGTGGATTCTAAACACGCTGGCTCAAAACGAAACCGTTGAATTTTATGCCTGGGCAGAAATAGATTCCCCCCACGGCGGAAGGACAACCGAACAATGGTGTAAAGATTACGGCGTTACGCGGCTTGAGAGCATAGAAAGCGTTTGCGAAATCTGTGATGATCTCTTTCTTCTCTCCCCGGATGATCCGCAGAATCATCTTCCCTACGCCGAAAGGATATTGCCTTATCAAAAACCCGTATTTATTGATAAAACCTTCGCTCCGGATACAGAAACAGCAAAACGGATCATAGCGTTGGCGGAAAAATATCAAACGCCGTTTTTTTCTTCCTCCTCTCTGCGGTTTGCGGAAGAATATTTTTCTCTTACCCACAAAGCACAATCGGTTATTGCGCACGGCAGCGGTTGGAATTTTGAGGTTGAATTGATTCATCCCATTGAAATATGCGCCGGCCTTATCGGAAATGGAGCGACTGCTCTGATGGTCAGCGGAAATCAAAATCAATTGATGGCGGTACTTCAATATCCGGATAACCGTCATAGTGCCATTCATTATACCCATCAATGCGAAAATTTAGATTATAGCGCAACCGTTGTATGGGCAGGTGGACAGAAACACTTTATTGCAAAGTCTGATTTTTTTCAGCTGCTCATGAATCATACTATGGATTTTTTCCGAAATCCCCAAAACAGTCCTGTTTCGCCTGAGGATATTTTGGAAGGAATTCGGATCCGCGACGGTATCTTAAAAGGATTGAAGCATCCGAATATATGGATAAAGCTGGAGGAAGCATAATAGAAAATACGATCTCTTTGTCCCTTCTCTGTTAATCTGGGATAAGACCTGCTTCTTCAAACACTTGAAAAAAAAGCAAAAGATGTATTTTATAAGTACCGGTATATTTTTTACCTAAAATTTTTTGCTTTTCTTGCATTTCTTTTTTAAAAATGCGCTATGGGCATCCGTATAAAACAAACGGATGCCCATAGTTTTCAGTCTGTCCAAAAATCTGCTCATAAATAAGTACAAAAGTAAAATTTTTATGCATCGTACCGGAGTGTGAGGTTTTGCATCCCTCCTGCGCTCTTTAGGACAAGATTTCCCCCCTCTTCTCTTAAAAGCTTTATTGTATAACTTTTCGGCCATGTGAATTTTTCAACAGGCTGAGTTTTTTATCATTTATTTTATATTAAAATTTTTCTGATTGAAATCGCCGTTTTGAGTAAAATCACCCTATCTCAATCAAATTTTTCAAGGTATTCCAACATAAATTTAATTGCTTGATTTCTTCTTTCATCGTATCCGTAAAAAGATGCGCGGAACACGCACGAGATACATTAGTAATTTTCACACCGTTAAGCGAAAGACTATATTTTGCGTTTACCGGATAAAGCTGTTTTTCAATCATGGAAGCAATTGTGGCAAATTGCTGGCACAACCGTACTTTTTTTGTATCTTTCTCAAAATGCTTAAGCAAGTACACATATAAATCCGGATGGAAATTGAGCATTACGCCGCAAAACCCATCTGCCCCTGCCCGCAGGGATTCAAGTAAAGTCGTACTATTGGCATTATAAAGTTTCAGCCCCGTTCCCTGCAATATTGCGATTCTTCGCTTTAAAAGGGCTAAATCACAGCAGGTATCTTTTAAAAATAAGAATCTTCCGGTCTTCGCACACCACCGAAGAACCCGCTCGGAAAGCAGTCTTTTATACGGATACGGGCATTCATATAAACCAAATTTCACCTCAGGGATCGCCTCTAAAACACGCCGTGCGTTGGCGATCCAGCTCTCATCGCTCTCCTCCGCTTCCGCAAGCCGGTTTGTCACTAAAACTACCGCTTTTGCATCTATGCCTGCCATTTCACGCAATTCCTGAATTTGTTCCGAAAAGACAGAAGAAATATGCCCGGAAACCACAACCGGAATTCTGGCATTTACAGCATCCATTACCCGCTTGGCAGTCTTCAGTCTCTCTTCCAAGGTAAGAAAAAACATTTCACTTGACTGGCACACCGCAAAAATACCGTCAATTCCTTTTGTAATATACCATTCTACTAAATCATCTATTGCCGGATAATCTACGGCACCCTCTTGGGTAAAAGGAGTCAGCATTGTAACCCAATTTTGCTTTTTACTCATTTTTTACCTCTGCCTTAAAGCTGATCCAATAAAATCCGCGTAACTTCTATGGCCTCTTTTTGCTTAGAATAAATTACATACAGATATCCTTTATCCAGCAACGTATGAGGATACGCGTAGGCTCCGCCCTTATGCATTCCTTCAAACTGCTTTTCATAAGGCTCATCGCGTATGATAAAGTGTCTGTCAAAATTTTCGCCGTCTTGTGAAAGATGCAAATCCAATGGATTTCTTCCCGCACGTACCCGTGAATTATTGACGCCATAATATCTGCCGTCGGGCAATCGACCGAAATGAAATTTACTTCCGTCATCGGAATACTGCGTTTTATACGGTTGTGACCATGTCCGACCGTCATCCAGGCTCTCACTGCACCACAAAAAATCCGAATTGCTGCGCAGCATCATATGAAGCACCCGATCCTCCGTCTCATAAAAAGAACCTTCACAAATCAACGCATCCCAACCGTTCTTTTGAGAAACATACTGAATACTTTCCGAATCGTCACAAGGCGGTTGTCCTTGAAAAGCATTCCCGTATATTCCGGTAAGCTGATAATCGTTGATACCGTCCGGATTGTCCGTGTAAGGAAACATCACATTTCCCGAAAGGATCAGCCTGCCGGAAGATGTTTTCTGCGGACCGTGATTGGGTACAATTTGAATTTCCAAGCGCTGCGGCGCGCTCCAATTTTTCCCGTCATTACTCGTAATTACTCCCAAATGCGTACCTACATGGAATTGATCCTGTTCTGATGTTGTATGATCACCCTTTAAAGAATTTTTCTTATAACCATAACATCCGTAATACAGATTGAGCTGATTTCCGTCACTGTAAAATCCGCCGGCAGTCAGCACTTTTTTAGGATCTCCCAGCATTTCGGGCGTTACTACAGGACGGATATTTTCCCAATGTAATCCGTCCTCCGATTCAGCCAGCATGACGCGCTGTCCGCAGTCATCCTCATTTTTTATGCCGTTAGACCATGTTGCCCAAAATTTTCCGGCAAATCTCGTAATAGACGGATGATGCGCATATGACCATCCGGATACGGGAGTATAAACCGTTCCCCTTTGAGATTCTAATTTTTTTGCCGGCTCTTTGGCTATATTTCCAATCAAACCGCTTTCCTCCCCACGATATAAAAACGTATAAGTATTCTTTGGCTTATATAATAAAATTATTTTTAATCTGCTTCTCTTTTAACAAACATCTTCTATTCTTACCCTTGTCACCATTATTCTTTCTTTTTGAACAGAGTAAATAATATAAATATAATGATCCTTTTGCACCGCATAAGGATATGCAGCGATACCTCCTTTTGCAATTCCCTGAAATTTTTTAGAAAATAATTGATCTTGAATTATAAAATGCTTATTATATTCTATGCCGTCTTTACTAATTGACAAAACTAACGGACATCGTCCCGAATCAAGCAATGGATTTCCTACATAAGCGTACCGGCCGTCATTAAGGGAAAAAATTTGAAATCTAGCGTTATCATTTGTAAAAGCTGTCTTTTGGGGAGAACTCCATGTCAAGCCGAAATCCGCACTTTCACTAACATACAAAACTCTTTCGTTACTTCTAAAGAGCATAAATAATTTATTATTTAATTCAACAACTACATTTTCATAAAGCGCGGTTAATAATCCGTTTCGCTTACAAACATCCATAGTATTATCAAAGGCATCTGTATATTGATCAATATCTAACTCATTAAAAAGCCCATATCGCCTCCAATTTTCTCCGTTATCTTGCGAAATTGCTGCCTTTATTCCATGACCTGCTAAAATAAGCGCGCCGTTTAAAAGCTTAATTGGCGGCATATTTCCCAACATATTTAACTCTATACTTTTTTCTTTTCTCCAATTCTGTCCGTCCTTTGTTGATAAAACAATTATTTTTGTATGTGTAAACTGATTTTGAGGAAATAAAAATTGATCAAAATATTCATGGTCATACCCTGTGTTTTCATAATATTCTTTCATATGCGCTACAGAAATAAGTGCATCAATATGCCTTTCCGTACATCCTATATATGCATATAAAGTATCATTATTTATAAAAAAACCTGTAGGCAAAAGAGTGCAAGGAACAAATTCTCCATGCGGTGCCTCCAGCAAAACCTGAGGAGATGACCATTTTATACCGTCTTGGCTTACTGCCATCATTGCTCTTTGACGAGGAAAATCCTCATGGAATCTGCCGTTAGACCACATTGCGTAAAGCTTCCCTTTAAAGGAAATGATATAGGGATGATGACAATACAACCAATCACAAAAATCATTTGGTTCATAGAGTACTGACGTTTCGATGGGAATTCTTTTACAGTTGTCTATACTAAAATTTGAATTATAAATCATTTTTACTCCTTTATTCTTTATGCATTATTGTCATAAAAATCATTAAATAAATATGATAAATAATCATCAATGAAAAATCGAATATACTCCTTACTTGATAGCATCACTTTTTCGGAATTGTCTGCCCGCAGACATCCTCCCATGATCGGTGGAATCTGAAAAATTCAGGATCACGCAGACGGGGATCAACATTCATTTTATTAAACTCCTCATAGAGTTTCTCCAAAAGCCGATTTACCGTTTCCGTGTAACGGCTATCATAGAACAGATTTTTACTCTCCTGCGGATCATTTTCCAAATCGTAAAGAGAACCGTCATACTGTTCAAAAGAAAGACGTCTGCCGTAAATATCAAAGTTTACATCGATACGATATTTTTTATCCGTCATCGCCAATCGGAAAGTATCGGGCAAATCCGGAAGATATTCGGACTTAATAGCTCCCAGAGTCCATTGACGTTTTTTACGGGAAAACAAATTCATTCCGCGATACGTATCGGGAATCTTATCTTCAAGTCCCGCAAGCGTAAGAAGCGTAGGTCCCACATCAAGATTTTCCGTAATATCATCAATTTTTCCCACCGGCACATGCTCTTTCCATGAAACAATGAGGGGTGTCTGCCAAGAGGGCTTATCGAAAACATCTTTCTCGCCCCCGCCCCATTCACCCAGCATTCTGCCGTGATCGGAAAAGAATACGATAATCGTGTTATCATATAAATCCTTTTCTTTTAAAAAAGCAAGCATTCTGCCAACCTGACTGTCTACATAAGCGCATAACCCGTAATAACAGCGCCAAATCCAATCCAGCTCTTCCGCCGTAAACAAATCATACCCCTGAAAAGCAGCAATTCGCTTATCCATGCGGGAACGAGTTTCTTTATCCTCTTTACTGTGAAGTTTTACTTGTACCTGCTCACTGTGATAAAGCGCGTGATACGGTCTTGGACAAAGCACGGGATTATGCGGCCATTCAATAGAAAGGCGCAAAAGCCAGGGTTTATCGCAATTTTGAATAAACTCCATCCCGTTTTCAATACAAAACTTTGCGCAATCGCCCTCATTATCAGGGAAAATTCCTGCCGAGGCCAACGGCAGCGCTGTTTTTCTATGTAAAACCTTATAATCTTCATCTCGGTACGGAGCTTTCAATCCAAAATGATTGACGCACCCAAAGGAAGAGTTGCAGTTAATCCACTTCTGCCAAATATCATGTTGAAAGGTGTGATGCTTGCCGATAGAACACGTTGCATAGCCGTTTTCCGCAAAAATTTCCGGAAAAGTCACAACATCTTGGGGAAAACCAAACGCAGGATCAATGCTGTTGTTAAGACATCCTATTTCAAGAGGATAACGACAGCTGAAAGTAGAAGATCTGCTGGGCATACAAACGGGTGATTGGCAGTAATTACGCATAAAAACAGTTCCTTCATCGGCAAGAGACTGAATATTAGGCGTAATCATATTTTTATTATAGGGCGAAAGAGAATCCGCCCTATGCTCATCCGTATGGAAAATAAGAATATTCGGCCTTTTCATAGCATATCTCCTTAATAAAAAAGGATTGAAAAATATGTTACGGTATTCTCGCCATTCATATAATGGATCTTGCATTCTCTTGCAAGAGCTACCACATCAATACCGCAAGCTTCCATAGAACGTCTTGCCCGCTTCGGATGACGGCACGGAGCATCGGGATAGGTGCATTTTTCGCACACAGAACAGCTTCCCGCCCCTGCCAGTTCATAGGGCCGGTTTAAATCCGATAGATGCTTTAGAAGCGCTTCATCAAGCAAATCATGCATTTTTCGCCCTTCCGCCATGCCTTCCACGTCAAAAGAATCCTCTAGTTCATGTTTTGTGGTATAAACCAACGCGTTTTTATAGCTTTTAAAGTGCTCGCGCAAAACATCTAATTCTCCCGCCCCCGGAGGACAGGTCCAACACTTTCCGTAGCGGCCGCACATATTGGCTTTACAGGCGTCACGAACCTGCTGTGTAAAGTCAATCTGTTCGGTTTTTATAAATGCATACTGAAATATAGGGTATGGCTGCAGAGTTTTGTTCAAAATAAATTGTTCCAATATTTGTTGCATCCTATCTTCCCTCCTATTCTCTTTCAGGAAAAAACATATCTTCAATAAAAGCCTCGTTGAATTTAGCCGAGCGGTTAAGCTCAAACAAAATACAGCTTTCAGCCAAAAAATCAAGTCTATCCATGCTCGTTTTCGAGGTTGCGGCGCTCACCGCGCCGCCCAAAGAACTGTTGCCGAGCAAAACCGTTTTTTCTTTGAACTGTGCGGGAAGCATTCCGACATTGACCGCGCTTTCAATATTGATATAGTAACCCAGTCCGCCGGCGATATATACCTTATCAAGGCCGGAAAAATCAAGGCCGTTTTCATAAACAAGAGCCTCTATTCCCGCTCTGATAGCGCTTTTGGCAAGCTGAAATTCGCGGATATCCTTTTGTGTAAGAATAAATACAGGAGCGTCAAAAGTATGGATAATTTTTCCCTCTCGGTTTAGATGCGTACCTGTAAAACCAAAAACATCCTCTTCCAAAGCGCCCGTCTCATCCAATACTTCCAAGGCAAGCATAGCCCCTATCAGATCAATCAATCCGCTTCCGCATATTCCTATGGGTTCCGCGTCATCAATGGTCTTAAAAAAAAGTCTGCCGTCCTCTCCGAGAGTGACGCTCGAAACAGCGCCCGAAATACCGCCTACACCGCACGAAATATTGGCGCCCTCCAGTGCAGGTCCCGCTGCTGTTGAAGCCGTTGTAAGTATTTTATTTGTCCCCTGTGAACAAAGTACCATTTCACCGTTTGTTCCGATATCCATCAGCAAGGACGCTCCTTCCTGCGCAGTCATATTGCTTATCAGCATACCGCACACAACATCGCTTCCTATAAAGGCTGAAGCTGACGGCAAAACGGTGACAGACTGGATTTTTAATCCCAGCGCTTGCCCGGAATATTCAACACGCCGCGTAAATTGCGGTGTAAAAGGATATACCCCCATTGATTCAGGAGAAATACCGCAAAACAAGTGAAGCATTGTGGTATTTCCCGCAACAAACAGATGATCCGGTTTATAACCGGGATATCGCCGCGCAAATTTATCAATGGCCTCGTTGGTACTTTTGATGATAAGCTGATGGAGATCTTTTAACTTTCCTTCACCGCAGGCAGCAATTCTTGTAATAACATCAGCGCCATATACCTGTTGGGGGTTAAGGCATGAAAATGTCTCTATGACCTTTCCCTCACTTCTGTCTATGAGAGCGGCGCACACTGTTGTTGTACCGATATCCAACGCGATAGCCCATCCGGAAGATTTTACCGTTTCATTTTTAGACGGCACAAAATCAACAAGACCGCCGCCGCAAGAAGATTCCAGCTCAATAACCGCCGCCTCGCCTGTACAAAAAGCACAGCAGGAAAGGATATTTCCGTTTTCATCCGGCAAAAGTATTTCCCCTGTGGGTAAAAGAAACTGTCCCTGTAAAACTTTGACCCGGCATTTTCCACAAACGCCGCGGCCGCCGCAAGCAGCCGGCAAAGCAATTCCTTGGTCAATAAGCCACTGTGAAAGCTTTTTTCCCGCCGCTTCCGGGGGCACGGTTATAGTTTGACTCATGATTTTCACTTCCCTTTCGCCTTAGGCGTCATCTCCCGGAAAGGGTTTGATTTTTTTAATTTGTTCTACATAATACTGTACCAACTCAAATTTTGAGCCGGGCATTAACCTATGATCCGGACAAGGGATAAATCCGCCCATGAGAGCAAGGCGGCTTACCCTTTTGATTTCCTCATCAACAGCCGCTTTGTCTTTACGAAAAGCAGTTTTATCCATTGCGCCGATTCCCAGCAGTCCCTTGCCGAATTTATTACGCGCCGCTTCGAACTGATCGCCCCAGGTGCCGATCTCAATGGGAAACATAATATTTACGCCGTTCTCAAACCAAGTAGGAAGCAATTTATCGGTAACGCCGTCACAATCAAGAGAAATCAGGTCTATACCGTATTTACGGCAAAGCTCAGTACGGCGTTTATAATGTTTGGCACAAAGCTCATCGAAAAGCGAAGGAGAAAGCAGCGGTCCGTTATTAAAGCAAATATCCTCCCAATAATGAGCAAAATCAAACTTTGCGCCTGTTTTAAGCACTTCTTCAATGCATTGATACTGCATTTCCGCATAAGAATCAACGATATCGGCAAAAAGCTCCTCGTCTTCATCGTACATAAGATAACTCATACCGATAACCGAAGTAATATTACGGATTTCCCCCATAACCGAACCAAGAGAGATTCCGATAGGAATATCCCGTTTATCATACACATTTTTATTAAAGTTTTTAAAGAAACTGTAGTTGATACGCTTGGGTGTAAACTGCATTTTTGGCAAAAACAGTTCTTCAAACGCCTTTCTGTCCTTAAGCAAATAGTCATCTTCTGCCGGAATAGACACTACGCCGGGCTGAACACGTTCAATAATCCCGTCGGAATTCTGCACGCGCTGACTGCCGTCAGGGAACGTTTCAAGCACTTTGCGTTTAAACGGCGGAAACAGCTGCATCTTCGCGCCGTAAATATGTTCCCAGCCGAAATCCCAACCCAAGATTTTATCCAGTTCAATATCGGCTTCATGATCTCTGCCCCAAGCATGAGCAATTTCCTGCGATATTTTTCCCTGCTCCGCCCACTCGTCAAGCAATTGATTCCAATAACCGAAGTGAACGGCGCACATTCTGTCCACCTTTTTATAACGAAGAATATTTAACGCTCTTTCTCTGTTTGTCATAATAACAATCCTCTGCAAAAAATTATTTTGTACCTACTTTTTCGGCATATTCCTTTAAAAGTTTTACATAAGTTTTATAGTACTCAAACGGAACATCCGGCGGAGTTTGATGATCGGTAGAGGGAATAACAATCCCCTTTTGCATACTGGGCAAAATTCTCTCAAACTCCTTGCGCATCGCTTCTTCCCCAAATTTCATACACATCTTATCAAAGTGGCCGAGAAAAGCCATTTGGGGGTGTTTTTCAATATAAATGGAAACGTCAACGCCTGCCTGACGTTCCAGGGGAAACATTCCGTCCGCCCCCACTTCCGAATACCAGTCAACCGCCATGGTAATATCCCCGTCAGAATCAATAAATACCGGTATGCCATAGGAATGAATCACAGGAATTACCTTTTTATAAAAAGGAGCAAGAAATTCATCAAAAAGCTCCTTTGAAATCATAGGCCCGCCGTTATAGCTCATATCTTCGGCAAAGCTCATAAAATCAAAACGAAAGCGTGAGAATACAAAATGGAATACTTGTATCAGCCAATCGGCATATTCATCGCACATCTGCTTATACAGTTCGGGATAATCATAAAAACTGTAAAGATGATTTTCAATGCCGAACAAAGTACGCGGATACCAAAAAAATCCTTCTACAGTAAAAAAATGAAGTGTATCGCCGCGATCTCTGGTTTTTTGCATCCACTCATATTTCTCCGGCAGAACCAGCGTGGCGGGATCGGGAAACAGCGTGGGCCTTATATTCAGATAGTCCTCGTCATTCTCCAGTATACCAAGTCCGTATTCCGGCGGGTTAGGCGTTGCCTCCGTTTTACAGCTAACAGAAGTTTGAAGGCACTTATCAAGGCCGAAATAATCCTGAATTTTTTCAATATCGGAAGCTTCTTCGGGTAATCCCTCGCTTCTCCATCGTTCTATTGTTACATGCCACCAGGGTGCCCACTCAATGACGGGAGCACGGTCCACCGGTTTTTTCGCAAGATAATTTTTCCATCTTTCCGATGCGTTCATCATAATACCTCCATTAATATTTCCCGTATTCTTTTGCCATTTTATAAAGCGCAATGATGTTCTCTACCGGCGTATTATCCTGAATCGCATGCGTAGGCGACATCATATATCCTCTGTAAGGTTTCATGATCTCAAGCGTTTGGGTCAGTTGTTTTTTTACATCCTCAACCGTACCGTACGCCAAAGGACCTGCCGTGGAAATGCACCCATGAAAAGCCAGCCTTGTACCGAAATGCTCCGCAAGGTATTCCGGCGACATATTAGTTGCTTCAGGCTGGAGTGTATCCACCGCGTCAACGCCCGTTTCGATAAAATCCTCATACGCCCAGCTTGAAGAGCCGCACGTATGCACCATAACGGGTATTTTATAGCTTTTTGCAAGATCAATATATTTTTGGTGAATAGGCCGCAGCACTCTGCGGTAAAGTTCAAGACTTATCATCGGAGAATGCTGCGTACCCAGATCTTCTCCCATCCATAAAAAATCGATTCCGCCCTTTGCCGCTTCAATGGTACGCTCAAGAACTCCCAGCTCCATTTCACTTCGACGTTTAATGTAATCAAGCGTGGCCTCATCCTCAGTAAGCAGATTTACAAGCGTATCCTCCATGCCCATTACTCTGCCCGTAGCGTTTATGATATCGGCCATTCCCGCATTGCCGCAGTAAAGAGCAAATTCTTTATTTTCCTTACAAAAGGATTCTACCGATGAATAATCAAATTCATCAGGCGAAGGTACATAAAACGCACGAATTTCGTCTTCATCGGCATTTTGAAGTGGAAATACGCAAAAATCATCATATCCGCCGAAATCATTGGGAACCCATCGGGTATAAAAACCATAAACAGGATTTACCGTAAGCCCGTCGATTTGCCGAAAACGATTTTTTCCTGTAAACGGAACGGTTACGGCTCTGAAATCAATTCCCAGCACATTATAAAGCTGTTCGTCACTCACACAGCCTAACGCCTGGCAAAGCTTTTTATGAATCGTGGGATTTGACGCGTAATCCAGAGGAACCCGATCAATTTTTTCATGATAAAACGCGCCGAGCACGCGTTGCTTACTGTTCATAACATGTCCTCCGTCAGTTATTTTTTTTACTAAAATCCTGCGCTGCTTTGAAGAAAGCGTCTATATTGTCCCAGCTTGAGCAAGGCGGTATATCACAGCCTGAGGAAAGCACAAAATTTTTATACTTTGCACATTTTTCAAGTAATGCCGTCGTTTCATGATACATACTCTCACAAGTACCGCCAAGGAATTGAGCCGAAGGCGAAATATTTCCGCATACGGGTTTATCCGAAGGCATCTTTTCAAGCATTTCCGAAATATCCACAGCATCACCAAAGTGAAATGCGGCCGCGCCGTTATGATAGATTGATTCGGTCATAAGCGGTGTATTAGGTCCGCAATTGTGGTAAATTACAATAAAATTCTCATCCTGAACGGCCTGAATAATTTCCTGAACAAAAGGTGCCGAAAACTCCGCTTCCAAATCAGGCGAAAGAAGGCCCGATAAAGGTTCCGCCATCACAATACCGTCAAGTCCCGCCGCCTTATAGCTTAACGCATATTCTTTCAAAAAAGCCGTAGTTTTTTTCAGCGCAATATGTACAAAATCAGGCTCTGCAATGCAGTTTACCAAAGCTTCTGAAACGTCCATAAGCCTTCCCGCAAGAGAAAAGGGACCTATAATTCCCGCCAATACAGGCCGATCCGTAATCGCGGCTTTTGCATTCTTTGCCGCCTCAATAAACAACCCTGTTCTGGCTTCTCCCACAGCGGGAACTCTAAGCGCATTAGCCTCCTCTTCATCGGTAATCAAAGCACCGATAACCGTGGGTACTTCGTTTTCAACCGCTTTTATCTCACAGCCGAAGGCTTCCGCCTCAACCGATAGATCCATCATTGTAACCGCTGCCGCCGCCTTTGTACGGGCAGCAACTTCAATAATTCCCTTAGTTTGCGTAGCAGCATTATGCGTAAGTTCATAAACACTTACGTTCATAAGCTGTACGGAGGGAAACGACAGAATCGGCATCGGTAATCCGGATTGGGGTAAATCTTTTAACCATTCTTTTATATTCATAATGTAATCCTTTCTGAAACACAATTAATTCTCTGCGCTGAGAGTTCTGTATTGCTTGGGGCTTAAGCCCTCATGCTTTTTAAACGTTCTGATAAAATAATTGGGATCCGTATAACCTACTGCTGCTGAAATTTCATATATCGGAATATTCCCCGTAAGCAAAAGTTCCTTGGCGGCATCTATGCGTATCTGCGCAAGATAATCCGTAAACGTAGTGGAAAGCCTTCCCGAAAACAGATGCGATAAATACGATGGACTAATATCCACATATTCAGCTGTACTGTTTAACGTAATATTCTCCCTGAAATGCTCGCTCATATAGGCGGAAGCGGCACGCAAATAATGAACACCCGCCATTTGAGGGCGGCTGTTATAAATGGCATCAATATAATTTTCTACAATCAAAGTAGTATGGTAACATAGATCTTCAAACGTTTTTTCCGTATCAATCAATTGCTGCGTCTGCCGAGCCGTTTTTATTAAATCTTCCTCAGAAGCGCCTGCTTCCGAAGCAGCACGGAATAAAAATCCGCTTAATTCATATACCTTAGCCGTAATTGCTGATGCCTTTCCTCCGGAATATAAAAAGATATCCGAAAGAATATCATTTAAAATCTTTCTTGCGGCAGCTCTGTCGCCCAGCCGAACACTTGTAAGCAGCTTCTTTTCTCTTTCGGGCGAATAATAATTGCGCGGCTGTTCCTTCCCCGCGATCTTCATCTTATTTTCAGAAAGCAATGTGGAAATCGTGGCCTGCTGCTTGGTAATTTCCTGCCGCTGAAGCAGATAATCGCTTTGCGTACGGCACATATAATTTACAAGTCTGAAGAGAATACGAGAAGCACCTGTGATTTCATCACAGGTGTATTTCGGCGTATTTGCAGCAATTTTCTTTCTGTCGGAATCGGTAAGCGCCGTGCGGCTTGTCTTTTCTTCCAACTCGTCAAGAGCATAGTCATCTGCGTCCCAAAGCATGGCGGGACCGCACAGAACCGCGCCTATAAGTTTATTATCAAGCATAACCGCTGAAGCGCTCATAACAAGACCGCATCCGCAAACGTAAATATAAGGTTCGCCAAGTTCGGCCGCTTTTTGGGCGCTGTATTTTATACTTTTCTGACACATGTTGCTTTTGCCCAGCATATGACAGATACAAGCGCCGCCATTCTTGTAATACGACATAATATCTTCCCCGTCCAGATCACAAAGGGAAATTCCCAAACCCGTTACGGTAGAAAAATTTTTAAAGATGTCATACAACTCATCGCGGTCAAGTAAACTGGCTATATCTTTCATTTTTCAAAAAAAGATCTTGCGGCGATTGCTGCCGATGCAGCGTCAAGAGTATAGCAATCCGCGCCTATCTCATCGGCAAACTGCTGTGTTACGGGAGCGCCGCCCACCATAACTTTAACCTGGTCACGAATTCCCGCGGCAACAAGCGCGTCAATAACATCTTTCTGGCCGGGCATGGTGGTAGTAAGCAAAGCGGAAAGACATACGACCTTCGCCCCGCTTTCCTTAACGGCTTCAACAACTCTTTGCGGGTCAACATCTACACCCAAATCAATACATTCAATTCCCTGTCCTTCGATCATCATCTTTACAAGATTCTTGCCTATGTCATGCATATCGCCTTTAACCGTGCAGATTACCGCTTTTCCGATCGGTTCGATTCCTGCGCTTAAAAGCACGGGACGCAGAATCTTTAAGCCTGCGTTCATCGCTCTTGCGGCCACAAGAACTTCGGGAACAAAGATTTCGTTATTGCGGAATTTTTCACCGACTATATTCATACCGGCAATAAGTCCTTTTGTAAGAATCTCATTCGGATCAGTTCCGTTTTCAAGCGCCTCGGTAACAAGAGCGGTTACCGCCTTTACTTTGCCTTTTTGCATTTCTTCGGATATATTTTCATAAATGTCCACGATAAATACCAACCTTTCACTATTGTTACGCCTATTATAGAAAACTTTCAAGGGAAAGTCAATAGCAAAAACGGTTATTTATAGCACAATTATGCTATCAAAAAACCCTCCGTATAAAATTATTTTTTAATTCTAAGGATCCGCAGCGGCGCAGATTGCTCAAATAAAAAAGCATACCATAGCAGCATACGGGACGCTTTCCTCTCTTCCCTTTGATGCGCCGCACAAACATAATTACTGCTAAAGCTTAAAAATTATTTCTATAAAAAAGTTATTTGTATAAAGCCTATTGCGTTACGAAATCATATTTTTCTTTTCAAAAAGCCGCATATAGTTTATACAAAAAAAAGATCGCCATCTGCGGCGATCTCTGAATTTTTTTGTCTTTTTACAATAACACTATAGAAAAAAGTCCATATTGAAAAGAAATGATTTTCCCAAAAAAGTGTATATTGAAGTCTACTTTTTAGCAATAGAGGCAATAAACAGTTCGTCCATTTGCTTTTGATCCACCTCTGCCGGTGCTCCGGTCAACAGACACGAAGCATTCTGCATTTTCGGAAAAGCGATGACATCCTTAATATTATCGGCTCCTGCCAACAGCATAACCAAACGATCCAGTCCGATAGCCAGGCCGCCGTGGGGAGGCGCGCCATAGCGGAAAGCCTCTACTAAAAAGCCGAAGCGTTCGTCAATATCCTCTTGCGCAAATCCCAAAAGCCGGAAAATACGGTTTTGGATTTCCGAAGAATGTATTCGAATACTGCCTCCGCCGAGTTCATACCCATTCAGCACAATATCATACGCCTTTGCGCGCACCTTTCCGGGGTCACTCTCCAAAATGGGTAAATCCTCATCCATCGGCGCGGTAAACGGATGATGTACGGCCACATAGCGTTTCTCTTCCTCGGAATATTCCAAGAGCGGAAATTCGGTAATCCAAACAAGCTCATACCGGCCGCTTTCAATTCTGCCGGTTCTGCGGGCAATTTCCTGCCGCAGCTGTCCCAAGCTGTCAAACACTACGTTATTTTGATCAGCTACAATAAAGATAATATCGCCGTTCTGTGCACCTGTACGTTCGGCAAACCGATCAAAATCCTCTTTCGTAAAGAACTTGTTTACCGATGACCGATAGCCCTCAGCCGTTTTAACAATCCATACCAAACCTTTGGCCCGGTAAGTTTTTATGTATTCGGTCAATGCGTCGATATCCTTCCGGGAAAAGCGCTCGGCGCAGCCATCGGCCACAATGGCACGCACACTGCCGCCGCCGGCTATCGCATCCCTGAATACCGAGAAAGTGCAGTCCTTACCCAAATCGGAAAGATCACAAAGCTTCATGCCAAACCGCAAGTCCGGCTTATCCGATCCATACTGTTCCATCGCATCACAATATTTCATACGACGAATCGGCAGCGTAATTTCCACATTTAAAATATCCTTAAAAACCTTTTTCAGCAATCCTTCCGTCACATGAATAACGTCATCTTCTTCTACAAAAGACATTTCCATATCCATCTGCGTAAACTCAGGCTGCCGATCGGCGCGCAAGTCTTCATCCCGGAAGCAGCGCGCAAGCTGAAAATAACGATCAAACCCCGAAACCATCAAAAGCTGCTTAAAAAGCTGTGGTGACTGAGGCAACGCAAAGAACTTACCCGGCTGTACACGGCTTGGCACAAGATAATCTCTGGCGCCCTCCGGCGTACTCTTGGTAAGCATAGGCGTTTCTATTTCCAAGAATCCGTTATCGCACATATAGTTACGGATTGACGCAGCAATACGGCTGCGCATCTCAAAATATCTTTGCATGGAGGGTCTGCGTAAATCCAGATAGCGATACTGAAAACGCAGTGCTTCATTTACGGTAATTCCGTCATGAATCTCAAAAGGGGTAACCGCCGCCTCAGAAAGAATTTTTACCGCCGTAACTTCAATTTCCACTTCCCCCGTGGCAAGGTCTTTATTGATATTTTCCGGTGTCCTCGCAACAACCGTTCCGGTAACGGCAAGAACATATTCGCTGCGCACAGAGCTGATTTTATCAAAAAGCTCTTTATTTTTCGTTTCATCCCAAACAACCTGCACAATGCCGCTGCGGTCGCGCAGCCACATAAATACTAATCCGCCCAAATCTCTTCTGCGCTGGACCCATCCCATTACCGTTTGTACGGTACCGATATGTTCTTTGCGCGGTTCGCCGCAAAGAAGTGTTCTCTTTGTTCCGTTTAAATTCTCACCCATAATAATAACCTCAAATCAACCGATGAATAATTTCCTCCGGCGTCAGCTCCTGCTGCGTACCGTTTTTCATATCCTTCAACACGTATTTGCCCGATGCCAGCTCTTGCTCGCCGATCATTACGGTATAATCAACGCCAAGCCGATCAGCATATTTAAACTGCGCCTTAAACGAACGTCCGTTATGTTCACATTCAGCCTTAATTCCCGCTTGGCGGAGTTTTTGCGTAAAAGCAAATGCCGCAATATGTTCTTTTTCCGACGTGCCGGCACCCACATAAACCTGATACAGCTGCGGAGCTTTGGGCAAAAGATTTTGCTCCTCTAAGAGCATAAGCAATCGCTCAAAGCCCATACCAAAACCTATGCCGCATATTTTTTTGCCGCTCAACTGCTCCACAAGGCCGTCATACCGGCCGCCTCCGCAAACAGTAAGCACGCCGCCATCCACAGGCGCAATAATTTCAAACACGGTTTTTGTATAATAATCCAGTCCCCGAACAATTCTGGGATCTACTGTAAAATCAACTTTCATCTCCGTAAGAAGAGTTTTCAGCATTTCAAAATGACTGCGGCAATCCTCACAGATATAATCCAAAATGACCGGTGCGTTTTCGCCGTCGCGTCCGCAATCGGGATCTTTGCAGTCCAGTATGCGCATCGGATTTCTTTCTAAACGGCTTCTACAGGTTTGGCAAAGCTTTTTATCCTGAAAATAGGCTTTCAGCGCCGCATTATATTTTGCCCGACATTCGGGACAGCCGATGCTATTAATGTGCAGCGTCAGGCCCTTCAACCCGCACTGAGAAAGCACGGAATATCCAAGCATAATAATTTCCGCGTCAAGCGTGGCGTTTTCCGCGCCAAAGGCCTCCACACCGAACTGATGATGCTCCCGCAGACGGCCGTTCTGCGGTTTTTCATACCGGAAGACCGGCGTAAAATAAAACATCTTCAGCGGCAGCACATTATTGAACATGCCATGTTCCACAAAAGCCCTGGCCGCGCCGGCTGTTCCCTCGGGTTTTAAGGTAATACTGCGTCCGCCTTTATCCTCAAAAGTATACATTTCTTTTTGCACAACATCGGTAGTATCCCCTACGCTCCGCAAAAAAAGTTCGGTATGCTCAAAAACCGGCGTGCGCACCTCCCGATAGCCATTTAGTTCCGCGCAGCGCCGCATGACATCTTCAACATAATGCCACTTATACGCCTCGTAAGGGGTAACATCCTTTGTCCCTTTGGGTGCCTGTGTCAGCATAAAAAATCTCCTTTGTAATACTTAATATATTCATTATAAATATTTTTTTATTTGTGTCAATACGATTCAGGAAAACAACGCATTTTTCCGTATTTGCGCCTCATCGATCCGCCTGATATACTCATAGATGCTTTTAAAATTAAATGCGCGTTCGATGCGTCCCTCCCGCCGCAGTATTCGCTTAGAAACCGCACCGCACCCTATAGCGGCAATATCGGTGGTTTCCTCCATAATATCGATATTATATATTCCGATATGTTCCGGCAGCGCATAACCGATATTTTCAAAATTTCCGGTCATATACTTCTGCCGATACAAATAATACGGCTTATATCCCCTGGGGCGCAAAATATCCAATGCTCCCTCCACCATCTGCTGCACATACGACTCGTCAGATCCGCAGAATCCATGCTCTGCCATAAGAGATCCCCGTTTCAGTGCCAGCGTATGTACAGTTATATTTTCTGCCTGTAACGCCAAAACCTGCGACAGTGTAGAAAAGAACATCTTCGGCGTCTCCTCCGGCAGCCCTGCAATAATATCGGCATTGATGGTTTGAAATCCTATTTCCCTTGCCAAAGCAAAGCAGCGCACAATATCCGCGGGAGAATGATGACGTCCTACTTTTTCCAGTGTTTGCGCGTTCATGCTTTGCGGATTGATGCTGATTCTGGAAACCCCGCATTCTTTCATGATACGCAGCTTGGTCTCTGTAACGGTATCCGGTCGTCCCGCCTCTACGGTAAATTCTTTTTTAGGAAAAAACACCTTAGCGGCGTATCGCATCATCTTTTCAAAAAGCGCTTCTGTCAACGCCGTAGGCGTACCGCCGCCGATATAAAGACAGCGAATTTGACGTTTTTGTTCTTCCAGCATAGCCTTGGTCTGTTCCATTTCCTTTAAAAGCGCTTCCACATACGGTACCATCAGTTTCTCACCCTTCGTGGAATCCGTGGTAGAAAAGGAACAGTACGTGCACCGGGTACGGCAGAAAGGAATGCCTATATAAACATCAATTTCGTTCTCTTGAGGGGTATAAAACGCTTCCTGATTTGCGCATATTTCTTCCAGCAACTCCCCTTTTTTCGTGGGAAGATCATATTTTTCCAATAAAACGTGGCTTACATTCCCCGCATCGGCATATTCTCTTGCCAGCTTAGTGGGTCGTATACCGGTAAGCGAACCCCAAGGGAGCTGTCTGCCTGTATAGCTTTTTAAAGCAAAATAGACCGCAAGTTTTACACAGCGTTTACTAATGCGCTCACGCATAACCGCATCAGCAGATACCAATTCTTCACGGCTTTCTCCCCGTATTCCCCGATATACCGCGCAGGCATACACCTCATTCTCTTTTATCTGCCGCATAACCGTGATATCCGCATCCTCATCCGCGGTCAATTCTATTTTATCTGCTTCTATAAAAGCACGCACACTTTCGGAAATTTCATTATAAAATTCCAAAGCATTGGTTTTCAGTTTCATATTACCTCACAAAGGGATTATATTTTCTTTCATCTGCTAACGTAGTTTCATCTCCGTGACCGGGTAACACACGTAAATTTTCCGGCAACAGTAGCAATCTATTTTTTACCGAAGTAATCAGCTGTCCATAATCTCCCCCCGGAAAATCGGTGCGTCCTATACTGCCACAAAACAGCGTATCCCCGCTGAACAGTGTCTCCGCTGTTAAATAGCACACGCTTCCCGGTGTATGTCCGGGCGTAGCAAGAACCTGAATTTCCGCTCCGCCGACAGAAAGCTTGTCTCCGTCATTCAGCAAAAAATCTGCCCTGCAGGGTTCCATTGGATAGCCGAACAGCATTGCCAGAGAAGCCTGCGCATCCAGAAGCATCGGCGCGTCCGCGGCAGAAATATAAACCGCCGCGCCGTTTTGCCGCAATTTGTTTAAGGCTCCGATGTGGTCAAAATGTCCGTGTGTCAAAAGTACAGCTCGAATATGCCAGCCTCTTTCGGCAGCAGCAGCCTGAATTTTTTCAGCGTCGCCACCGGGATCCACTACAAAAGCCTCCGTAAGATTTTGAGACGCAATATAGGTATTTACGCCCAAAGCACCTGTCTGCAGCTTTATAATTTCCATTTAAAATACCCTTTCGCTATCTAAAAGAATTGTCACAGGCCCGTCGTTTACAAGCGCCACCTGCATATCCGCACCGAACATACCCGTTTCAAGCGCGATACCTTTTTGCTCAAAATAACGGCAAGCCGCTTGATACAAGGGCTGAGAATATTCCGCGCCGGCTGCCCGAACAAAAGAAGGGCGTCTCCCTTTTCTCGCATCGCCATAGAGCGTAAACTGTGATACCAGAAGAATCTGTCTGCCGGCTTCCGGCAAACTGAGATTCAGTTTTCCTTCTTTATCCGGAAAAATCCGCATATTCAGCGTTTTTTCACATATATAAGCCACATCTTTTTCCGTATCGGTATCGGTAATTCCCAGCAGCAGTAAAATTCCCTTTTGAATTTGAGCAATTTGCTTATTCTCTACCGTAACCGATGCGCTTTTTACCCTTTGCAGTACTCCGCGCACAACAATTCCTCCTAATTATTAATTCGGTATACCTCAATCACGCCTTGTATTTTTTTGAACGCTTTTAAAATATTCTCCAGCTGCTGCGCACTGGAAATCCGAATTCCCATCGTAATAGTAGCGGAGCCTTCTTTTGTGGAAACATTCAAAGAAGCAATATCCGCCTTTGCCGTATAAATGCAATTGGAAACATCCAAGATAATGCCTGTTCTGTCATAACTGAGCATTTGCACATTGGCCACATAGCTTGTTTCCGCATCAAGATCCCAACTGACCTCAATTTCACGTTCGTGCTCAAAGCTGCCCAAATTACTGCAATCTTTTCGATGCACGGAAACGCCGCGCCCGCGTGTGATATAACCCACAATATCATCTCCGGGAACCGGTGAGCAGCAACGGGCAAAGCGTACCAGCATATTGCTTTCCCCTTTTACAATCACGCCGTTATTGGAACGTTCTCTACGTTTTTCCTCTTTCGGTTTTTCTCCTTCATTGGTTTCCTTAACGGTTTGTTTATACTCTTCAACAAGTCTTGGAAGAATCTGATGCACCCGCAAGCCGCCGTAGCCAACCGAAGCGTATAAGTCATCCATAGACTGTATCTTGTATTTTTTAAAAACAGGCTTTAACCACTCCTGTCGTGTCAGCGCCGAAAGCTGGTATCCCAGACGTTTTGCCTCCTTATCCAGCATATCCTTGCCCTTTACGATATTTTCTTCCCGCAGTTCTTTTTTGAACCACGCCCGGATTTTGGATTTTGCCTCATTGGTATGCACAATATTCAACCAATCCCGGCTGGGACCGTGACCGGCGTTCTCCGATGCCGTAAGAATTTCTACAATATCACCGTTTTTCAGTTTTGCATCAATATTGACAATACGCCCGTTAATCTTTGCTCCGATACAGCGATGGCCAATAGAAGAATGTATAGAATACGCAAAATCAAGCGGAGTGGAACCCATTGGCAGGCTTTTCACATCCCCTTTAGGAGTAAAGACAAATACTTCATCATTAAACAGTTCCGTTTTTACTACATCGATAAACTCAGCGCTGTCTTTCGCTTCATGCTCAAAATCCATCATTTTGCGCAGCCAGCTGAGCTTTGCCTCGCCGGTAGTCAAAGGATTGGTACGTCCTTCCTTATACTTCCAATGCGCCGCAATACCGTATTCAGCCGTATTATGCATTTCTTCGGTACGAATTTGTATTTCAAAAGGATTGCCGTTTTTTCCGATCACCGTAGTATGCAGTGACTGATACATATTCGCCTTGGGCATGGCAATATAATCCTTAAATCGGCCGGGCATAGGTCTGAATTCGCTATGCATAATGCCTAAAGCCTCATAGCAATAGCGTACATCTTTTACAATGATCCGTACAGCGCTCAAATCGTAAATATGGTCTATGGTATTACTTCCCTGCTGTTTCATCTTTTTATATACGCTATAATAATGCTTAGGCCGTCCGTATATCTGAGCGGGAATACCGTTTTCATCCAATTTTTTTCGTATAATTTCAATAATTTCGGCAATAACCTGCTGCCGTTCCTCCTGCCCTTGGTTAATCGCATCGTCTATATATTTATAGGCTTCCGGATCCAAATACTTCAGGCAAAGATCTTCCAGGCGCCATTTTATCTGATAAATACCCAATCGATTTGCTAACGGCGCGTAAATATCCAGTGTTTCTTTTGCAATTCTGCGGCGCTTTTGCTCGTCACAGCTTTCCAGCGTCTGCATATTATGCAGTCGATCCGCCAGTTTTACAAGAATGACCCGAATATCATGAGACATGGCTAAAAACATCTTTCTTAGATTTTCAGCCTGTGCCTCCTCCTTAGACGCAAATTGAATCTTATTCAGTTTGGTAACGCCTTTTACAATCTCTCCCACCGTAGGACCGAACTGCTCAATAATTTCCGCTTCGGAAACTTCCGTATCCTCCACTACATCATGCAGCAAAGCGGCGCATACGGTTTCAGCGTCCATCCCCATCTGCGCAAGAATCAACGCCACATTTTCCGGATGTGTAATATACGGCTCCCCTGATTCTCGCATCTGTCCTTCATGTGCTTTTACTGCTAACTCATGCGCATGTTCAATAGCGGCAACTTCCTGCGGCGCATATTGTTTCTGAACAATTTCCTGCAACTGATTCATACGTTACCTCTGCAATTCACATATTTTAAAAGTTTCGCAAAAAAAGCACTCTCTTCCAGCTTTCGTTTGGATACATTTTTCTTCATTTTTATCGTAAAATCATTTCCTCCCAAACATTCAAGAAAATCCAATTCACAAAAGGTATCCATTGCCGCGGAAAGCAGCGGCATCGAAACCTGTTTTTGCCTGGATATCTCACGCACGCATACACTTCTGCTCTCATATATTCCTGCGCAATCTTCCAGAGCTTTATACGCTTTCAGCATTTCCTGACGGGAAAATTGCTTGTATTCTTCAAAAACCGTATCAAAAAGCGAGGCATCGCAGCGCAATGCAAAGATCTCCGCCCAAGGAGCTTTTTCCGCTAAAGCATCCGCAAACCCAGGATTTAATAAATCATAAATTACAATGCGCTGATACGGAGAAAAATCAATTTTATTGATCTCTGCGGCAAGCACCAAAGCATCATACCCGTTACAGCAATTGATGGGACAAGAAAAAGAGACATCATAGCGAGGCGCCTCTTCCTCCAGCATACGAATGCAGCCCGCGGCATATTCGGGATGATCGCATAAAATCAGGGTGCCGGAAATATCGTCCTCTCCCCACTGGGAAACTTCATAAGCAAGGTCTCCGCTTTCCTCAAAATAATGGATTTCCGCCCGTCCCGTTGAGGGGTAAGCAAGTCTTTCATAAAACGAGGCGGTAAGTTCCTCAGCAAACTGTCCGGCTTTTATATTTTCCATTTCTTTTACATTTGTAATTTTTAAGCTTACCGTTTCCTTTCCCTGCCAAGCATTAAGTTCCGGTGCGGCAACCACCGACGCTCTCGCAAGATGGAAATAATCGCATTCGTGCTTTTCATAGTAAAACGCTACCGCCGCTCCTTTTGCGGTTTCATCCTGTAAATAAAGCTTTAAATGGCTCCCCGATGTTCCTATCTTTTTCAATCCGCCTGCCAAACAACGATCAAACCGAAGAGCAACCGCAGGATTTCCGCTGCCGGTAGGCTCAAGCAGAGAAAGTTCCCTGCAAAAATCCGGTGTAATCTCTGCCAGCTTCGCTTTCGCGTCATATTCCGCCCAAGGATACAGAAGCTTTAAGTCCACATTTTGCCGAATATATGTATCCAGGGCGGAAGCGAGCTCCTCCAATCGCTCCCTTTGAATACTCATTCCGGCAGCCATTTTATGTCCGCCGAATTTTTCAAAGAAAGACGCGTTGGCCGCAAGCATCGCAAACAAATCCACGCCCGGTACGCTGCGCCCGGAACCTTTCGCCATACCATCGGAATCTATCGTAAACATCAAGCAGGGCCGCCTATATTTTTCCGCAAGCCTCGCGGCGCATATGCCGATTACGCCGTCATCCCAGCCTTCATTGGCTACAACAATGACTTTGTATCGGCGAATTTGCCCGCTCTGTCTGATTTTTTCCTCAGCAAAAGCTAAAATTTCTTTTTCCTTTTCCTGACGCTGCTGATTATATTCACAAAGTACCCGTGCCGCTTCCTGTGCCGGCTGACCTTCGGACAAAAGCAGCGCTAACGCTGTATCCGCGCTTTCCATTCTGCCGGCAGCATTTATTCTGGGGGCAAGAATAAAGCCTATGGTCTGTGATGTCACTTCTCCGTTAAAAGACGCGGCGGTAAGAAGTGCCCGAAAGCAATCCCGCGGAGCACGGTTTAAGCATTCCAAACCTTTTTTTACAATATAGCGGTTTTCCCCTGTGAGTGGAACCACATCCGCCACCGTCGCTATGCAGGCATAGTCAATCAAGTCTGCCGCGCTTTCGCCAAGCAAAGCCTGTGCGAGCTTAAACGCAATTCCCGCGCCGCAAAGTTCGGTATTCTGATAAGTATCCCCCGGCTGGCCGGGCTTAAGAACCGTACAAGCGGGAATTTTGCTTGCTATGGTATGATGATCGGTAATAATGATCTCCCAGTTGTTTTCGATGGCCGTCTGCACAAGCTCTGCTGAGGCAATACCGCAGTCTACGGTAACCAGCAATTCGTTTCCCTGCGCAAACAGTTTCTTTACCGCTTCAAAATTCAAGCCATAGCCTTCAACATGCCGATCGGGAATATAGGCTTCCGCCCGTCCCCCAAAACGACGTAACGCCGTCAGCAAAATTGCCGTAGCGGAAACACCGTCCACATCATAATCACCGTATACAATAATTTTTCGGTTTTGCTCAACAGCTTTTTTTATTTGTTCCACCGCTTTTTCCATATGCAGCATGGTAAACGGATTCAGCAGCTGCGACTCCTGAGGGTATAGAAAATCCAAACATTCCTCTTTTTCGGTGAACCCTCTGTTATAGAGTATTTGCGCAAAAAGATCGTCACAGCTCAGTTCCCGGGCCAAGCTGCGCACCGCATCAAAATCGATTTCAGAAATTCTTTTTTTAGGGTGCAGCACTAACGGCATAATTCCTCCGAATACATAAAACTCCCTTCCGTTTATGCAGAAGGGAGTTACCGAAATAAAACAGTTATTTTGCCCTACTGAAAACGTTGATAAAGCTGGGCAAAGCAGCGACGGCTGCCGCGTTAACCAAAGTTCCGATAAGAGCAACAAGCGCAAAATTTTTCATGGGGGATGTTCCCATAATTAATAATATAACCAACGATACAACAGCTAAAACGCCAAGGACACAGGCACGGGGAAGCATTTGCTTAACACTGACGGAAAGCGCCTCGGCTTTATTGGCTATGCGAAGCTCGTTTTGCTTTAAAGTTGCGCCTAAACTAAGAGCGATAACAAGTCCCAGACCAATAAACAGGAGCATAGCCGGTATGGTAAACGCTGTAACCGGAATTCTAGCGATTGCCATAATTCCCAGCGTACAAATACCGTCAAATAAGACGAGAACAAGTGCGGAAAGCGCTGTCTTTATCCCAAAGCGAATTCCTGCATAAACGAGCACGGCTGCCAATACAATCAAAACAGGCCAAGCATAAAGCAGCGTTTTGCTGTTAACGGTTCCCGCAGCCTGAGAAAGAAGTCCTTCATATTTGAGGAAATAGCGATTTCCTAATTCTTCCTCTACCTTCTCAAAAACAGTTTGAGGATCGGTTCCTTCAGGAACGGAAAAATAAATAACCGCCTTCGTTCCGTTTAAATATTTCTGCTGATAATCATTATATAGTATCTGATTTTGAACCAAACAATCCGACGCACCGGCTTGCAGCACGATTTTTTCAATATCCGCGTTATCAAACTCATCATTGAGTTCCACGGTTATAATATTGGTCCACGCCGCATCCAAGCCGCGGACAAATCCGAAAATAAAGCAGCAGGCAAGCAATAAAATTGCAATAACGCCGGCACCGATACAGATCCCGTTTGTTTTCTTCATCTTACTCCCCCCTTTTAAGACCGAGAACTTTTGTATTTGTCATACCGATTCCCATAAAAATTTTAAGAATGGCTTTGATCAAAAATGCAGCGGTAAGTCCGGCAAGTGCCCCGCCGCCGAAAAGCGCTATGCCAAAGTTTCTAACCGTTTCAACGCCGCAGAGCCAAAGGGCAAGCCCCGCAACAACCGGTACTAAAGAAAGCCACAGTATTGTCTTTCTTGCGTTTGCCGTTCCCCCGTCAACCGCGTCCGCAACGCTTTTCCCCGCAGCATATTGCTTTTTGATATGAGAAAGTGTTAAAGAATGCATATCCAGTATCAGCAAAATGGAAAGACCCAATCCTACAACCGCGGCCATATCTACCTGAAGCCAAGTAAAAGTTGCCGCAAAGAAATACAGAAGCAATACGGCAATAAAAGAAGAAAGAACAGCCGCCAGTCCCAATCCACGATAAGCCACTATAAAATAAGCCACCGCCAGTACAAACAGCACCAACGCGGCGATAGCAAAACTCAGCACCGCATTGGATCCCGCTTTCCCTTGAAGCAACACGGAATAATCCTCCGAAAGTTCTATCGTTCCTTCCATATTTCCCGAATCCGCGCAATAGGCCAACAAAACGGCATCGGAAGAAGCGGTGGATGCAAAACCTATCCGCATTTTTCCGTTCCGGACAGCTTCCGAACCTTGAAAATCAGCGGTAACCACATTCGTATCAAGAGTAATATCAAAATCATAGGCACCGTTAGAGGTAAGGGTTTTCAGTGTGTCTTTAGCCTCTTTATTCAAAGTAATTTCCGTATAATACTTTTGTGTATCATAATCATATCCTAAAAACTGAGCGCTTTTTACATCTTTATTGGTAAAAACAACATTCTCGCCGTTTTTAATTTGGAGCAAACCGTTGTTTTCCAAAATATCCTCCAGTCCGGAAACCGTCCCGGTTTCCGGAAGTGAAATACGCACCTTATCATGATCCATTCTTGTAACGGTAAAGCCTTCATACCCTACAGCTTTAAGCCTGTCCCTCATAACATCGGCAGCCCGATCGGCCGCCGCGGAAACATCAAAATCCGTTGTGCCGTCAGGTGCCTCAATCGTATATACGGCAATCAGCTCGGTTCCGATGTCTGCCCCTTTACGCAAAACAGTATCCAGCTGTTTGAATCTGGTGGTAATAATCTTCATTCCGCCAAAAGCCCATGTTGCAAAAAAAGCAACCACAAGCAGCAGGCATATCAGCTTGACAAGATTTTTTATCTTCATTGGGTGCAACTCCTTCTCTAAAAAAACCTTCCGTATCACAATGTATAGAAATACACAGTGAAAAATCTTTTATATTATATCTTAGGAACGTCGATTCGTCAACACCAACGTGTAATATAAATAGAATTTTTTGGCTGTTTTTTATCAAAGATGCCGCATGATCCCCTCTAAATCATTTCAGCAAATTCACCGCAAGGATTCCCGAAAACACACCTGCCAACACTGTAAGTCCCATATCCAGTACGGTATATACCGTAAAAGAAGTATCCGATCCCGAAAGCGCGGCAAGGCCGAAACAGATTCCCCAGTAAATAAGAGCCATAACACCGCCGCAAACAGCGCCTTTTTTCCGAATGCTCCGGCACACCAAAACTGTTCCCGTAATGACGCTCAATGCTTTAATCACAATCGCCAATCCGCTTATAAGCGGAGAAGTAAGGTCAATTGTTTTTACAAAAAGCGCAAGCAGGGCAATGCCAACGCCGGTAACAAGAACAGCGGCCGCAATGCCTTTTAAAAAAGCCAAAAAAATGTTTTTTTGATTTTTCATTTTTATCACTCCCTGTCAAAGGCTATGCGCAAACCGGCAAAATAATGCTCTTAATTCTCCCGTTAAACAAAATTCCGCAAAAAATTCGTATAATCAATGTTTTATATTTCTCACCCCCGATATTATAAATAATTTTATCGAAACAACCGCCGATAGACATATATTATATTCTGCCATCTAACAATTCAACGTTTCTTAATTATAAAAAAAGCCGATGCAAATGCATCGGCTGGCGATCCAGATGGGGATCGAACCCACGACCTCTAGCGTGACAGGCTAGCGCTCTAACCATCTGAGCTACTGGACCTCTTACAAACGGTAGATTGATTATATTATAAACTACAAAGCTTGTCAATAAAAAAATCATTATTTTTACGGGTTCCCTGCAACAATCTATAATTTTCTCATCTTTTCATCATAACTTTAAATAAATGTATAAGAACCTTTTAAGGTGAAAACCTTCCACTGCAAGTCACCCGTCAGCGGATTCGTTATAACGCTGATTGGCTTAACAAAATAGGCACAGAAACGAATTCATATCCTTCTCTTGGTCACCTTTATTCTTGTGTAAAACTCTCTTGCAATTGATTCCGATTTCCGCTCTTCCCATTTTCTTTTTCAATATTATCGATAAAATCCTCCTTGAAACAAGCTGGTCTTTTCATCATAGAAAAAACCCTGTTTGACAGTACGCCCAAACAGGGTTTTCAACAAAAATACAAAAGGAACAGCAAATATTATAAAATTTTTCCGTCACACGCAGTTTCTATCGCTTTAGCTATGGCTATCGCCAGCGTGTTGATCTCTTGAATATCATTTCCTTCAAGCATTACCCGGATCAACGGTTCGGTACCGCTGGCACGAATCAACGTACGGCCTCTGCCGGATAAAATCTGATCTGCCCTGTTTATTTGGGCCAAAATATTGGCATCGGTTTTATACAGTGTTTTTTTGCTGTTGTCTACTTTAATATTGACTAAAATTTGCGGCAAATTCTGCATGACGGCAGCCAGTTCGCTCATTTCTTTTTTTTCCGTCACTTTTGCCCGCAGCAACTGCAGCGCCGTTAAAATACCGTCGCCGGTGGTATTATGCTCCAAAAAAATGATGTGTCCGCTTTTCTCTCCACCGATACTGTAATTACTCTCCAGCATTTTTTCCAGAACATAGCGATCGCCTACCGCGGTTTTTTCAAAAAGAATACTGTTTTTACGGGCAAACAACTCCAGTCCCATATTACTCATTACGGTTCCTACTATGGTATTCTTTTGCAAACGCCCTTCCTTTTTCAGCATACCTCCGCAAATAGCCAGAATATGATCGCCGTCAATTTCAACGCCTCGCTCATCACAGGCAATCAGTCTGTCAGCGTCTCCGTCAAAAGCAAGACCGATGTCCGCCCCGGTTTCACGCACCAGCTCAAAAATGCGTTCAGGATGGGTAGAACCGCAATTTTTATTGATATCCGTGCCGTCAGGCATAAAATAATACGGAAACACTTCCGCCCCAAGTTCCTCAAAAAGTCTTGGTGCAATATCACTTGCCGCTCCGTTGGCGCAGTCCACCACAATTTTTATACCGTCCAAACGAACGTCTATCGTGGAAAGCAAAAAATCCATATAATCACGCACAGCGCTTTTTATGGGAATACGCCGTCCGATGTCTGTTCCCGTAGGACATGGCATTTCATCTGAAGCAATCAAACCTTCAATTTGATCCTCTACCGCATCGGGAAGTTTAAATCCGCGGCAATCAAAAAATTTAATTCCGTTAAACTCCACCGAATTATGAGACGCGGAGATCATAACTCCGGCGTCAGCGGTATAATAACGAGTTAAAAAAGCAACTGCCGGCGTGGGAATAACCCCGGCGATCAACGCATCGGCGCCTACACTCATAATTCCGGCAATCAGTGCCGCTTCCAGCATACTGCCGGAAATGCGAGGATCCCTTGCAACAAGTATTTTGGGTTTATGAATTTCACTTGTCAAGACGGTAGCTCCGGCTTTGCCCAGTTTAAAAGCAAGTTCCGGAGTCAACTCACTGTTTGCAATTCCGCGTACCCCATCGGTTCCGAACAATCTGGCCATAATTAAATCTCCTGCATAATTATTTACTGTATTATATTCTTTATATTTTCATCAGTATACCATAATTTTATTGCGCAAGCAATCTAAAAAAGCACATCAAGAAACTAACAAAATATAGACACCGTCAATTCTTCTATTTATGTTAAAATTTATAATTTATACTATATCTTTTAATCTTTTGTGGTTGCCGTTCATTCACCCAAACATTCAAAAATACAAAAATATAATCAAACAACAGACAAGAAAGTATCTTTAAATTCATGAAATGACCTGACACTCTCCTGCAAACTAACGCAGAACTCTGTATTTTTTATATTTCCATGATTCAACAGAGAATAGGTCATTATTGAATAAATCAGCGTGTGCAAATAAAATGTATTTTTGCCTTCCGCAACACCCCCGCTGGCTTGTCTGCCGGAGCTTTATTTTTTCAGATGTTAGAAACCCCTTCTTTGTTCTCCGCAATTTGTTGAATATAGTCAAAACATTATACACCGTCTATAAACTTACTTTACAGCGATGAGTCAAAAATTCCCCGCGGGCAAAAACGATAAAAACACTTTGCAGCCTAAAAGCCCGCCTCCATCAGCCTTTTAAAAAATCTTCGGTAAGCAGAGCGCAGTCCTGAACTTTTTGATTTTTGGGCAAACAACTTTTCCTTCAAAAACGTATCCGCTTTTTACAATAGGAAATATTCGTGAACGTTATTTTTATGATTGATTTTTCCATTACTCTATGTTACTATTATTGATAGTACGTAAAGCTTACTTTATTTTTTTAGAAAGGCGGTATTTCCTATGAACGATACCGTAAAACAAAAGTTAGATAAAATCTATGAGCTCTATTCTTCCGACCGACTGCAAAAAAGCAAGCAGCGTTTTTTAGATCTTGACAGCGGAAAAACACCGAAAGATCGTTACCCTTTTTGCCTTGCTTTTCCGTATTTCAATCCTTATAATATTAATCATCCTCCCAAAGAACGGCTGGAAGTTTATTTGGATGCTTTTTTAATGATGTATCGTTTTGATGATGATACGATCCCCTATATTTTTCCCGGATTGAATCATGCTACTATTCCCTCCATGTTCGGAGCAAAGGAAATCCGTGTGGGAATTGAAACCACCGCAGAAAAACTGATTCACTCCTCCGAGGACGCCGAAGCTCTTCCGAACCCAAAAATTACTCCGGGCTCGGTTGCGCAGCGCTGGCTTGACACCGCAGCGTATTTGTATGAGCAAACAGAAGGCAGAATTCCCATTTCCGTCTGCGATATGCAAGGCCCGTTTGATTCCTGCGCTCAGATGTGGAGTTATGATGACATGTTCATATCCGCATATGAAGATCCTGATGTATATCATTCGCTCCTATCTAAAATTACAGATGCATTTATTCTGTTGTGGAAAAAACAAAAAGAAATTTTAGGCGATGCTTTTATGGGAACCCATCTTTTTCCGCAAGGATGGCTTCCCCCAAAAAACGGAGCAGCGGTGTCCGCTGACAGCTTAGTGATGGTTTCCCCTGATTTTTACCGTGAGTTTTACGTTCCGTATCTAAAAAAGATTTATGAGGAATTAGGTGAAATCACAATTCATTCCTGCGGCGACTTCCGTCATTTGGCAAAAGAACTCAGCCAGACCGAAGGAATCGTTGCCATCAATGCGTCCCAGCTCACCGCAAAAGATTTACACGAAGCAGGCGTAGATAAAAAAATTGAACTGTTATTGAGTGTAAACTATGAAGATATGCCCGAACAAATTCGTTATGTGCGGGATCACGGATTAAATGTCCGCTGGTCGGTAAACGGCGTTACCCCCACCTCTAAGGAAAAATTTGAACATCCCGAACGATGGACAAAAGAAGATTTTGACGAAACACAAAGACGTATTGATAAAATCAAAGAACTCATGCGTATATGATAACAAACCTGCTTTTACCGATCTTTAGGTAAAAGCAGGTTCAAACTGTAGGCAAACTTAAAATTTGATTTTTTTGCGGCATTCAGCCGCATTTTGTTTTTCCGGTGGCAAAATTCCTTATAAGAGAAAAAACGCTTGATAAGTGGATTTTCAATAGGGGGTATTGGCGAAGATAGAGTGCAGTCCCAAAATCAACGATTTTCAAACAATCTTCATCCCCGACCAAGAGAGTGTTGGCTTTCTCGACACCCTCGCAGTTTTTATATTGACGCGATTTCGTGAAAAAGACAGCCGGCAGCAAGTCTGAAATGATGATAAAATCATTTTATGCTGAAATAACACCGCGGGGCAATAACGGATGATATCTTCTTCATGCTCCTGGAAAAGAGTCTTTCTCTTGAGGAAAAAGCAGCTTTCGGCATCGTCATAAAAAGGACATCTTTTCACACAATCTGTACAAAACAAGTTTTTTGCGTGCCATTTCGGCGGAAAGATGCCCCTTACACTCTGTATTTTTTCGCCTGTACCCGATACATCTGCGCATATTTTCCGTTTTGCTTCATCAGCTCATCGTGAGACCCCTGCTCTATCACCTGTCCATCGGCAAACATATAAATTCTGTCTGCCATACGGGTAGTAGATAAACGGTGCGAGATAAAAATCACTGTCTTATTTTCCGCATTTCTTATAATGGATTGATTCAGTTTATATTCGGCAATCGGATCAAGGGCACTGGACGGCTCATCCATAATCAGCAGTTCAAACGGTTTTGCGAAAACACGGGCAATGGCAATCTTTTGTGCTTCTCCCCCCGAAAGCCCCACCCCGTCCTCACTGAATTCAGTGGTAAGCTGCGAATGAATCCCGTTGGAAAGACTGGCCAGCTTATCATCAAACGAAGCGGCATGGAGTGCATGCATGACCGCATCCTTATTTGCCTGGGTATATTCGCCGCCCATCACATTTTCGGCTACAGTGGCCGCAAAGATTCTGTAATCCTGAAATACAGCACCGATATGCTCCCGATATTGTTGAGGCGCAAACGCGTTGATGTTGCGTCCGTTATAGAGAATTTCACCGCCCGTACAGTCATACAATCGCATCAGCAGCTTGATGAGCGTTGTTTTCCCCGCACCGTTATAACCGACAAAAGCCACTTTTTCTCCTTTTTTGATTTCAAGGCTGACATTCGATAATGTTTTCTTTTGGTCTTTTGCAAACGGATACGAGAAATCCAGATTTTTAATTGTCAATATTTCAAATGGCGGTACTTGTGTTTCTATCCCGGTGATTTTTGGCGTATACTCAATAAATTTTTTGACCTTTTCGATATAAAGGCTATGCTCATGAAAGAGCTTCAGATAATTTCCGATATCATCGATTATCCAATACAGCTTAAAGCTTGCGTTAATGCTCGCGGAAAAGCCGCCTAAGGAAAGTGCGGGATCAACGATATACCGAATAATCAAATAAGCGGTGATACCCACAGAAGGAACTACATTGGTAAGCATAGCGGACAGCAGCGAAAACGCAAAAATCTTACCTGTATATTTTTTTATACAGAGAATCTTATCCTCCGTGTTTTTTTGGTATTTCCCTCTCAGATACGCAGCAATGCCGCCCTGCCGTAACTCCTTGACATAATCCTGAAGATAAAATACTCTTTCCACATACGCAAGCTTCCGATCAATCGGATTCATTTCCAAACTTTTTTCGTAATTGATTTTATTCAGTTTAATTTTAATCAAAAAGCCTAAGGATACCGAAATAAGCAATACAACCGCAACAATCCAGTCTATGGACGCAAGCACACCTAAGATGACGGCACTGGACACAACACGGTTAATAAAAATACTGATATTCTCCATAATCTGAACCGTACGAGAATCCGATTCTCTGATCGCCCAGATAAAATCGTTGTAAAACTCAGGATCATCATAGCAGCTTTGATCAAGTTCCTTGGCCTTTTGATAGAGCTCCCCTTGGATTCCCTCATGCAAAATCAGTGAGACTTTGGGTACGTATACATGAAGTCTCCATTTATTAAAAATTTCAAAGGCCGAATTATACACAGCCACAAGGAATACCCAGAATAAAATACGATAAAAATCGATACCGGCTTCAACGGCATCAAACAAATATTTTATAAAAAGAATGCCGATGATATGCCAAGCGCCGCGTCCGAACGCTTCAACAAGCGTAACAAGGATATAAGTAGGCGTATAATGAAAGGTATACTTCATCATAAACCAAATATTCTTAATAACAAGAATCGCCCCGTGCTTTTTTGCTTTTTCTTCTTTCATATGCCGTCCTCCGTTTCAGCACGATAGGCATCTGCCTGTTTATGCCACATATCTGCGTATTTTGCGTTCAGTGAAAGCAGTTCTTCATGCGTTCCCTGCTCGATGATTTCACCGTTTTCAAACAAATAAACCCGATCCGCCGCTGCCGCGCTCGAAAGCCTGTGGGAGATAAATATAACCGTTTTATCCTTGCAGGCCTCAAACATATTTTTATACATTTCCTGTTCCGCTATTGGATCAAGCGCCGAAGTGGGTTCATCCATAATCACAATTGTGCTGTTACCGGCAAAAATTCTGGCAATTGAAATTTTCTGTGCCTCTCCGCCTGAAAACATCGCGCCTTTATCATCAAACTCCTTTGTTACAACAGAGTCCATTCCATTGGGCAAAGCGGTAATTTTGTCATATATACCGGCTTTTACAAGCGACTCCTGTACCGTTTGCCGATCCGCTTGGGTAAGATTTCCCCGCAGCATTACATTTTCGGCTACGCTTACGGCAAACAGCTGATAATCCTGAAACACCGTTCCAAACAAATTACGGTAAGATGACAGACGATAGTTTTTTATATTCTCACCGTTAAGCAATATTTCTCCTTCATTGGGATCATACAGCCGAAGCAGAAGTTTAATCAGCGTAGTCTTTCCGGCGCCGTTATGCCCAACGATTACAACTTTTTCCCCTGCATGAACCGTAAAATTAATATTTTTCAGCGTATAACCGTTTTGCCCCTCGTATTGAAAACTCATATTATGAAGTGTAAGCGATTGAAATGTCGAAACGTCCGAGGCCGTTTCCTTTTCCGATATTTTCACCTTATATTCCAAAAAATCACGGAGATTATCAATATAAAGCGAATTTTCGTCCAACATAAATGCAATATCACCCATATAATTTATACTGTATGACATATTCGTTACGGAATTGATTATTACAAAGCAATCGCCCAACAGCATATTACGCGCCACTAAAGTTTTATATACAGCAAGAATAATGGATCCCGTATCAACCACAATATCAAACATAAAATCAAACAAATACCTGAAGAACATCAGCTTATATCCGTACTGATCAACAATTTTTTTCATTTCCGCGATGCTTCCGTGCATACGCGTAAACATTACCCGCCACATCTGAGTAAGCCGCATTTCCTTGGAAAAATCATTCAAATAAAAGGTGCGGCGCACATAATCTCTCTGCCTTTCCGCTTCCTGATTTTTCATATTGTATTCATACTGAATTCGATTGCGTTTTTTCCCTACAAGCATCGTGCACAAGAACGGCAGAAAAGCGAAAACCAAAAATATCGGTTCAATAGTAAAAATTAAGGTTCCTGTCGCCGCAACCTTTATAATGATCCATATCACATCCCATACATCATTCATCACTTTCCTTGCACGGTTTTTTGCCTCCGCAGTCGCCTTGACATAGGTATCATAAAATGACGCGTTCTCAAAGCAAGCCAAATCAACTTCTGCCGCTTTCTTTTGCAGCAGATTTTGAATATACGCCTGAACCTTAGGAAAATTCAAATCAAAATACCAAAGAAAGATATTCCTTAATATCTCATATAATACGATATAAGCAAACAAACACCCCAGTGTTACCAAAATGATTTTCAGTTCTTTTCCCTGCTGCAGAGCATTGAGCGCATATTGGTACAAATATGTATTCAATAAAAAGCTTTGAACCGCATTCAATACGGTTATAATACAGCCAAAAGTCAGAATACCCGGACAGGCTTTTGCAATAATTCTCAACATGTAGCTATTATTTTTTATGATTCGCTTCCAATTGATTCTTTTCTTTTTTTCATTTTCATGATTCATGCTGTACCTCTCTTACCGCTGAAACAGCAACCCAATGCTTATGTTTTTTATAATAAAAGAATATTTCTTTGGATTTTGCTATATTTCCGGATTTCATCTGCGCCCGGCTAATAATTTTCTCTTGAGAAAGTCTGTCTTGATGAAATACGATTGTATCGTTACAAAACCAAAAGGAAAAATTCAATAGTGGTTACAAGTACCTATTTAGAGCACAACTTATCAAAATTACTAAACGCTCAAATCTCACGATATAAGCTCATCTATAGTCAACGCCCAAAGCAGATTCATAACAAATAGTTTTTAATATCGCCAACGAACTGTCCTCCACATCGAGCAAGTTCTCCTAGCACTCTATCAATGCCCTGTTCGGTCTTATGCCAATTCTCTTTCGTAATATTATAACAAACTACAGGACACACAACAAATTCCACTTCCGGAAAAGCCATTTGATAAAGCATCAAACAGCGACGGGCATGAAACGCCTTACAAACTATCATACCGCTTCCGACTTCAATACCGCTTTCATCAGCAGCTTTTCTGGATAAAAAAGCGTTGTCTCTTGTATGCCCCGACTGCTCCTCTCTGATAATGGAATTTTGAGGCACACCGTTTTTAGCAAGCACATCCGAAAAGAATTCACAATCGCTTTTATAATCACCATCATATATATCCGCCTTTGAACGAACTCCCGGCCATTTATCGCGTTTCACGCTGACTCCTCCGGATGGAAAAATCCATTTGGCATATCCCTTTTGATATAGCTGAGCGGCATATTCCGGCTGTTCCGGATGAGAGCCGCCCGGCAAAAAAATGGCATCTACTGTTTTAGGCTCATCAGATATAAATATATAATTTGAAATATCGGTAATTATTCGGCTTTCCATATTTCTGTTCCTTTTCTTATTTATCTTTATGAATCAGTATTTCTCTGCACTCCGGCTTTTCTCGCACTTTCCGAAAAAAGAAAGATAACAAATGACTTTTTTATAGTTCCTCTTAGATAAATTATACAACATCAAAAGCCTAAAGTCACGAAAAAAATACTGAATCTTAATAAAATTTGCAAAAAGCAGTCATTTTTTGAAAGGGAGCTCTGCTCATTCAAGATAAATAAAACCTCTTATGGCACAAAATTCTCGTCCTGTCATAAGAGGTTTTTTATACTTTGTTTTTAAAAAATAATATTATTTTAAAACTATTGATTCATTTTTGCCCAAGTATCCCGCAGCCCTACAATCCGGTTGAATACCGGTTTTTCAAGGCTGTCTTCATCTTTACGAAAATACCCTATACGGATAAACTGAAAAGAATCGCCTATTTTCGCTTCCTCCAGTGATTTCTCCGCTACCCCCTGCTTTACAATTAAAGAGGCCGGATTAACCCTTTCGGAAAAATCCAAATTCTGTCCTTCTCGTTCGTCCAAAAGATAATCATAAAGTCTGAATTCGGCAGGAATACAATGATTGGCATCTATCCAGTGCAGCGTTCCTTTCACTTTTCGGTCCGCACCGGCACAGCCGGATTTTGTTTCGGGATCATATTCACAATGGACCTCACACACACGGCCGTCTTCATCCACCTGATACCCGGTACATTTTACAATATACGCTGATTTCAGTCTTACCTCGCCTCCGACGAAAAGACGGAAGAATTTTTTGGGCGGATCAATCATAAAATCCTCCCGTTCAATATATAATTCCCGTGAAAAACTGATCTCCCGGCTGCCAAAGCTGTCATCACTGTGATTTTCCGTCAAAAGAGTTTCGGTTACTCCTTCAGGATAATTATCAATAATCAAACGAATAGGATCCATCACGGCCATTTTGCGCATAGTTTTTGCCGCAAGATCCTCTCGCACGCAATGTTCCAGCAGCGCGGCTTCCACCACGGAATTGCTTTTCGCTACGCCGATACGATCGCAAAAATCACGGATAGCCTCCGGAGTATATCCACGGCGGCGCAGACCCGCGATGGTAGGCATACGAGGATCATCCCAGCCGCTTACACTTTTTTCTTCTACCAGCTTTTTTAAATAGCGCTTGCTCATAATTGTACGCGTCATATTCAGCCGCGCGAACTCAATCTGGCGGGGTTTGGCCGGTAAATCCACATTGGCAACCACCCAGTCATAAAGCGGACGATGATCTTCAAATTCCAACGTGCAGATCGAATGTGTAACGCACTCTATCATATCTTCCAAAGGATGCGCGTAATCATACATCGGGTAAATACACCAATCGCTGCCCGTTCGGTAATGCTTCATACGCAAAATACGATACAGAATCGGATCACGCATATTGATGTTCGGCGAAGCCATATCAATCTTAGCGCGCAGCACCTTCGCGCCGTCATCAAATTCTCCCGCCCGCATCCGACGGAACAAATCCAGATTCTCTTCTACGCTTCTGTTTCGGTAAGGGCTCTCTTCCCCCGGCTGCGTCAAAGTTCCGCGCTTTTCCTTAATCTGCTCGGCCGTCATATCGCAAACAAAGGCCAGCCCTTTTTTAATAAGCACCTCAGCCTGCTCATACATCTGCTCAAAATAATCCGCTGCATAGCAAAGCTTATCATATTGAAAACCCAACCATTGTACATCACGGGCAATCGCTTCAACGTAAAAATTATCCTCCTTGGCCGGATTCGTATCATCCATGCGCAGATTGCATCTTCCCCCATACTTTTTTGCGATCCCGAAATCGACACAAATCGCTTTTGCGTGCCCGATATGCAAATATCCGTTGGGTTCAGGCGGGAAACGGGTTACAATTTCCATTTTCCCTTGGTTTTCCGCAAGATCCTGCTCTACTATTTCCTGTATAAAATTTCTTTTCAGTTCTTCTGCCATTTTTCTGCACCTTTTTAAAAATTGATATATTTATTGTATCATTATGCCTCTATTTTTGCAATTAGTTTATTGACGTTTTTTTATGATAATACTATAATAAACAAAGAAATACCTACAGGAGGAAATATCATGAAATTTGAAGAGCTTCAAAAAGAAATGATCGCTGCCATGAAGGCCAAGGATAAAACAAAAAAAGATGCGCTTTCCGCGTTAATCGCTGCCGTAAAAAAAGTAGCCATTGATGACGGAGTACGGGAAAACATTCCCGAGGAACTGGTGGATCGCGTAATTTTAAAAGAAGTAAAATCCCTGCAAGAGCAAGTAGATACCTGTCCTCAAGAGCGTACGGATCTTTTAGAGGAATACTCCGCGAAACTGAACATTGTAAAAACTTATGCGCCGGAAATGATGAATGCGGAAGAAATCAAGGCATTTTTAACTGCAAACTGTGCCGATCTTATCCAGCAGAAAAACAAAGGATTGATTATGCGCACGGCTATGGCACAGCTTAAAGGAAAAGCAGACGGCAAGCTGATCAATCAAATTGTTGCCGAATTATGCAAGTAAGCTTTTTATCGTTTTAGAAACCGTGCAAATTTCCGAATTTCACGGTTTTTTTATGTTGTTTTATCGCCATCAAAATTTTTGTTTTCCGCTGTAAAATTTTTAATAATTTCCGATTGTCTTTTTTGGGGCTCATACAAACTGAAAATTCTTTCCTCTCTTTCACCCGTCATGAGAAAAGCTAACAAAAAATGCTATTCAATCTATTTTATTATTATGTGTTCATTTATTCATTTTTATAAAATTGTTGAACTTCTTTATTTTTACAATCCCTATTCGTTTTCGAAAAAACACAGCCTTCTTATAAATAATAAAAAGAACAGCGGGCATCGAATACGGAAGGATACCTCCTTTTCTTACCGAAAAACAGTGTTTTTGTCCATTAAGAAAGAAAGATTCTGCATTGCCCGGTTCCTGCGGAAATGATACAATAACAATATCCAAACCACACAAAAGGAGTGATGATAATGGAAAGAATTTGGAATAAAAGCACCGATAACGGAGCGGTTCACGCAATAGGAAACGGTCGGATTTGTGTTTATGAAATCGGTCCGGAAATTTTACAAGCTTTTGGGTATCCTTACTCAGCAGGCACTTGCTTTTCCCTTTCTTCCGGAGCACAGCATTGTGTTTCTCGGCGAATTCCCGCCACAAACACCTGGGAGCATCAATTAGACAACGGCGCCGTACTTACCGATATTGCCGACAGCGTTACCTATTGCTTTATACGAAAAATTACCGCAACGCAGCCATTTACGCTTACTCTCTCTCTCGCAGAGACAGAAGAAGCCGTTTTAAAGGAAAATACGCTCTGCCTCAGTACGCCAAACGGAAATAACTACTATATTTATAAAGTAAACGTCAATATTAAAAACGTATTTCAATGCGTAAACTGCGTTTTAAAGCAAGTAAAGGAAAAAGAATATGTCATTGAGGTGTTCCCCGGTACTTCCTATATTCTTTTCGGCGAAACAGAAAAGGGCATTCAGGACGCCCTGACTTGCGGCTTTACAGCGGTTCAATCCCGTACAGAGCAAACGTGGAAACAATATCTGAAACAAATGAAACCCTTTCCCCCCGCATTAAAAGACGTATGCGAGAATATTGCCGTGCTGATCAAAGCCCAGCAAGGGGAGGACGGCGGTGTATTGGCCGGGTATAATTATCACCTTGCCTACGTACGCGATCAATACGGCACCGCAAGAGGACTGATAGCAATGGGATTTTTACAGGAAGCAAAGGCTATCATGTACTATTATAAAAAGATATTTGATGAGAAAGGTGAAATACACAATGCCCAGAGTATCGGCGATCACCGTGTGTTCCACATTCACGAGAATGATGCCGTTGAAATTACGGGCTACTTGGTTCTGCTGGCCTTTCAGATCTACGAAGAAACACAGGACGAAATCTTTTTGCGCGATATGCTCCCGCTGATCCGCTGGGCCATACAAAAGCAAAAGGAACAACTGAAGAACGATATGCTTCCGTTTAACGGTGATGAAACCTATATTGCCGGAGGAATGCTTCCGCGCGATACAATTTATGACGGCAGCGCAGAAGCCACCATGCTGTTTTTAACCGCTTTAAGGCACTATCTGACCGTTTTTGCAGATCATGAGCTGCAGCAGCTCTATACTCAGATATTTCAAAATTTCAGTTCCAATTTTATTGAAAAAGAACAGCTTTATACCAATAATCCTGCCAGAATGTCTCCGGAAGAATATCCGCCGACCCGTAACGGCGTATGCGAGGGCTGCGGATCTTTCGGAAAGACTTTAAAGAACGCTCACGGCCGCTACTGCTGTGAAAGATGCCTGACACAAGCAAAGCTTGACCGGCGTATCCCCCAACGTTTTTTACTGCCCGCCGTTTCTCTTGCGCCGGTTTATATCGACGCGGATTGTGTTCCCCTGCAGGTGATACGCAGCATGGTACAGCCGCTGAAAGAGAATTTTCATCGGCATGGTGTAATTTCCGGTTTGGAGGCAGGGGAAGTTGGATATTCCTACGGATTTTTTCTGATGGCGCTGCTCAAGCTGGAAGATCCCATGGCCCAAGAGATTTATGATTATATTCTCAATCTGCTGGACGAAGCTGGTGCTTGGGTTGAATACTATAAAAACGGCGTTGCCTTCAATACGCGCTGCCGCCCATGGGAAAGCGGTATCAATATTGAAGCGCTGATACGTTTTTCAGAATTTAAGCAATCATAATCACAAAATTTTATAAACACTCATTTAGTTCTGCAGCAACGGTTTTTATATAAAACAGTATCACTTTATTCCGTGATATGAGATGATACATTTATCGAAGTGTCAAACCTACAGTAATAATATCGCGTTTACAACATTCATAAGCAGTAAAACGAAGAATGTAATGTGTTCTCTCTTTTAACGATTCCTTTGATGAAGAGGCTCAAAAAAGGCGTTTCTGTTTTTAGAGGAAAATCTCAATTTGCAAAAAAGCCCTGTTTTCACTTCAGAAGACAGGGTTTCATTTTTGTTCTGAGAATAAAACTGCCCAAATTTTTATCCGGGAAAAACACAGACGGATCTTCCTCTTTCAGTTCAGACTTCTTTCCTGCGCACAATATAATAATAGCTTCGGGAAGTAATCAGATACACAATGATATAAAACACAGCAAATACAGCAAAGCATGCGGCCGTGATAATGGCCAGCAGCGTTGTATTGGTAATACCAAACAACAGCATCAGCTGTGAAATCATTTTAAAGGCAAACGCCACATGAATCCCTGCCGCAATCAACGGTAAAAAGAACACGGTAAGAACTTGAGAGTTAATACTGCTTCGGATCTCCTCTCCGGTCATCCCCACCTTCTGTAAAATATCAAACCTTTGCTGATCCTCATATCCCTCGGTAATTTGTTTATAATAAATAATCATTACCGCGGCAACAATAAACACGCCGCCTAAAAAAAGCCCTAAAAAGAAGAACCCGCCGTTCAGTGCCAATGCCTCATCGGTTTTTTCCGCTAAAGAGGCGATTGAATACCCGGGAAACAAAATGTTTTGCTGTTTCGCTTTTTCTTGTAATTTTTCTATTTCCTCAGCAATCTGATTCTTTATTTCCCTCTGTGTATCGTCATTACAGGATAAATCAAAACCATAGTAATACTGAATTTCAGAAGCATTCAATTCATAAGCTGTCTTCTGTGCCTGATAAATTTTTTCAACGGTATTTTCCGAAGCAAAAATATAAAAGCTGGAAACAATATCTCCTGCATTAAAACCGCTTTCCTTAAAAGAATCCGTCTTTTTTACCGCGTACCGGCCACATCCTTCAAAAGCGATGGTATCATACGTATAATCCGTACGCGTACAATAAAGCAAAATCTCCTGTTCTTCCAGTTTTATATCCGTATGCATTACACGGTTATATTCCTCTATCGTTAAAAAAAACAGTTCCCGAACTTTTGTATAATCATTGTTGTTCACACGGTCACGGTCAAAAATTACCTCATCTTCCGCAAGATACGCGCCCACGGGTAAAAAACGGTATGCTACGCTGTTTTCCGGCGATTGTCCGTTCTGTGCGAGTATTTTTTCTATTTCCGTATGAACCGCCTCCGTCTCCTCTTGTCCATCCCCATACAGCCGCAAAGTAATATCTCTAGGATATCTTTTTTGAAGGCTGCTGTCTATTCCCACATATAAACAAGTAGTAGACGAAAGAATGACCAGAACCATGGTACATAAAATGCAAATGGAGGCTAATCCGGCGCCGTTTTTTTTCATGCGGTATACCATGGAAGAAACCGAAACAAAATGATTGGTTTTATAATAATACCGTTTGATTTTCTGCAAAAAGCGGCACAAAGTTACCGAACCGGATATAAACAGTAAATACGTAGCGATAATAACTAAAATTACCGCAATGAAGAAAAAGACAAGAGCATTTACAGGATCATCAATAACAACGGCAATATAATAGGCAACGCTAAGCAGAAGTATTCCCAATACCGCGCCCAGCCAATTTGCCTTAGGTGGTTTTTCGCCTACCGTTTCGCTTTTTATCAGCTCTATAGGCTTGGACAACTGTATCTGACGCAAAGAATTCAGCAAAATCAAGAAAAAAATAATCAAAAATAAAGCAGCTGTGCCCCAGGCCGCGCGCAGTGATACCGCGAAATGAAACGTTACGCTCCAGCCAAGCATCTTCATCATCAAAAGCTCAGCGGCTTTTGAAAGCAGTACGCCAAGAGAAAGTCCCCCTAAAAGAGAAATTCCCGCTACAATACCGCTTTCCCAAAGCAGAATTTTTAAAATATTGCATTTATTCATTCCCAGAACATTATAAAGGCCGAATTCCTTTTTTCTTCTGCGAATCAAAAAAGAATTGGTATAAAACAAAAATATCAAAGAAAACAATCCGATTACGTAAATTCCAAATCCAAAATAACTTTGCAGAATATCTCCCCCACGCATACGCGCAATATTCTCATCAACGGTAAGAAAGGAAACGATATAATGAACCATCACCATAATAATACAGGTAATAATATAAGGAAGATATGTTTTTCGGTTTTTTAAGATCCCGCCGCAGGCTAAACGCGAATAAAATGCCGGTTTCATTGCTTTTCACCGCCTGTCGCCAGAATGGTAAGCGTATCGGATATCTTTTGATAAAGCTCTTGGTTACTGGCGTTCCCCCGATAAATTTGGTGGAATACCCGACCGTCCTTGATAAACAACACCCGTCCCGCATGGCTGGCGGCTTTTACTGAGTGAGTCACCATCAAAATCGTTTGTCCGTCATAATTAATTTCGGAAAACAGCTTTAAAAGCTCATCGGTAGATTTGGAATCCAATGCGCCCGTAGGCTCGTCGGCTAAAATCAGCTTTGGATTCGTAATCAGCGCTCGAGCAACGGCCGCCCTCTGCTTCTGCCCGCCGGAAACCTCATACGGATATTTTTTCATTAATTCGGAAATTCCCAGTTTCGCAGCAATCGGCCGCAAATAACGGTTCATTTCTTCATAAGATTTTCCCGCCAGCACCAAAGGAAGAAAAATATTATCCTGCAGGGTAAACGTATCCAGAAGATTAAATTCCTGAAATACAAAACCTAAATTATCTCTTCGAAAAGAAGCAATCTCCTTCTCTCTAATATTGGAAAGCGACCTTCCCCCAAGGATAACCTCACCCTCCGTGGGTTTATCCAATGCGGCTAAAATATTCAGCAGCGTTGTCTTTCCGCTTCCGGATTCCCCCATAATCGCCACATATTCTCCTTCTTCAACCGAAAAGGAAACTTCCGAAAGTGCCTGAACCTGATTTCCTCCGAATCTGGTGGTATAAATCTTTTTCAGGCTTTTTACTTCTAAAATCGCCATGTTTGATTGACCTCCGCTTTATTTTTGCTTAGTATACCATCAAATTCAAGGAGCAAAAATTCAACCGGCTTACAAATCGCCGCCGAAAAGTGACATTGTTGTAATTTTAAAAAATTACTCAATTTCTATAAAGTGCGGCGTCATATCAATGGTAAACACCGTACCTTTATTTTGAACGGACTCTACTGTTACACAATGTCCCAATTTATCGGCCGCCTTTTTTACAAGATACAGACCGATTCCCGTAGACTTTTTATCCGCCCGGCCGTTGTAGCCGGTAAAACCTTTTTCAAAAATTCTGGGAATATCCTCCGCGGCTATTCCAATGCCGGTATCGGCTATTTTTAAAACCGTATTCTCCGTCCAGATTGTAACACTTCCTTTTTTCGTATATTTTACAGCATTGGAAAGCAGCTGTTCAATGATGAAAGACAGCCATTTTTCATCGGTCAAGGCCGCCGCCTGAGTTCCATGATATTCCAAAGCAATCCGCCGATGCACAAACTGCGCCGCGTACTTACGTATTGCCGCACGGATAATCGGATCCAGCGGATACTCCTTCAACACCAAATCGGAAGCATCCTCCTCTAAGCGAATATAATACAGTGCCATTTCTACATACTGTTCAATACGAAACAATTCTGAAAGCAGTTCTCGATTCTCCTGAGTATCCTTTGCCTGCAAAATCAAGTGCATTACGGCAATAGGCGCTTTAATCTGATGCATCCATGCCGCGTAATATTCTTCTTTTTCTTTTTTCTGCTGACGGTACCAGGTAAGCTTTTGTCGGTTTTCCCTTCCCAGGCATTCAATCAACGCCGTATAATCCTGTTCAATCAACTCCCGTGTTTCAGGCATTTTTTCAGCAAGAATAGAAATATTATTTTTTAAGCTTTCCAATTGTTCATGCTTTTTTACAAACCGAAAAAATCCGAGGAAAAAGAACGCCAGCGAAAACACCGTACACAAAAGCATAGGATACCATACGGCTTTTAAATCAACACCATAAAGAAAAAACAAAGAAAAGAAGATAAGCGTGCAAACCACGCCCCAAAGAAGAAATCCGCGGCAATGCCGCAGATAGTTTAGCAAATTTCTTTTCATTTACTGCTCCCCGCCGACAATATATCCCACGCCGGTCTTGGTAGATATAAAATTTTTAAGGCCAATTCCCTCCAATTTTTTACGCAGTCTGGCCATGTTTACGTTCAATGTATTTTCTTCCACATAACAATCTGTTTCCCATAACCGTATCATTAAAGTATCCCGGCTTACAATCTTTCCTCTGTTTTCCATTAACGTTTTCAAAATACGAAATTCATTTTTACTCAGCTCCAGTTTTTTCCCCTGATAAGTAACACTGGTATCATTTAAATTCAGTACCGCTCCTTTATATTCCAAAACAGGAATTTTTCCGGCCATATCATAACTGCGCCGAAGCAATGCCTGTATTTTCGCCATAAGTACATTGACATCAAACGGCTTGGCAATAAAATCATCCCCGCCCATATTCACGGCCATCACAATATTCATATTATCCGATGCTGATGAAATAAACATAATAGGGATATCGGAAATTTTTCTCAATTCACTGCACCAGTAATAACCATTATAAAAAGGCAGCATGATATCAACTAACACCAAATCCGGATTAAAACGTACAAAAAAAGGAATAATATTTTGAAAATCCGTTACGTATTCGGCCTGATTTTCCCATGCCTCTATCTGCTTTTTCATTGCCTGAGCCATGGAAAGGTCATCTTCTATAATCATAATTTTATACATAAAAATATCCTTTTTTTCCGCAAAGCACTGTTCTGCCGCGTTTTTTATCATTATAGCATGATTATAATGAAAGAGCAACGATGCCGAAATAAAAGTCCTTTAGGGATATGCTATAAAAGTATTGTAATTCTTTTTCGAATATATATAAATAAAATTTTTTCCAAAAGATATCATTAAAAAACACATGAACAAAAGAATCCGATAGGTTAAAGCACACTGCCCATATACCGGCTTCGCAATCTCATTTTGTTTATACGCAAAGTAAAACATCCGTTTTAACCTTTCCGATTGCGTCAGCAAATATTCCCGGGTATCAGCAGTTCTGCCTATTTGGCATATTAAAACATCGATTCCTGTTTTGTACGCCGTATTTTTGCATGTAAAAATTCAATAGTGTTTTTTTTACTTTCATGATATAATAGAACAAATTTATTTTATGTTTGTTTTACAGTAAGGATATACGCAAAATGAAAAGTGATATTGAAATTGCACAATCGATAAAAATGCACCCTATCAGCGAAATTGCGCAAGCGGCGGGAATTGATGAAAAATATATTGAACATTACGGAAAATACAAGGCAAAGATTGACCTTGCTCTGCTGAAAGAAACACCAGCGCGCGCCGGAAAACTGATATTGGTAACCGCCATTACGCCTACCCCTGCGGGCGAGGGAAAAACGACCACCAGTATCGGCCTTACCGATGCTCTGCGGCGCATCGGCAAGCAGGCAGTAGCAGCGCTGCGTGAACCCTCTTTGGGACCGGTTTTTGGTATCAAAGGCGGTGCTGCCGGAGGAGGATACGCGCAGATTGTTCCCATGGAGGACATTAATCTGCACTTTACAGGAGATTTTCATGCGATAGCCGCTGCCAATAATTTACTGGCAGCGATGGTAGACAACCATATCTATCAAGGAAACAACCTGAATATTGATCCACGCAGAATTACGTGGCGGCGATGTATGGATATGAATGACCGGCAACTCCGCTTTATCACCGACGGATTAGGCGGCAGAGTGAACGGTACGCCGCGTGAGGATGGTTTTGATATTACCGCCGCTTCCGAAATTATGGCGGTATTTTGTCTTGCTGAGTCCGTTTCAGATTTAAAAAAGCGCCTTTCCCGTATCATCGTAGGGTACACCTATAACGACGAACCTGTTACCGCGGGAGATCTTCATGCGGAAGGAGCAATGTGCGCGCTGTTAAAGGACGCGCTGAACCCGAATTTGGTACAAACTCTGGAGGGTACGCCGGCATTTGTTCACGGCGGTCCTTTTGCCAATATTGCCCACGGCTGCAATTCCGTACTGGCTACCAAAATGGCTATGCATGTTGCAGACTATACGGTTACCGAGGCCGGCTTCGGCGCTGATCTGGGTGCTGAGAAATTTTTGGATATTAAGTGCCGGCATGCCGGATTAACCCCTTCAGCAGTAGTCCTTGTGGCAACGGTTCGCGCGCTGAAAATGCATGGCGGTTTATCAAAAGAGGCTTTGGATAAAGAGGATCTTAACGCTCTGAACCGAGGCCTGCCTAATCTTTTACGCCATATTTCCAATATAAAAAATGTTTATCACCTGCCCCTGGTGGTAGCAGTCAATCAATTTCCTACCGATACACAGCGTGAAATAGAACAAATTATAAAACAATGCAGGGCACTGAATGTAAACACCATTCTTTCCAATGTATGGGCTCAAGGCAGCCGAGGCGGTGAAGAATTGGCTCATGAAGTAGTTCGTCTTTGTGAGGAACCCAATAATTTTTCTTTTGCCTATGAACTGCAGGGAACCATTGAGCAAAAAATTGAAGCTATCGTCAAAAAGATTTACGGCGGCAGCGGAATCAATCTTTCTCCGCAGGCACAAAAACAAATTGCCACGCTTACGAAGCTGGGCTATGCGCATTTGCCAATATGTATTGCAAAAACGCAATATAGCTTTTCCGATAACGCGCTTTTACCGGGTGCCCCTGAAAATTTTACCGTTACGGTACGCAGTGTAAAAATTTCGGCCGGAGCGGGTTTTCTGGTAGTGCTTACCGGCGATATTATGACCATGCCGGGGCTTCCCAAAATACCGGCGGCCCAACAAATTGACGTAGATGAAACCGGAAAAATTCAAGGTTTATTCTAAATAAAAAATACGGAAAATAAATTTCATTCATATATGCACATATAATAATAAAAGAGAAGCAGCAGGTATTACTCATATTTTTAACACGGGAATTGCCTGCTTTTTTTATGAGGTTTATGCACGATGTTTAAATTGCTGAAATATTTAAAAATGTATAAAAAGGAAAGCATTTTAGGTCCTTTGCTTAAGCTTTTGGAGGCCACACTGGAGCTTTTGGTTCCCCTGGTAATCTCGGCAATCATCGATTACGGTATCAACGGCACCGCTGGCAAACCCTATATTCTGCGCATGTGTCTTTTACTGGTACTCTTCGGCGCAGTAGGGCTTGCTTTCTCTATAACAGCGCAATATTTCGCGGCCAAAGCCTCAGTCGGTTTTGTAAAACAGGTACGCTTTGTGCTTTTTCAGCATATTCAAAGCTTTTCCTATACGGAATTAGACACACTGGGAACCTCTACAATGATAACGCGTTTGACCAGCGATATGAATCAGGTACAAAACGGGCTGAATCTTACTCTGCGTTTATTACTGCGTTCTCCCTTTGTCGTCTTCGGCTCCATGCTTATGGCTTTTACCATCAATACTCGTCTGGCGCTTATCTTTGCCGTGGCAATTCCCATTTTGGCGGCTGTAATCTTTACGATTATGCTGATCTGTATTCCCATGTACCGAAAAGTGCAAATAAAACTGGACAGTGTCCTTTCGGCTACTCGCGAAACGCTGAATGGTGTAAGAGTAATCCGAGCGTTTTGTAAAGAAAGCGATGAAATTGCACGGTTTCAGCATCGTAATCATCAACTAACCCGAACCCAAATCTTTACCGGAAGAATCTCCGGGCTTTTAAATCCCCTTACCTATGTCATCATCAATCTGGCTATTATCTTTCTTATATGGAATGGCGCGATTCGGGTAGACACGGGAATTATCACGCAGGGCGCTTTAATCGCGCTATATAACTATATGGCACAAATTTTAACCGAACTGATCAAACTGGCCAATCTGATTATTAATATTACAAAATCCGTGGCTTGCGGAAACCGCATTCAAGCGATGCTGGAAACAGAAACATCCCAGCAGCAAGGCCAAGGCGATCCCTCTGAAAAAAGCGCTCCCGCGGTGGAGTTTGAAAATGTTGCTCTATGTTACGGCAACAATCAGGAACCTTCTATCGCCCATATCAGTTTTCAGGCGCAGCAGGGGGAAACGATAGGAATCATTGGCGGAACCGGATCGGGAAAAACCAGTATTATCAATTTAATTCCGCGATTTTACGATGCTACGGAAGGAACCGTTAAAGTACTGGGTGCGGACGTAAAAACCTATGCCTTTGACGCGTTGCGGAAAAAAATCGGTATTGTTCCCCAGCACAGCCGGTTATTTAAAGGAACGATACGGGAGAACTTGCTTTGGGGAAATCCACAGGCCACCGATGAAGAACTTCTTGCCGCCGCAAAAACAGCGCAGGCCCTGGAAATCATTCAACAAAAAGAGAGCGGATTAGATGCTATGATTGAGCAAAACGGCCGCAATCTTTCCGGCGGACAGCGCCAGCGTCTGACCATCGCCCGCGCCTTGGTAAAAAAGCCCCGTATTCTTATTTTAGACGACAGTGCCTCTGCCCTGGACTATGCCACCGATGCCGCTCTGCGCCGGGCATTAAAAGAATTAACCGACACAACGGTGTTCATTGTATCTCAGCGCACCGCTTCTTTGCGCCATGCGGATAAAATTCTGGTAATGGATGACGGACAGCTTATCGCCATAGGCAATCATGAAAACCTGCTGCGGAAATCTCCTCTGTACAGGGAAATCTACAATTCCCAAATAAAGGAGGGTAAAGAAGCATGAAAAAGAATCATACGTTAAAGAAAATACTGAAATATATCGGAAAATACCGTTATTTCATGTTGCTTTCCATCCTGCTGGCCGCCATAACGGTACTTTTTACCCTGTATATTCCCATTATAATCGGTGACGCTATCGATTGTATTCTCGGCCCAAACCGAGTGGATTTCAAAACCGTTTTCTCGCTTTTAGCGCGTATAGGAATCTTAACCGCTATCACCGCTCTTTTGCAATGGTGCATGAATATAATAAACAATCGTATTACCTACGGCGTTGTACGCGATATTCGTACCGAGGCCTTTCAAAAACTGCAAACTCTTCCGTTAAAGTATATGGATACACACCCTTCCGGGGAAACGGTCAGCCGTATAATTGCCGACGCTGACCAATTTGCCGACGGTTTGCTGATGGGGTTCACCCAACTTTTCACCGGTATCGTTACTATTGCCGCCACTTTGGGCTTTATGCTTTTTTTAAATTGGAAAATTGCACTTGCGGTAGTCATTTTGACCCCTCTTTCTTTGTTTATCGCTAATTTTATCGCCAAGCGAACCTATTCCATGTTTAAAAGACAATCCGAAGCCCGTGCGGAACAAACGGCCTATATTGATGAAATGATTGAAGGTGCGAAAGTCGTAAAAGCATTTTCCCGAGAAGAACAAACCGTAAAAGAATTTTATCAAATCAATGAAAAATTAGCAAAACATTCGCTGCAAGCTACATTTTTTTCTTCATTGACCAATCCTTCCACACGTTTTGTCAACAGTGTTGTTTACGCATGCGTTGGCTTATTCGGCGCATTAAGCGCAATCTCCGGGGGAATTACTGTAGGTGGTCTCTCCTGTTTTTTAAGCTATGCGAATCAATATACCAAACCGTTTAATGAAATTTCCGGCGTAGTAACCGAATTGCAAAATGCGTTTGCCTGTGCCGCAAGAATTTTTGAACTAATCCAGGAACCTTCTGAAGTTCCGGAGGAAAACCGGAATTTGGGAATTGCAAAAGGAAATGTGGAAATCGATAACGTAAGCTTTTCTTATGTGAAAGAAAAGCCACTGATCCGCAATTTCAACTTAACCGTACAGCCCGGACAGCGTATTGCGATCGTAGGTCCCACCGGATGCGGCAAAACTACGCTGATCAACCTTTTAATGCGCTTTTATGATGTAAACAGCGGCAGTATCCGCGTAGAACAGGAGGATATTCGCCAAGTCACAAGAAGCTCTTTACGAAAAAATTACGGAATGGTTTTACAGGAAACTTGGCTGCGGGAAGCAACGGTACGGGAAAACATCTCCTTTGGCCGTCCCGACGCCGCGGAAGAAGAAATCATTGCCGCGGCAAAAGCAGCCCATGCGCACAGTTTTATCCGTCGTCTGCCGCAGGGATATAATACCGTTCTTTCTGAAGACGGCGCCGGTCTTTCACAGGGACAAAAGCAACTTTTATGTATCGCGCGCATTATGCTGTGTCTTCCGCCGATGCTCATTCTCGATGAAGCTACGTCTTCCATCGACACTCGCACCGAACAAAAAATACAAGCCGCTTTTCAGCAGCTTATGCAAGACCGAACCAGCTTTATTGTAGCGCATAGACTTTCTACCATACAAAATGCCGATATCATTCTGGTAATGCGGGCAGGCAATATTATAGAGCAAGGTACGCACAGCCAATTACTGAAAAAAGGCGGCTTTTACGCACAGCTTTATAACAGTCAGTTTGAAGAGAGTTAAAGCGCTTAAAAATTTAAAGCGTTTTTATCTCCTCTATCCTTTTGAATAAACACCGCATCGAATGGACCAATAAAAAATTTTTTAAAACAGAAAAATTTTTTGTCACCTTTTCCGTGATACGTCTATCTATAGTTACAGAGAATAAAAATTACGGAGGAACAAAAAATGGTATTCAGCAGTTTGACATTTATTTTTATATTTCTGCCTTTGTTCCTTCTGTCTTATTATCTATCCACACAAAAAATCAAAAATTTTTGCGTACTTATTTTCAGTCTTGCTTTTTATGCGTACGGCGCTATCGAGCAACCTTTTTATATTCTTCTCATCATTCTTTCAATTATTATAAATTATCTTCTGGGTCTATGCATAGACAAGTACAGCAAATACCGAAAAGTATTCTTTTTAAGCGGACTTTTTTATAATTTCGGTTATCTATTCGTTTTTAAATATACAGACTTTTTTGCTGAAAATATCAATCGAATCCTTAATCTGCTTGCTCCGGAAACAGCATTTCAGCTGCCGTTAGCGAATTTAATTCTTCCGATCGGAATCAGCTTCTATACGTTCCAAGCCGCCTCCTACTTGATAGATATCTATCAAAAACGAATGACTCCGGAAAAATCTTTACTAAAAGTAGCGATATATATTTTGCTGTTTCCCCAGCTGATTGCCGGTCCCATTGTCCGATATCCGGATATTGCCAAAGAATTGAACGAGCGAAAGCATACAATCAACACTTTTTTAACCGGTATAAAACTCTTTATTATAGGGTTAGGTTTAAAAGTGATCTTGGCAAATCAAATAGGCAATCTATGGCGGGATATTCAAGCCATCGGTTATGAAAGCATTTCCGTGCCGCTTGCCTGGATGGGAATTATTGCCTTCAGCATGCAGATATACTTCGATTTTTTCGGATATTCCTTAATGGCTATGGGATTAGGACAAATGATAGGCTTTCATTTGCCGAAGAATTTTGATACTCCGTATGTTTCTCTTTCTATGACAGAGTTTTGGAGAAGATGGCATATAACCTTAGGAAATTGGTTCAAAGAATACGTATACATTCCTTTAGGAGGCAACCGGAAAGGAACCGTCCGAACCTTTTTGAATTTGCTTGTGGTTTGGCTTCTTACCGGATTTTGGCACGGCGCATCTTGGAACTTTGTTCTGTGGGGATTATTTCTTTACCTTTTGATTGCCGGCGAAAAAATAGGCTTAGGAAAAATCCTGTATCGCTTCCCTGTATTCGGGCATCTATATATGCTTTTGATGATCCCCCTGTCATGGCTGCTTTTTGCCGTAGACAATCTGGATCAATTAGCAATCTATGCCGGAAGACTTTTTAACATCGGCGGAGAATATATCTATGCGCTTGATTATATAAAATACGGAAAAACATACGGTGTTTTACTTATCATAGGTTTTATTTGTTGTACCAGAATTCCTGTAAAAATTTATAACAAGATTCAAAATCACTACATAATGATTCCGATTCTTGCAGGAATATTTGCCTTATCGGTATTCTGTTTATATAAAGGCTTTAACGATCCATTTTTATATTTTCGTTTTTAGGAGGAAAATCTTATATGAAAAAATTGATTATCAACATATTGTCCGGAATTATCGTAATCACGCTTTTAGCCGTATTTATTGTTACACTTAATAAAATAAAAAAGCAGCAAAATTCCCAAGCCACACTGCCCCTACCCACAGAGAACTTTTTGCAAACACAAACCCCGGAGCTTACCCCTTCTCCCGCGGCACCCAATGAATCGGAATCCCCTGTTTCTTCAGATGATGACGCTCCTTCCGAGAAGCCTACGACTCCACCGGCAGCACAAGATCCTTTTGTGAATGCGCCCGCCGGATATTTTGAGGACGCGCTCTTTATCGGAGATTCCAGAACGGTTGGACTTTCCGAATACGGAAATATTGAAGGGGCCACCTTTTTTGCCACTACAGGAATGAGCGTGTATAATATTACTACCGAAAAAGTTTCTGTTCCGGGAATGGGAAAAACAACCTTTGACACCTTGATGACCAGTAAAAAATACGGAAAAATATATGTAATGCTTGGAATTAATGAATTAGGATACAAAATGTCTGCCACAGTAAAAAAATACGGGGAATTAATTAAAAAAATAAAAAGTTATCAGCCACAAGCCATCCTTTTTATTGAAGCGAATTTACATGTTTCACAAAGCAGATCGGACTCCGACCCGGTTTTCAATAATACAAATATCAATACATTGAATCAAGAGATTTCTCAATTTGCTGACCAAAAAACCGTTTTTTACATTGATGTAAATCCTCTGTTTGATGATGAAAACGGCAATTTAGCCGCCAAATATACCGCAGATAATTCACATATTTTAGGAAAATATTATAGCAATTGGCGTGAATGGCTTTGTACAAAGGCTGTTGTACTATAATATTCCCGCTTCAAACAAAAGAAAGAAATTACCCAATTTTATCCCGGAGGAGCGCAATGCTGAGTGAACAGAAAACCATATGGTTTTGTCAAAAAATGAATGAAACAAAAAACAGTATGTATTTGACGGCTATGGGAATTCTGAGAAATAAGGAAGATGCCGAAGACGCCATGCAAAACGCATTGATCTTAGCTTACACTCATTTGAATGATTTAAGGTTTTTTGATAAATTCAAACCCTGGATATTAAAAATATTAACCAATGAATGTTATAAAATACTAAAGAAAAGAATGTATACATTAGATATTGAAGAAGATGAAGCATCGCTGTCTTTCGTGCAAGACAGAACTACAGAGCAAAAAACAGAACTTTGGGAAAGCGTACTGGCGCTGGAACTAAAATATCGTACCGTTATTATCTTATATTATTATGAAAGCATGGCGGTAAAAGATATTGCAAAAGTTTTAGGAACCACAACAGACGCGGTAAAGCAGCAGCTTTCAAGAGCACGAAAAATGCTTCGGAATATTTTAGAAAAAGAGGAGCTTTTATGAATAAAGAAGATAGAAAGATCCGTCGTCTTTTAAAAAAAGAAAAAATCTCAATTCCTCCGCAGACTTCTTCTCGTTTTGACGCTACGGTATCCTGGATTCAAAACAGTATAAAACGAAGACCTCACTTTTTCACTATCGGTCTTCGTTTAACGGCAGTACTTCTGATTCTGGCTTTCTGCATTTTACCGAATATAAATCAGGATATTGCCTATGCGATGCAGGATATTCCCGTAATTGAAAAAATTGTACGCGTCATTACCGTTTATAAATATGAAAAACAAGATGAGAATCATGCGGAAAACATACAAATTCCTCAAATTGAGGCAGACGGAGATTATCAGGATTCTGTCGATGCTTTAAATGCGGATATAAAAAAATTAACGGATATGGCCATTGAAGAATTCCGCCAAAACGCTCAAGACTTACCGGATTCCCATTTTGACCTGTACATTGATTATGACATTATTACCAATACTTCCGAATGGTTTACCTTAAAAATCACAATTGCGGAAAGCGCAGGCACCGGCGGAAATGCTTATCGATACTACCATATTGATAAAAAGCGGGGGGAAATCGTATCCTTATCCAATCTCTTTGTCCCCGGTTTTGATTATGTCACGGTCTTCAGCGAAAATATCAAAAAACAAATGGCCGAACAAATGGAAAAAAACGAAAATATTATTTATTGGATGTATTCCGATGATAAAACTTTTTGGGGCTTCTATGAAATAGCACCGGATCAAAACTTTTATTTTAATGAAAATAATGATCTGGTTATTGTATTTAATAAATATGAAGTAGCCCCTGGTTCTATGGGATATCCCGAGTTTATAATTCCCCTTGAGCTATATGAGGGAAACCGATAAGAGAAAGAACGCCGAGCATAAATGCCCGGCGTTTCTTCTTCATACAATAAAAACAGATTATACTTACTTTCCAAATTCTTGATTTTCTATTTTTGTAATTTTTTCAATTCTGGCGATATGCTGCTTGCCCATAAATTTAGCGCCCAACCATGTATCCACAATATCCAAAGCCAAACCGGGGCCGACCACACGCGCGCCCAAGGCAAGAACATTACTGTCATTATGCTCAGCCGTTGCATGTGCCGAGAAAGTATCGCCGCACAAAGCGCAACGAATCCCTTTCACTTTATTGGCGGCAATGCTCATTCCAATGCCGGTACCGCAAATCAGGATTCCTTTTTCCGCCGCGCCGCTTACAACCGCGCAAGCAACAGGATAAGCATAATCTGGATAGTCAACACTGGTACTGTCAAAGCAGCCAAAATCCTTGACCTCATACCCGTTTTTGCTCAAATGCTGAATAATCAGCTGTTTTAATTCAAAGCCGCCGTGGTCACATCCGATTGCTATCTTCATATCTTTTTTCCTCATTTTTTTCCGGCTCGTCATCGGCGGCAAGGAACTTATTAATCAATTCAAGAAGGGCATCGGCATCGATATTATGCACCATACATGCTTCCTCCAGCGTTTCATTCTGTGCGCTGGGACACGAAACACAAAACATGCCATGACCTAAAAAAAGAGCTTGTACTTCTTGATTCATTGCCAAAATTTCACCGATCGTATTTTGCTTGGTTGCCTGTTTCATAAAGACTCCCCCTATAAATTTTTAAATAAAAATACTCTTCTGCATTTTATAATATATTATGTATCCTTTTATAACCAAGATTATTATATATTTAAATATGATTTTTGTCAAATTTACCGGGCATTTTTTGTATTGTTTGAACTTGTTTTGTCAGCTGTGCTGATTCGGCAAAAATAGCTATTTCAATCAGGCATATTTTATTCTATTATAATAGAGCCCGGAAAAAATGAAATCCGCGGTTCTTATATTTTCAATAATGAAAAGTTTAATAAGGGGAGTTATTTTATGGGAAGGGTAATTGTTGTAACATCCGGCAAGGGCGGCGTAGGAAAAACGACGGCATGCGCAAACATAGGCGCGGCTCTTGCAAAAGCCGGAAAAGAGGTTCTTCTGATCGATACCGATATCGGGCTCCGTAATTTAGATACGGTATTGGGACTTGAAAACCGCATCGTGTTTGACTTAGTAGACGTAATTGAGAATAAATGCCGAATCAAACAAGCCATTATCCGGGATCGTCGAAACGAGCATTTAAGTTTAATGGCCGCCAGCCAGACAAGAGATAAAAACGCCGTAAACGAAGCGCAGATGAAGCATCTTTTAAGTGAATTACGCAATCAATATGATTTTATTTTACTGGATTGCCCTGCCGGCATCGAACAAGGATTTAAAAATGCTATTGCGGGCGCGGACGAGGCTCTGGTCGTTTGCACCCCGGAAGTTTCTTCCGTGCGCGATGCCGATAGAGTAATCGGCTTAATGGCCGCCGGCGAAATCGCCCACACCTCGCTGGTGGTAAACAGAATCCGACCGGATATGGTAAGTAAAGGGGATATGCTGGCCGTAGAGGACGTAGAAGATATTTTAGGGCAAAAGGCAATCGGCGCGGTTTTGGATGACGCCGCGGTTGTAAAAGCCTCCAATCTGGGCGAAGCCGTAATCAGCATGCCGAAAAGTCTGGCAGGAAGAGAATATGAAAATATCGCCCGCCGGCTGATGGGCGAAAATATTCCCATAAACATACCCTCAGCATTGGGCATTATTTTGGAAAAACTGTTCGGAAAAAAAGCAGTTTAACTTTATTTTGCGGAGGATATTTTTATGTTTGGATTTTTTAGAAAAAAAAGCGGTACAAACAGCCGAAAGGTAGCAAAACAGCGTCTTCAGGCTGTAGTATCCCGTGACCGTGCCAATGTTTCGGCTGAATTTTTACTGAGAATGTCGGCCGATATCATTGCCATAGCGGTAAAATATATTGAGCCGGATTATGAGAGAATCTCCGTTACCATAGAGCGATCCGGCACGGGCGCGTATCTTTGTGCGAAAATGCCCGTGCTTGCCTACAAGGAACTTTTAACATAAAGATTGAATTTTTTATAAAAGTGTGGTAAAATAAAAATATATTTTTATGTTGAGGTTTTCTTATGTGGCTTTTTGATAAACGAAAACTGCATAATATAGAGTATATTTTACTGCTTATTGTCGCGGTGATTTCCCTTTTCGGTTTGCTTGCCATTTTAATGGCTACAGCAGACGCTTCCACCGGCGGTGAAGAAACTACGTTTTTGGAAACACTTTCGCGCCTGAATCTCTCCAGTGTAATCAAGCAGGCGGTATGGATTGCCGTCGGATTTGTTGCCATGGCTTGTGTTGCCATGCTGGATTATCACATTTATTCCCGAATATGGTATGTAGTATTAACGGTATGTATCGGTCTGATTGTATATACTTCTTTTTTCGGTTCTGTTCGCGGCGGCACCCGCGGATGGATCGCTATCGGTGAAGATTTCACTTTTCAGGCAACCGAAGTAGGTAAGCTGGGGCTGATTCTGCTGCTGGCAAAAACAATTGCGATGCATGAAAAGCTTTCTTCCTTTAAGGAGCTCAGGCTAAGCTTCGGCGTAATGCTTCTCTTTTTAGCCGCGCTTCTCACACAAATGGATATCGGCACCTCATTGGTATATGTATTTATTTTTTTAATGATGATGTTTGCCGGAGGCATCCGTTGGAAACATATCGGTATTATGGCCGGTATCGGTGTGGCCGGCGCGGTAGCGTTATGGTTTTTAATGGGTGAGCAGCAGCAAAGTCGTATTATCAATTTTATTTCCGGCAATGAGGTGGAACAGCTGCGGTACTCAAAAATCGCCATAGGCTCCGGCGGCTTTTTCGGAAAAGGTATTTTGGGCGATAATGCCATTACGCAAATGGACTATATTCCCGCAGTAGAAACAGATTTTATCTTTTCCGCCATTGGAGAATCCCTGGGTCTTTTGGGTGGAATTGTTCTGATTGCGCTCTATGCGGCAATGGAAGTACGCATGTGGATACTGATGCGAAGAGCGCCTGACCGCTACGGCGCCATGATTATCATGGGCGTTATGGCCATGTACATGTTCCATATCTTTGAAAATATCGGCATGGTAATCGGTATTATGCCGATCACCGGAATTCCCCTTCCTTTCATCAGTTACGGCGGCTCAAACTTTTTGACCAACATGATCGGTATCGGTTTGGTTGAAAGTGTTTGTATGAACCGTCCCATTGAACCTTTTACAGGAAAATAATATTCATTTCTCCTGCCCCGATGCATATATTTTGCATGGGGGTATTTTTATGTTTGAAAAATATACAAAACGTACGGCGGCCATCGCCGTGATTTTACTGCTTCTTTTCGCCGCGTTGTATATCGCTTTCGGCAAAGGTACGGCCGCGCAGCGTCTCCGTCAGGGAATCAGCATGAGCATTGAAGAAGATTTTAAAATAAAAGAAAGTCTCGGTCAGGTCTTTTTAGTTCAGGGAGAAGAAACTTCTCAGGAGGTAAACGGAAGCAATGTAACCGTCACCGGTTTGATTCGGCCGGCAGATGGGTATTTGCACAAAGTAGACGCAGTAACCGAAACGTATCTTGAAATAGAATGTGATCGCTTTAACGGTGTTTATGCCGTAGCCGACGGGCAAATAGAAAGTTGTGACGGCAACAGGATCACACTTCGCCACAATGACGGGAAACTCAGCGTTTATACCGGATGCGGTTCTCTTACAGGCGAAGGGAAACAGGTACGTCAAGGGGATGTAATCGGTTATGTTGACGGGCTTCTTACCTATCGCCTGTACGAAAACTGCGTTGCGCTGAATCCTATGGATTATATTCAAGAATGAAGCTTTTTACCGTACACGGCATTGATATCAAAATCAATCTTTTAATGTTAGGATGCATTCTGCTTTGGGCATTAGCAGGAAATATCAGTATGCCGCTTACCTTAGCCTGCATTGTGCTTCTGCACGAAGCGGCCCATTGTTTTGTGGCTTTTCTTCTGCGCCTGCATACGGTGAGTATCGAGTTGTATCCCTTTGGCGGAGCCGCGCAGATTGAAGGCATCGGTGATAACCATATTTATGAGGGTATAATCGCCGCGGCCGGTCCTCTGGCCAGTCTTCTCACCGGCTTTTTATGGGCTTCCGGCACAGAATACGGTATATTGCCCCGGTGGGATGATTTTATAAAATATTCTTATACCGTAGCCATGTTTAATCTGCTTCCGGCCTATCCTCTCGATGGCGGAAGAATTCTCATGAGTCTGTTCTGCAGTGCCTGGGGTCTTCAAAAAGGACGGAAGCGATGCATGATTGTCAGTCTTTGTCTCTCTTTTCTTCTGTTAGCGGCAAGCATTTACGGCATAATAGCGGGAAATGAAAGCGGTTCTTTTTCCGTAATGGGTCTTTTTTTAGCATCCGCATCCGTAAAAGCAGTAAAAAACCGATATCAAGGCTATCGGCGGCAAAAATTATGGTATAGTGCGGATACCGTCAAGTGGATAAAAGCACACGAAAATGACAGTCTTATGGAGGTAGCCTCCCGTTTTTTCGGAAGCAGTTATTTTTTTGTTATCGTTACCGATCAAAACGAAAATATTCTCTGTACGCTTTCTGAAAAGGATATCTTTGAACATCTGCTCAAAGACAGTACAATGTGTCTGAGAGATGTAAAAAAAAGATCGATTTCTTTTGAGGATTATTACACAAAAAATCATACCGCGCATATTTCTCATTACCGCAAGTTTTAAAATATACCCTGGCTCAAAAAGACTTCCCGCTTCCCTGCTGTCTTTTCTTCCGGCCTTCGTAAAAATCCGGCCCTCACCGCAACGGTGAAGGCCGGAACATTGTTCTATACTTCTTCAATTTTCACGGTTTCCCGTAAGCCCACAACCTTTGTGACCGGTAAAGAAAACACCAAGGATTGTGCTTTGGATTTCATGCCGGCCTCACGCAGAATCGTCTGCATGATTTCATTTTTTTCCTGGGTTTTTGTTAAAATCAATACAATTCCTTTCTCTTGTGCAAGAGTCATTCCCAAAAATTTTTCCGCTTCTTTCGTCTGCGTTCCCTTGGCATGAATCACCGTTCCGCCCGATGCGTTTGCCTTACGCGCCGCCTCCATTACTAATTCCGTATATTCTTGATTGGCAATTGCAAAAATAATTTCATATTCCGTTCCCTTCAAAACTTGCTCCTCCTTATCAATTTCATCCTGTCCCAACGTCACAAGCTCCAGCGTTTTTCTGGCGCCGATACTGCTCAGCGGTACGGTAAAAGCAATCCCGTTACCGGGTATATCAATCATCAAATCCCGCACAAGACAGTTTAAAATATCCTTTGCCGTACCGGAGCCGCAAACCGTAATATAAATTTTTTTCTCCGTTTTTTCAAGCCCCAAATAATCAAGAATATCTCCACTGGCCGTTCCCTCGGCGTTTATCTGCCAAAACATAGGAACCGATTCTTTAAATACCGCCGCAATTTCTTCACTGCGTGACCGTTCCGCAATCGTGAAAAGCAAATATGGTTTATTCACAAGGTATCCCCCTTACAGTTCAATAATTTCATCATCAAACTGAACCTCTGCCTCAGCAAGTTTGCGAGCTTTATTCTGCTTGATTTTATAAATAACGCCGAGAATCTGTATGCTGATAAGCGGCGTCATCGCAACCAATGCCACAAGTCCAAAAGCATCTGTTGTAATATTTCCGCCCACGGCACCGCACGCTCCCATAGCAAACGATAATAAAAAAGTAGACGTCATGGTGCCGGAAGCAACGCCGCCTGAATCAAAAGCAATGGCTGTAAAAATTTTAGGCGTAATGAAGGTCAAAAAAACAGCAATACCGTATCCGGGAAGCAAAAAATACAAAATAGGAATTCCCGTCAACACCCGTATCATGGAAAGTCCCAAGGATATAGCCACCCCTGCGGAAAGACTGATCCCCATCGCCCGCTCAGAGATTTCCCCCACCGTAAGTTCCGCCACTTGCTTATTCAATACATATACCGCCGGTTCAGCGGCAACGATAAAATACCCGATAAGCATCCCAATAGGTACAAGCACCCACTGATATTCCAGCAGTGCTATCTGCCGTCCTATCAGGCTGCCTGCCGGCATAAAACCTACATTCGCACCGGTTAAAAATAATACCAATCCAATATAAGTATAGAAAAAACCTATGATTATTTTTATTACTCTTTTTTTAGAAAAGCTTCGAGCGATGAGCTGAAATAATCCGAAAAATATTGCTACCGGAAGCAGCGAAACCGCTACTTCCGCCATATACTTGGGTGTGTTTTGTGCAAAAATCCGGCCTAACTCCCGTGTATTATTCACTGCGGAAATATCCATTGAAGCCCCATATGATCCATCCGGCCGGTAAAGCATCCCTAAAATCAACACGGCAATAACAGGTCCAATGGAGGAAAGCGCTACAAGGCCAAAACTGTCATCCGCGGCATGTTTATCCCGCCGAATAGCAGCCACACCTACGCCGAGCGCCATAATAAACGGTACCGTCATCGGTCCGGTGGTAACACCTCCCGCATCAAACGCGACGGCTAAAAAATCCGGCGGTGCAAAAAATGCAAGAATGAACACTAATGCATATAATCCTGTCAGCAAATATTTTAACGCTATTCCGAAAATAGATCGCATCATAGCAATCACAAGAAACAGGCCCACTCCCACCGCGACAGAAAGAATCAACACCAAATTAGGAACGGTAGGCACTTGCTCGGCAAGCACCTGTAAATCCGGTTCAGAAACCGTAACAATAACACCGATAATAAAACTGATAAACGCAACAAGCCATATTTTTTTTGATTTTGTAATTGTGGCTCCCACATTTTCACCAATCGGCGTCATTGACATTTCTACTCCGATTGTAAAAAAGCCCATGCCTACAATCAACATCGCCGCACCGATCAAAAACATCATTAACACGTTATTGGTCACAGGTGCAATCGTAACGCACAAAAGAAATACAATAATCGTTATGGGCAGCACCGATGAGAGTGACTCTGCTATTTTTTCCTTCAGTTTCTGCCTTGCCTTAAACACAAATATCCTCCCTGCTTCTATGAAAACGGTATAATAAAAAACCGCTTACTGAAATATATGATTTGATGCTGGCACATCATTCATTTTCTATTTGCCTTTTCTCAGCCCATAAATATTTACGACTCCGCGTAAAAAAGCTTTCCCGGTCAACATTCCGCTAGCTTTCTTTGGAAAAAATTCTTTTAAAAAACTTTTTATTTTTTTATTATGGAAATAGTATAGTCTATCCGGATAACACCTGTCAAGTTTACACGAGTGTAAATTATACCGTATAAAAATCCAAAACCGTCCGCGCCAGTTTTTGCAAATCCTCCGCAACAGATGACGGACTTAATATTTTTACTTTGTCGCCAAACTGTATAATCCAAGATAAAAACACCGGACTTATCGCCGCTTCAATTATAATTTCAAAAAAATCGCCGTCGGGTGTGATAATTGTATTCATACCGAATCGATCTAAAAATACACCGATAAGGCTATTGCTGCATCGCAGCTTAATTCGTGTCACTTCTCCGCTGTACATACCGAACATTTTACGAGAATACTTCGCCATATCAAAGCGTGTACTGTGATCTATCCCTTGACGCTCCTCCTGCTCGGCAATAATATTTTGCATTTTATCTACCCGATAATGCTTAAGCATCTTTGTTTCATCCTCATAAGCAATCAAATAATAATTTTCATCATCCCAGGTAAGAGCGCAAGGACTCACTTTGTATCGCTGACCATTTCTGCGGAATTGACGCTGCTTTTTGATATTCCAATCAAAATAAGCAAAGGAAACCTTCACGTTTTGCGTAATAGCCCATTGAATACTGTCCACATTATGATATACGCTTTCATTCATGGTTTTGATGCGCTCACGCATAATCACTGAATGCTGAAGTTCTACCGCTCTGTTTTTGCTGGTAAGGCTCTCCAGCTTCTTAATTAATTCTTCGCTTTTTTTCACCGTAATAAATTTTGACGCTTGCACGGCATCTACCAGAAGTTTAAGTTCCGGCATTTCAAACAAACGATCGCAAAGAAAATATCCTCCCTGCGGCCCCCGGCGATTTTCCACTTTCAACCCATAGGCGTTTAAGGCCGCGATATCATCGTAAATACTTTTTCTTTCAGCCTGTATTCCTCTGATTTCCAACTTATGAATCAACTCCTGCATACTGATAGGATGCTGTTCGTCTGTATATTTTTGCAAAATATCCAACAAATGCAGAATCTTTAATTTTTGTTCCGATACTTTTGCCATAACTCTCCTTTCCTTGTGAAAGAAATTTTTAACGTATTTTTGATTTTTTTGTTGTATCTATGCTTTTTTTCCTGTATAATAATGAGAAAAGAATTGAGGTTGCTTATGAAAAACTTTTTAAATGATTTTTTAAAATCTCTAATGGCTGGCATTATGATCAGTATCGGTGCCATTATCTTTCTTTCCTGTGAAAGCAAATTAGCCGGAGCTGTTTTATTTGCCGTAGGATTGCTTACGATTTGTGAATTCGGTTTGAATCTTTATACGGGTAAAATCGGTTATGTTGTATATCCCGGCGAAACTCCCCTGAAAAAGACGGCCTTTCTCGTCACTGTTTGGGTTGGAAATCTATGCGGCACATTCCTTTCAGGCCTTGCTTTCCAAAGCGTGGGAAACAGCGCCATAATAGATAAAGCTTTTACCTTAGCACAAACCAAACTGGAACAAAACTTTTTTTCCACTCTTATTCTGGGTGTTTTCTGCGGTATTTTGATGTTTACCGCCGTTGACGTTTTTAAGCGAAACGCGGAAAAACCCGCCCGCCACATCGGGATTCTATTCTGTGTTCCGGTCTTTATTCTCTGTGGATTTGAACACAGTATTGCCGATATGGCGTATTTTTCACTGTCTCCTCTCTCCACACTTTTTTCCGGTAAAGCATTCCTGTTCCTTGCGGCCGTTACTCTTGGCAACAGCATCGGCGGCATACTCCTGCCTCTTGTATTCACACTGGATAAAAAGCACTAACTTCCATGCTGTTGGCAGCTTTGAAATCCGCTGAAAAACCCATTCGTGAATAGCAATAAATACAAAATTGCGCATTACATCAGAGGGAATGATCGTTTACTATCGTAAAACGTGCCACCGGACAGTTTACACCCCTCCTGCGCTCTTTTTGATAAGGTTAATAAGGGTTTCCCCCGATACCCCAAAATCTCTTGAAAAAGCGGACAAAAACCTTAAATGTAATTTTTTTGTGCTCCGCGCGGCTTTAAAGCCGCTTTTTTTACCGCGAGCACATTTCCCGGTTTACCGCATCCTCACAGGTACGCATGGCCTCTAACGTTTTTTCCAGCAACTCATCCAGCTGCCATCCCAAACGTTCAGCGCCCAAAGAAATCACTTCTCTTGAGCAGCCGGCCGCAAAAGCTTTATCCTTAAACTTCTTTTTCAAGCTCTTTAATTCCATATCTTTTACGCTTTTGCTGGGTCTCATCTTTGCACAGGCGCCGATCAAGCCGGTAAGCTCATCACAGGCAAACAACACTTTTTCCATTTGATGACGGGGTTCTACCTCACAACACAAGCCATAGCCGTGACTGCATACCGCATGAATCAATTCCTCACTGCAACCGCCTTCCCGTAAAAGCTCCGGAGCTTTCTGACAATGCTCCTGAGGATATTGTTCATAATCAATATCATGCAGCAGTCCTGCGCATGCCCAAAAATCCGCGTCCTGCACATATCCTAAGTCATTGGCAAACCAGCGCATAACGCCTTCTACCGTAAACGCATGCTGCAAATGAAACGGTTGCTGATTGTATTTTTTTAAAAGCTCCAACGCTTTTTCCCGTGAAATAGTTTCCATTGGTGTATTCCTCCCGATTCGATCTCTATTGTAAAAATTATACAATACATTGTCGTTTTTTTCAACACCTTTCTTTGATTAAGCAAGAATTGCAAAGCAAAAAGCCCCTGAATACCTTGACATCTAAATTTGATAAATATATAATTTATATATAGGCATACGATCAAAGATATCCTTTGATAATAACGTATAACCGAAGAAAAGAGGAGAATTTTATGAATACTGTTTTAACAGAAATATCTAAAATCGGTATTGTTCCGGTAGTAGCGCTGGATGATGCGAAAGACGCGCGGCCTTTGGCAAAAGCGTTATGCGAAGGTGGTCTTTCCTGCGCGGAAATTACCTTCCGTACCGCTGCCGCAGAGGAAGCCATTAAAATAATGACTGCCGAATTTCCCGATATGCTTATCGGCGCCGGAACGGTTCTTACAACCCAGCAAGTGGATAAGGCCATATCCGCCGGAGCAAAATTTATCGTAAGTCCCGGGTTCAACCCCAATACAGTCAAATATTGTTTGGAAAAAGATATTCCTGTTGTACCCGGTTGTTCTTCTCCCAGTGATATTGAGCAAGCGCTTGAGCTGGGACTCGATGTTGTAAAATTTTTCCCTGCCGAAGCTGCAGGCGGCTTGAAAATGATAAAAGCTATGAGCGCCCCCTACGGCGGCGTAAAATTTATGCCTACCGGCGGAATTAACACATCCAATCTCACACAATATCTTGATTTCAATAAAATTATTGCCTGCGGCGGAAGTTGGATGGTAGATAAAGCTTTGATAAAAGAAGGAAATTTTGAAGCCATAAAAGAGCTTACGCATACTGCCGTAACGCAAATGCTGGGCTTTGAAGTAAAGCATATCGGCATCAATGCCGCCAATGAAGCCGAGGCTCTTTCCATTGCCGGATTATTCGGCTCTATGTTCGGTTTTACCGCCAAAAACGGAAATAGCAGTGTATTTGCCGGCAGCGGAATAGAAATAATGAAGGGGCCCTATTTAGGCAAAAACGGCCATATCGCTGTACAAACAAACTATATTGACCGTGCCGTCTATCACCTTGAAAAGCGTGGCTTTGCGTTGGATCATGAAACAAAAAAATATGATGCATCCGGCAATCTTACCGCCATTTATTTCAAAGGCGAATTCGGCGGATTTGCGTTGCATCTTGTACAAAAAAAATAATAGAGGAGATTTAGAATATGAAAGTCATTACATTTGGTGAAATTATGCTTCGTTTGGCTCCGGAGGGCTATTACCGTTTTGTTCAAGCCGATAAATTCGGTGCCACCTATGCCGGCGGTGAGGCGAACGTCGCCGTATCGCTGGCTAACTATGGAATTGATACTGCTTTCGTCACGAAACTGCCGACCCACGAGATTGGTCAGGCGGCAGTAAACGCGCTGCGCCGTTACGGTGTGGATACCTCATTTATTGCCCGCGGCGGTGACCGGGTAGGTATCTATTTTCTTGAAAAAGGCGCAAGTCAACGGCCTTCCAAGGTGATTTATGATCGTGCAGGTTCCTCAATAGCCCAGGCCACCGTGGCCGATTTTGATTGGGACGCTATTTTTGACGGGGTAGATTGGTTCCACTTTACCGGCATTACACCTGCTTTAGGCGATAACGTTGCCGAAATATGTATGGAAGCCTGCAAAAAAGCAAAAGAAAGAAATATAACGGTAAGCTGTGATTTAAATTACCGGAAAAAGCTTTGGAGCAAAGAAAAAGCCGGAAAGATAATGGGCGAGCTTTGCCAATATGTGGACGTTTGCATTGCCAACGAAGAAGATGCCTCCGATGTATTCGGTATTAAAGCCGCCAATACGGATATTACCGCAGGGAAAGTAAACCACGAAGGATATAAAGAAGTAGCTAAGCAACTTGCCGATCGCTTTGGTTTTCAAAAAGTGGCCATCACTTTGCGTTCCTCGATTTCAGCAAACGATAACAACTGGGCGGCAATGCTTTATACCGATGGCCAGTATTATTTCTCCAAAAGTTATCTGATACACATTGTGGACCGTGTAGGCGGAGGTGACAGCTTCGGCGGCGGCCTTATCTATTCCTGTTTAAACAACTATGCCCCGCAGCAAGCCATAGAATTTGCCGTTGCAGCAAGCTGCCTGAAACATTCCATTGAAGGTGACTTCAACATGGTAAGCGTAAATGAAGTAAAAACGCTGGCCGGAGGCGATGGTTCCGGGCGGGTACAAAGATAAAAACAGTTTAAAATAATTCAGGGCTGTCTAAGCGGCAGTCCTGAATTATTTTTTATATAGATAAAATTATTCTCTTTTAAAAGCACAAATACAGAGTTTAAAACAATGTATTTTCCTCAATATGTTTTCTGAAAATCAAGTGTTTACTCAACTCTCCGGTTGTATGTTTTGTTTTTCTTGCCTCTGGCTTTCTACTTCCTGTTACGATTCATTTTATATTTCAGTCTTTTCTCCTTTAAGCATGCAGAACTTTTTCCTTCACAAAAAGAGAAAGTTCACGATTGATAAGCTGCTGTCCCTTCACACTGGGATGAATCCCGTCAGAACAAAACAGATCCTTTATTTTACGATTCCTGATAAACGCGGCACGAAAATCAATATATTCGCAGCCCGTCTCGGCAGCAATCGCCTCTACCGCGCGAGAATACTGTTCCTGATACCGATAAATGGCAAAAACATCTCCCAGCCAACGCAAAATATTTTCCTTGCTCAAGCCGTTACGGCAAATCCACAAAAAGTATTTTTCAGCATCTACAGGAGGTAACGTAGCCAGTATGGGAATAACACCATTATTTTTTAAAGCCAATACGATTTTTTTATAAAGTTCCTTGAATTTTTCCAGCGGAGTATTTGAAAGGTGTTCAACATCCGGCTCTTCTGCAATTTTTGTCCAGTTAAAATCACTGTCATTCCCGCCGTATTCCACTAACGCATAATCACAAATCGCTCCTTTGGCAAGATTTGTCTCTACAAGACTCATTCCTTTTTGAACCGTACAGCCGAATTTAGAAAAATTAGCTACCTCAGCATGAATATCCTTTGCTAATGCTTCAATACCGATTGCATCGTTAATATAGTAACGCTGTGTATCCTCGTTCAGCGTTACACCGCGAAGAATCGAATCCCCATAAATTTGTATCTTTGCCATAAAAATCACTCCTTATTTATATAGCAGATCGCGTTACCCTATAACATGGTTTTCGATACTATATTACATCATTTTGTTTGTGTTGTCAACTATTTTTATAAACATTAAAAAGTTTGTTTGCATTATTATACTTATTATGTTATACTATGTAGGAATTATACCTGAGGTGAAAAAAAATGCCGCAAGAACAACTAAAAAAATTTAATCAAAGAATTTCTCATCACAGTTTACCTCGCTGGAAAGATCTTCCTGAATTAGAGCTATATATGGATCAAGTGATTGTGCTGATGCAAAAATATCTTGGCCCCTACATGCTTTCAGAAGATCTGGTCACTCCTTCCATGATCAATAACTATGTAAAAATGAATGTACTTCCCGCACCGATAAAGAAGAAATATTCCAAGCTGCATATTGCACGACTGCTTGTAATCTGTTTGATGAAGCGGCAATTACCGATTCCTATTATCAGCCGTATGATTGAAGAACAAGCCTGCGCCAGCGGGATGGATGTTTTTTTTAATTCCTTTGTAGAGGCTTATGAAAGCGAATTTAAAAAAGCAACCGAAAGTATTTTCATACAAGAAGAGCCGCTGGTTTGCGCACTGAAATTTGCCGTAAGCGCCGCAGTAAATCATACTATGGCCGAAAGCGCGGTAAATATTATAACATTGCAAAACGAAGATCCAAATAATAAAGATCCAAAAAAGAAGCAATAAAAATTTCTTTTTAAAACGCAATCGGAAAGAAGTCTTTTTCAGGAAGAGTAACCTTCTTTTTTATATTATTGAATGAATCTTTGTGTTTTCTAATAATAAAAATACAAAAAAATAAAGCCGAGCGTCCTTATTCAGGACACTCGGCTGTTTTATTTTCTTATTCTTCCTGTGCGTTTTTCTGGAAGTTTGCTATATAGGCTACCGGATAATTTCCGGTGTCTCCATTATACATAATGCTGATAATAACTTCATCCGGCACGTTTGAAGCATAAAATACACCGTTTACACTATAGGCCGCCGTAATTGTTTCACCGGTTTCAATATCATACCGATTAATCTGATAATAAAATTCTTCATCACCGGTTTCCAATATATAATATACCGCGCTGTTATCACTGGAAATGAAAAACTCGCTTGTTACAATATCCTCCAGCACCACGTCACATTGTTCCGTTGCAATATCCACAATATTTAAATCACATACGGCCGTTTCATAATCTTCGGTAATCACAGCAATCTTACTGCCGTCATTGGAAACAGAAAAGCTCGCGCCCTTTTGTATCACCTTTACTTGATCCGTTGCAAGTTCATACTGAACCACGACTTCCCACTCTTCTACCACATCACAATAATATAAATATCCGTTACGGTAGACCAGATCGGATTCTACAATAATCTCCGCGTCAAGAATTCTGATTTCCCCGGTTACAACATCATATTCTTTTAATGAATACATGCCGTCCCCACTGATTACATACAATTTAGATCCGTCGTCATTTAAAGCGATTCCTAAAATCATTTCTCCGAAAGGCGCCGATTCTTCATCCTGACTGCCTATGATTTTCAGCGATTGATCTTGTGTCTTGTATATACTGCAAAGTTCCACATCATTCGCACGTTCAATATATGCCAGAGTAGTTCCGTCGGCTGAATAGACCGCTTTTACTACCGTAGCAAGCTCCTCATCGAACAGCAAATGTCTGGTTCCGGCTTTATCCGCCGTATACAACTGATCCATTTCATTTACCGTCCTTGCAAAAAGCGCCGTACTGCTGCCGGGAACCCAGCAAAGAAACCTGGCATCGACAAAGAACAGCGGCAAACTTGTTTTCGCGCCGTCAATACTTAAAATAGATTCGTTTAAAAGTGCCGCCGAATCCGTATTTTCGCTGTATCGGGGCAGCTGCCCAAAAGAAAGCTCCGTTATACGAACAGACGTGCCCTCCAGCACACCGGTAAGCAGCTCATCCATTCTTGCCTGTGCTTCTTCGCTGCTTTGATATCTTTGGCTGATCATCAAAACGCTGATATTATCATCACATAACGTAGGAGTAAATCCGCATTCAGGCATTTCACCGGCCTGATATTCATAATATAAATCCGCTAAAAGATACCAGCCGGTCTCATTGATCGGCTCTTTTTCCTCCGGTTTCAGTGAAACCGTAAGGAATCCTCCTTCTTCCTCAAGCACCTGAAAGGTCACCGGTTTTGCTATATTAAAATAAAATACCGTATCTCCGCTGCCATTCTGAGGCAGCATTTGAAACATACCGCTGACTACACCGGTTTCATCTGTAACGGTTCCTTTAATTACATAATCCCAATATACCAAGCCTTTTACTGTTATCACCAATCTAAGCGGGTCCGCTAAAAACGCAACCGTATATTCCGGTACCCCGCAGGGCTGCACACCGCCTTCAGCCTCGCTGCCCGAAACAAAGCCAAGCCGAATATTCACAACGCCATCTTCCTGTGAATCTATGGTAATCTCGTTGATATTGGCATTAGACTGCGCTGTCCCTCCGGAAGTTGTAAGCGTCGTTTTATTATATTGATTTGCCCGATACCGTTCTTCGCGGCCGCAAAAAACAGCAATCAAAACCACAGCCACAATCAATATTACCGTGGCCGAATATGTGATGGTCTTTTTAATACGGGTCCGTGTTTTTCTGTTCACGTTTCAACAAACTCCTTATTTAAAATACGGATCTTAAAACATTAAATATAATATTTCCGTTAAAAAACAATCTGCCTAAAAGAGATCCTTGTATCAAATTATTAAAGTTTTCCAGCGGTAAAACAGACATGGCAATGGGCACAATAGCAAAAATAATACATACAAAAACCGCCGCCTGCAAAACCCCTACTCCGCCGCCGATAATACTATCAAACTGTTTTAATACCGGAAGCTGCACGACGTGATCTACAAGACCGATAGCAAATATAGAGAGGAGTCTTACCGCAAAGAAAATAATCAGAAAGCTGATCAGGCTAAGGCTGAGATTGATAATCGTCTGATTAAAATAATCGCTCATTGTGGTAATACCCTGATCGGCGAATACCTGATTTAAAATATTATGATTCATCATATCCGCAATAGGCTTAGGCAAATTGGAAGAATTGATGATCTCGGTGATTCTTTCACTGCTCAGCGTATTGATATCTACATTGGCAACCGTCATATCACTGAGTTTTTCTGCTCCTGCGGTAAAATAAAGCAAAGTATTATCAAAGTTGGTTTTCTGAAGAATAAAAGATGCCAAGGAACTGTATCCGGCAAAAGATATAATCCATGCAAGAACATAGGAAGCCACATTCAATACCGTTACTAAAAAGCCCCGATACCATCCTATTAAAAAACCTGCTGCCAACAAAACGATAATGCCAAGATCTACAATATTCACGAAAGTTCTCCTCCTTAATCAGGAATGTTATATCGATACATAGCGCCGCCGGATTCTATAATCACATAACCGTTGCCTTGAATCAATCCCTCTACTTTTAACGGAAGCCGATATTTGGTTATCTTTCCGCTCGACGGCTTAATTCTGTACATAAAATAATGACTGAAACCATAATAATTTTTGTGGGAAACTACCGCGTAATTCAACTTTTCTTCACACTCGATATCCATAACACCGGTGCCGATCGCTTTTAGTCTTCCGTCATTAAGCAAAAGCATATGCAGTGTTTTATTCAGTCTTCCGCAGGATATCACATCATAACCGTTCACCGTATAATCCAAATTAACCGAACCCGTATAATCACAATCCCGTATCATAATTTTTTCGGTACCGAAAATATAGCACAAATTTTCATCGAACACGGCGTTATACATCATTTGATTATCTACCTCAAAGGTAACCGTCTGCTTTTTTTCGGTATCATATTTATACGTAGAAAGCTGATACTTAGGATAATATCCGGAATTTTCCACTGTAATAACCCAAACACTGTTGCCCGCGCCATAAACACCAAACCGAATATTGGTGCAATTACTGCTGGAAATAATCCGATCGATTTCCTCGCCGGTACTGTTAAGGATAATCGTATCATCCGAGGTACTTAAGCTTACGGCAATCAACTTTTCCCCCATGGCAACAGTCGCAATGGAATGTTCAAATTCCTTTGAAAACTCAAGGATTCCCTCTTTATTAATCACCTGAAGTTTTTTCCCCACAGAAATACCCAGTTTAGTTTCCCCTGCGTACAGCTTCATACCTTCTACTGTTCCTGAAAAGCCCCACATGATCTCTCCGCGGTCGTCCATATAATAGATACAGTTCTCTGTATCATCAATATAGGCGATTCCCCCGGCAAAAACAGTAAAATTGCTTTCAGCGTGAATCGGCAGCTGCTTAAAATCAGAAAGTTTTATACTTTTTACGTCTTTGCTGAAAAACACCGTTAAAAGAACAATAATCAATATAACAACAATGGCACCGATAATAAAGGGCAGATAATTTAAAAGATCAAATCTTTTGCGTCTTTTTACCCGCTGCATGAACTCCTCCGCTGATGCTGCCGCAGATACGGCTGTATTTATAGTATATTATAACACAAAACAAAATAAAACAAAAGAAAAATATAACATTTCCTTACCCAATGAAAAAGCGGCTCAGTGATAACGCTAAGCCGCCTTTATCTCTTCTAATATCTACTCCTGTTGATTTTCCACAGCCCGATAATCTTCTATAGCACCTTTTACTGCATCAAGAACGCTAGTATCAATCATAGTATTTCCATTTTCATCAAAAATCAGATTACCGTTGATATCGCATTTCAATGTAGGACATAAATACCCACCCTCATCATGCTCGTTCCATCCATAAATAAGAACAGCATTGGCTGCTGTTGCTCCAGGATTCTCTTTTACCCACTCCAGTGTTTGATACACATCCTGTGCGATCTCAGCCGGTGTTCCCTTACGTGTATACTGCCAGCTGTAATCCCCCGTCCAACTCACGCCCGTTTTTATGCGCGGAAGCTGATATCTGCCAACAGTTGCAAGCGGCACACACTGTATTTGCTGTGCATATGAGGCATAAGTCTGATTATATGCCTTATTTTTTTGTGAAAGCTGCGCAAAGCTATTACTATATGCTGTTCCAGCAATCGGTGATGCGCAGGATAAATCATTATAAGCATACCGGTTGAAGCTTTCTGCCATGATGCTGCTACCACTGCTATTTGCTGTAGCTTTTTCACTTTCGCTGATGCCATAACTCACTGAATATCTTGAAAGTGCATCAAATCCTGTACTTCTATAACCATCAACCATAGCTCGTTCCAAAGTATCTCCATCCATAGCAATGAAGTAAATATCCTCAACCTCGCGATATTTTTGAGGATTGATTTGATGCAGATAATCAGTATAAAATACAGCTTCATTTAGAATATACTGCAATTCATTTTCAGTCAAAAAATTCTTCGCATCATAGAAATAGAGTATCGGTTTCTCGCCGTTTTCACTCATAACCGTTAAATAACTACTCTGCGCCATTGCCTGGTAAAGCTCTTTATGATCCACGGGTATGGCAGCCAGTTTTTCCTGATTAGTAGAAAGAATGCTGATATTTGACGCACTTCCAAAATGGCCGCGTTCCAGAATGGCGCACATTTTTAACTGCTTATTAGAGGAATATCCGTTCACAGCTACATGCGCCTTTCTCGGTAAAGACATTTTATCCTCGCTTTTATACCACAAATAGGCAAAATAATCAATACCAGCATTCAGTGCATAAGCAGCCTCTTCCTCCCAGGTAACACCGTAATCATATTGAATAGTTTTTGATGCAAGAGTTGAAGAGGTTACATCATCAATTACATATGTTTTTCCTGTAAGCGCATAAACTGATGGAATTTTAAGGCTAACATCACCGCTTGCAGGAGTTCTGGGCTGTACATAATAAGGTGCCTGATATGGATAATAGCTAAGCGTTCTAGCCACCTGATCAGCAACGCTGTAAGAAGACGGGTTCTGACTGGTTGCAAAATATGCATCCCAGCGTATAGCACCTATTCTGGTATTTTCCGCTCTCTGTATGGATGTATCGGGAGTAGGAAGTGATGAAAAATCGGCCGTACAAACAAGGCTACATGCATCTACAAGGAAATCGTACTCATTTTCTGTTGTGCCATTCCAATAGAATTCCATGTAAGAGATTTCATCCGTATAAACGTAAAAAACAACCTCAAAATACTGATATGTATTTGTCAGTATCTTATAATTGGAGATTTTATAGCTCTCACTGCCGTCAGAGGCCACAATTTTTATCACTAATGCAAGATTCGGCATATACGTTCCGCTGCCCTTCAAATAGCACGAGGCCTTATATCGGCCGCTTCCAGCCTGTTCCACGGCCTGTGTGACATTTTGTTTTACACTTACCCACGGATTTTCCCCGCGTTTTTTTATCAGCATAGCTGCGTTATCGCTATCATAGGCATCTGTGTTTGCACTAATTTGTGTAGGAGAAGCAACGCTCCAATAAGAAGTTTCATTTTCAAAGGTTGGATTTACAAGAAGATTATTTCCCAAAAAAGGATATTCACCGATACGTTCCAGTCGGCAAGTGTCTACAAGAAAATCATATTCTGCCTCTTGTGTACCATACCAATAGAATTCTACAAAAGACAGCTGTGTGATATCCAAATAAAAATCAACCTCAAAATATTGATAATAATTTGTCAATATTTTATAAGATGACTGCTTATAGACGGCATTGCCGTCAATATCTACGATTTTTATCATCAATGCAAGATTCGGCATATACGTTCCGCTACCTTTCAAATAACAGGAAGCTTTATACCGACCACTACCGCTTTCACTGATAGCCTGTGTGATATGCTGTTTTGCACTCACCCATTGATTAAATCCACGCTTTTTTATTAGCATGGCCGCATTGTCGCCATCATAAGCATCTGTGCTTGTACTGATCTGTGTAGGGGCACCGGCGCTCCATTCCAGGGTACCGCTTGTAAAACTGGGATTGACGAGAATATTATTTTCCACCCAGGCCAAAGACACCGTTTGCACACATGAAAGGACCATAATTACTGTAATAAAAAAAGCAATCATTTTTTTCATTAAACATTCCTCCCAGAAATTTTTATTTAGGCTTTGCAAAGATGATCTTTCCCGCATTGGTCTGAAGTATACTGGTAACTATCGCCTCTATTTCACTGTTTATGTAATCGCTTCCATCCTCTATTACAACCATCGTTCCGTCAGAGAGATACCCCACCCCCTGAGAAGGATCTTTTCCTTCTTTGGTAACGGAAACCGTGAGCATTTCTCCGGCAACAAGCGTAGGTTTTAATGCATTAGCCAATTCATTAAGGTTGAGTATCTTTACCCCCTGGAGGGAAGCCACCATATTCAAACCATAGTCATTGGTCATAATATCTGCTTTTTTTTCAGCCGCAAAGTGAATGATCTTATCATCAATGCTTTCCAGTTCCTCATAATCCGCATCTTCAATCCGCACCCCCTCCTCTTGCTGAAGCTTTTTGATCATATCTAAGCCCATGCGGCCCCGCAGACGTTTTTTTCCATCTTCACTGTCTGCAAGACGGGAAAGCTCATTTAAGATAAATTTGGGAATATAGATCGGCCCCTGAATAAAACCTGTTTTATAGATATCATATACGCGCCCGTCAATCAATATGCTGGAATCAAGTACCGTTCCTCCTTCGTTTTCTAATTCCTCGCTTTTTTTCTTTTTCAACGGAAGAGGAATATCATCGCGCTTGATCATAGCAATCCGCACCCCTAAAATACCGCAGCAAAGATATACGATAATATTCAAGCACGTAACCAAAACCTCGTTGCTGATATTATTAAATATCTGACAAACTAAAAACGCAGCTAAAAATCCAAACAGCAATCCGCCGCAAGCAAGAAACATTTCTTTTGCGGGCATTTCCTTTGCACGCTTTATAATTTTAGAAAGCATTTGTGAAAGAGCCGACGCCGCGGGTTTGCCGGCAAAAAAACCAATAACAGCGAACAGCGCAATCAAAAAAAGCACACATACCGTTGAGACCCATCCCGACAGCTGCAATTCATTTTGCCGAACGATCAAAGCCACCAGCTTCCAGAACCAATACCCTAAAGCAGCACCTATAGGAACAAATAAAATACGAAAAATTCTTTTAAGCATGAAGTCCTCCTCACTTTTCTGCCATAGCAAAAGACAGCGCGGTAAAAATATTATCGGCAAACAATAATTGAATCTTACTGTTTTCTCTGAGTCCCCGTTTATTTCCTTTGGGAAGAATTACCTTTTGGAAGCCCAGTTTAATGCATTCATCAATACGTTTTTGGCATCCGCCTATTGCCCGAAGTTCACCGGTAAGACCTACCTCGCCCATGAATACCGTATCTTCCGGCAGAGCAATGTTTTTATACCCTGAGGCCACCGCGGCCAGCACAGGTAAATCCAGCGCCGGTTCTTCCACACGCAGTCCGCCGGCTATATTAATATACACATCCTGATTATACAGCGAATACCCCAGCCTCTTTTCAAGCACGGCAAGCAAGGTAACCATGCGGCTGTAATCCACGCCGCTGCCCACACGGCGCGGATTTCCGAAACTTGAAGTCCCCGAAAGCGCCTGAATTTCTACCATAACCGGGCGTGTACCTTCTAAGGAGCACAGAATAGCTGTTCCCGGAACCGGCTGACTGCGCTGAGACATAAAAATTTCCGAAGGATTTAACACATCCTGCATCCCTTGCTCATTCATCTCAAAAATCCCGATTTCATTGGTGGAGCCGAACCGATTTTTATTGGCGCGCAGTATCCGGAAAGTATTGTTCCGTTCCCCTTCAAAATACAATACCGTATCCACAATATGTTCCAGCACTTTAGGCCCCGCAAGCGTCCCCTCTTTGGTCACATGCCCCACTGTGATGACTGCCGTTCCGCATTCCTTAGCAACGCGCATCAGTCGGGACGCACACTCCCGCACCTGCGATACTGTTCCCGGCGCAGAGTTCAAATACGAAGCATATACCGTTTGAATAGAATCCACCACCGCTACACTGGGTTTTTGAAGAGAAATCTGCGCGCAGATTTCCTCAATATCGGTTTCTGTAAGTAAATACAGTTCCTCTGCGGTACACTCCAAACGATCCGCCCTAAGTTTAATCTGCCGAGCCGATTCTTCCGCCGAAACATACAAAACCTTTTTTTCTTTTGCGACAAAATCACACACTTGAAGCAAAAGTGTGGATTTTCCGATTCCCGGATCTCCTCCGCAAAGCACAATGCTGGCCGGAACAATTCCTCCGCCGAGTACACGATCAAGCTCCCCGCTGCCGGAAGAAAAACGCTCATCGCGAAGAGTTTGTACCTGACTGAGTTTTTGTACCCGTCCGGCAGCTCCAACCGATCTTACCGCCGTATTATTTTTCTGCGTATTCACAACGGTTTCTTCCATTGTACCCCAGCTTCCGCAGTTAGAACACTTTCCCAGCCATTTAGCCGATTCAAATCCGCATTGCGAACAAATAAAAACATTCTTATCTTTTGCCATAATTACCCCAGAATATTGTATTTGAAAACGTCGTTTCCGGAAGTATCACTCTTGTCCTCCCACACAACCAACGTACCGAATGCCTGGGGAAGAATGGCGCTGCGCCCGGATTCGGAAACCTGTACCAGAATATCCGATTCATAATAGTAAGCATAGACAATCTGATTGGATGTAAAAACAATAAAATCGTCGCCTAAAGCATACTGTGTGACATTTCTCCAATATCGTACAGGATCTCCCCGCCCGTCTCGATAGGCATAATAAAGGCTAGAATCAGGCGCATTGTTTTTATCGATCCAAACGAATACATCGTCATTACAAATGGGATTATGCACATAGGTTCCGGTAGCAAATATCTCCGGTTCCAATTCACCGGAATCCTCATCCGGTACATATTCACTGTCGCTGTCTACCACACCCAAATCTTCAAAAATCATACTGTATATCGCGCTTACTGAATCATCGTCAGGCCGCTGCGGATCCCGTTCGGCCCAAATCACGGCATTTTTATAAATATACGGTGAGCTTACCGCGTAATTTGTTTGATCAAACATTTGTAACGCCATATTCTCATCGGTAATCAAATCAACAAAATACAGCTTGTCCTCATCGGCGCTTATCTGTTCCATCCATATTAAATAATCGCCGTATAAACCCAATTTGGGCATATGATTTTCGGTTTCCTGCACTACGGATATAGTATTGGCTTGCATTCCCTCAATATCCTTCCGATTCATTTTATAAATTACATTTTTACCTTTATGATCGGTATCCAGCCAAACAATCCAGTTTTCGGAAATATATGTTTCATAAATTTCCCCGCCATTTATCTTGGATTCGGTTATTTTACTTACGCTTCCGGTTACGGCGTCAAATAAATACAAGTTCGTAAGTATAGAACTGTCCAGGCTTCCCTTTCCGGCAGAAAAAAGCAACTCATGCCCATAAATGCTGGGCTGATTGATTCGCGGTTCATCAATAAGAATACTCTTCACGTTATAAGAGCGATCCACTACCCCCACCGTAATAATTTCCTGAGCATCCGGTGTGGGCCAAGGCGTAATCTCCGAATCCTTAGCAAAATATCCCGAAACAGAAAGCACGTTGAGCACAATCGCCGTAATGATCAGAACAGCTGCGGCGCCGTAAACGATCCTATTGTAAAGTTTTTGTTTTTCAAGTATCGCCGGATCCGTTTCGTTACGATATTTATGCTTTAATGCTGATTGCATCTTTGAAAATTTCATGCCTGCTCCTCCTTTATAAGCATAACAACGGCTCTGGCGGAAATTCCTTCTCCACGCCCCTCAAACCCCAAATGCTCGGTTGTGGTAGCCGCAATATTTACCCGTTGTTGGGCTATACCCACGGCCTGTGCAATATTTTGATTCATTTTAGAAATATATGGAGAAAGTTTCGGTTTTTGAGCAGCAATTACGGCGCTGATGTTTACAACGCGGAATCCTTTATGATACAGCATTTCCAATACTTGCGCCAATAATTTCATGCTGGATATTCCTTTCCACCGTTCATCGGTATCAAGAAAATACCGGCCAATATCGCCCAAACCCGCGGCGCCTAACAGCGCATCCATTACAGCGTGGATAAGAACATCCGCGTCGGAATGCCCCTCTAATCCCCTTTCATAGGGAATAACTTCCCCGCCCAACACCAGTTTTCTTCCCTCTTTCAGCCGGTGAACATCAAAGCCGACGCCGGAAAGGAACACCTTCATTGCTACATCCTCCGCTGTTGTAATCTTTTTATTGGCATAGCTGCCCTCTACCATCCGTACGCTGCCACCCCATGCCTCATATACAGCCGCATCATCGGTATAGCTTTTCTCCCCCGCGGCTAAATAAGCGTCATAGATTTCCTCCAGCCAAAAAGCCTGGGGCGTCTGTGCAAGCCAGCACCGCTCCCGCGGAGGCGTAGACAAAACAAAGTTCTTTTCATCACATTGCTTAATCGTATCCGTCGCCGGCACACCGGCAACCACGCCGCAGCCCCGGGCAACCGCTTCAAGCACACGAGTAATGCATTCTTGTTCAACAAACGGTCTGGCCGCGTCATGAATCAAGACAATATCATATTTTTCCTTTATGGCTTTTAATCCGTTAAACACAGATTCTCCTCGCGTTTGACCGCCTAAAACATAATTCACTGTATTCCCTAATATACTTTTTATACGAGGAATATCCTTTGACGCGCAAAGAACCGTAACTTCTTCAACCGACGGATGCCGAAGAAACGCTTCCGCGGTTTTTTGAATAATCGGTGTTCCGTCAATGCAAAAGAATATTTTATTTTCTTTCAGTCCCGTACGGGTTCCCGCGCCGGCTGCGGCAAGCAAAACCCCCGCCATCACAGTTCCTCAAACATAGGCTCTTCCGCTTGACGCGCCTCTTTTTCCTCGGTATGAATCACCCGAAAAGAGATTTGTTTCTGCCCAAACGGAATTTGTATAACATCGTCCTGTTTTACCTGATATCCTGCCTTAGCCGGCCGCCCGTTCACCAGCACCCGTCCGGCATCACAGGCGTCATTGGAAACCGTACGACGTTTTATAATCCGCGATACTTTTAAATATTTATCAAGACGCATACGCTTCAGCCCCTTTTTTTCTATTGTACCATAATCAACGCTTTTTGAACAGAAATATTTCTCTTTGTTTATCAACGCCATTTTGCAAAACCGGAAAACACCGGTTTTATTCACGTTCAGTTTGTCAAAAGCACCTACACCCTGTTCAGCTTTCAAAATTTTTCACATTTAAAAATTCACTTTTCCGTACTCTTGGAAAGATTTCTTGCTGCTTCAGCCGGCAATAAAAAAACATACACAACCATCGCTGTTTACTAAAAGATGTCCGCACCGAAGACAAAGATACTAATACAATCCATGCATAATTTTATCCATTTATTCTAAGCAAGCGTAACAGACAAAAATCTCTTTTTCTTATATTTATTTTTTTCTCTAATGAATACAAAAGCCGATACCGTTTTCAGAATAATTCCGTTTTTTTGCTTAACAGCAGAAATTTCTTAATTTATATATGATTTATGAAATTTCACCTTGCGTTATTCATAGGAGAGTGTCGAAAAGAGCAGCACTCTTTGTCAGAGATACCGCTCGCTCGAAAATCGTTAATTTTCGAACTGCACTCTACCCTCGCCAATACTATTTCTTTACCCTTGAATCACCACTTATCAAGCGGCACTTATAAAGAGTTTGACCCACCTGCCGGAAAAACAAAATGCGGCTGAATGCCGCAAAAAATCAAATTTCAGTTTTGTCTACAGTCTGATTAATAATTTATCTTTATATTTTTATTGATAAAAATCTGCTCATATTTGATTTTTCTTCTGTAATTACACTATATCAAAAAAGAGTTAAGCGTTTGCAAATATAGTAAAAGTCGTCTGAAAAAAACTCGTTTTTTTCAGACGACCGCAAAATGCTTTTCATACCGTCGATTTATTCAATTATTTCCGAGCATATGATTCCCATCTTATCTTTCTAACATACCGACACGGAATGTTAATATTTATTTGCCATAAACCATTCCGTTAATAAATACGCATTTTCTATCAATTGAACCATTATGCTAACTTGTTTAATAATTCATCATACTTGCTTGATAAAGTGTCATCATGAAACATGATATTTTGTTCGTCAACTTCCCAGCTATTTGGGTTCTCGGATAATAAATCAATTACTTGCTCCGAGATATCTAAAATCCCAAGAATCTGATCTACAGAGTTTTCAACCGTTTTATCTTCAGAAGCAGATTCAATATCCCCTACATATTGATTTTTATACAGATCAATATAATAGCTGTCCAGTCCGTCACTGTCTAAATAGGACATTACCTTTTCTTCGGTAAAAAAACTCGCATATTCCTGCTTGCATTTTTCCAATTCTGTTTTGGTTTGCTGAATATAGTTTTTTGTTTCAACAAAATCTTTTCCGTCTTCCAAATAATTATTAGCTGTTAAAATATTAGAAA
>CAJKLB010000001.1 GCA_905200615.1 uncultured Selenomonadales bacterium | reverse complement strand
TTATTGATAACCTATGGAGAGCAATAATCACTCATAATTTTATGGTTTTCAAATTACGATTTTTAAAAAGGTTTTATTAAAATTTATACGCAGGCTTTCGGTTCGTTCCTGCAAAAAATCATCATAGGTGTGGTTTTCGATAGAAGAACTCATTTCTTTTGCAAAGGTCAACGCGGAATAATACCATGCGTTTTCCAAAACATCCTCATCCACATTATACAGATGATCAAACCATCTCCAATTGCCTTTGCGCGGAACGACCAAGCCGTTATCGTTCATTTGCCACAGCATTAAATAGCGTACGGCGGGCTCCAATACCTCATTGAATATTTCCCGATCTCCGCTGTATTTAGAATATAACGCGATAAGCCCCATTTTACTGATGGCATTCAGACTTTGGGAAGGAAGTTCGGCCGCGTTTTTTCCGGGAACATTTCCCATTAAAATATCCCCTTTGCGCAAATGAATGAAGTCATAAATACATTTTTTCAGCAAAAGCATGGCGTTTTTGTCCATTAAAAACGGTACCTGCGCGGCTTGTACCGAAACGTCGCCGATCCATTGTCCGCGCTCACGGTCCGGGCAGTCCATAAAATTGTCACGCATGCAAACATATAATGTATTCGCGGCTTTTTTTACCAAGATATTGACGATATCGTCGCTGCAGAAAAATTCTCCCGTTACCGTGGTGTTATATCCCGTGGAACGGTATCCTACCTGTAAAAACGTAATTTCCCGATCGCATTGAAGAATCATCTTTTCTCCGTAAAGGTAAAAAATACTGTCAAAACGATTGCTTCCGGGCTTACATCTATATTCTGTACGATGACTTTTATATTGATTGTTCTGATCCCCCGGGCCGCCGGGAACCATCCATCGATCGGAGAAAATATGAACAACCTCTCCTCCTTTGGCGTTTATTTCAAAGAACGGAGTAAATTGTACCGCGGCGGGAAAGGAAACTTCATATCGCTTTGTCAAGAGAGGATCTCTTTGGGTAATATGAATTTCAGAGCATTGGTGCAGCGGAATCGGTCTTAAATAAAGATCTCCCCAATATTCAGGCGGATATTCTGTGGCAGCCTGAAAAAAACAGGCGGCTTCTTTTTCGGTATTGATTTCTTTATTGGCGTCAAAGCCTATATTATGGCCGCCGTATAAAAAAGACGGATAGGGTTCTCCTGTCTGATAAAACGCAGGATGCCGAAGCACAGAAAAACCGCGGTCGCTGTATAATCCGAGAGCTTTACACTCAAAGATCCATCCCGCATGTCCGCTGTCAACATTATTGCGCCCTTCGTTTCCGTAATACCAGCACAGACAAATCAATTCGTTTTTTCCGTTTTTCAAAAAAGGCGCTAAATCCACTTCGTCGGCATATCCCGCGCCGGGCATGCTTTCACGAAAAAGTCCGCCTTCAAAAACCGCGTTTTTTCCGTTTATCCAAAGCCAGTATTTTGTATCGGCGGCGATGTAAGCGATTGCTTTTTCCGCAGAAGTAGCAGCGGTAAATTCTTTTTTAAAAATTACGATGGAATTGGGAGACGTATTGTTTTCATCCCAGATCCATTTTGCTGTTAAATCAATTTTTTTCACAGACTGTACCTCAGCTATTAAATATAAAAAATTCAAATTTCACTAAAAGAACCCATGAGAGCAACCGAAAAACAACCTTTTTCATACTAAAATATTTACGGTTTAATCTAATAAAATCTTTTGCCCGGTATCGGCGGCTCGGCGAGCAGCCAAAGCAATACGGGTGACGGCAAATCCTTCTTCGGGGCTGACGCCGATATCTTCTCCTTTCACCCGCCGGAGAAACTGTTCAAAGATATCCTGCGCCTCGGGAAGAGGCAGTTCCCGCCGTCCGGCGGAATCGATCAAAATTACTTTTCCCTCCCGATATTCTATTACGCCCTTTTCCGCGGTGATACGCAGCCGGTCATCATCATGTGTAGGCGCGGCGGACGGACGAAAATAATCCGCGTTAACGGAGGCCACCGCCCCGTTTTCCAATTCAAAAGCGCAAAGGGCGGCGGTTTCCAGCTCATCATAATCACCGTTGCCTATTTTGCTGGAAACGGCGCAAACCGATTGAAAGGTCAGACCGGATATGGAATAGATCCAGTCGATGGCGTGAATGGCCACCCAGGGAATCAGTCCGCCGAAAGTTTGGCGTTTTTTATAAAAATCCGGCCGCGTACCTAACTTATAAGATTTTTGGGCATTGATCATTGTAATTTGTCCGATGTTTTTTACGGCATCCCGCATACATAAAAACCATGGTTCAAAACGAATACCGAACATGGCGCATACAAAGGCGCGGGAAGTCTTTTGCGCGGCCTGTATACGGTCAAGGGAGGCCTCGTCCAGCGCCAGAGGCTTTTCACTGAAAACAAAAATATTTTTTTGCAGACATTCAACGGTAATTTGCGCGTTTCGGTCAAAACGTGTGTTGACAATGGCTATATCCGTGTCTTCTTGAAGAAGGGTTCGGTAATCTTCAACAAGGGGAGCATGAATTCCTTTTTCGGCCAGTGTCTGCGATACACCGGTCATATCTTCTGCCGCAAATCCCGGCGCGATACCGATCACGGTATGATATTTCAGCTGCGGCAGCGCGTAGGCCCAGTGACCGGAGCTGCCGATAATACAAATATTCATTTTATTCCCTCAAACCTATGATAATTTTTAAGCGATATTTCTGTCGGCGGCGCAATCAGCGTTGAAAGTTCCCAGGGCATTTTATTTTCCCTGAACGCCTTTTGAAAGAGGGTATCGATACCGTCGACTACCATGACATCGTTTTCTTTTTCGGCCGTAAGCGGATGTACCGGCGCAAACTGACTGACGGCGTTCACGCACTGCAAATGGCTGTAAGCGGTTTCCACCGTACATAAGGGCTGTTTTTCTCCCCGGGCCACTTCACAGCAATACCAAATTTTTTGAAAGCGATCACGGGTAGTAGGACCGTAGTGCTTGATTTGGCCGTTTTGAAAATACGCGGTAATTCCGTTTTCATCATCGGTTTCGGCCATTTCCACGCGGGCGTTTTCAAAAAGAAAACGCATTCTGGGATTGATATTTTCCCGCGAGGCATGGGTAGCCGTATAGTTCAGCACGGTTCCTTCTTCGGTAAGAATACGAAAAGCGGCGGTATCATAGGTTTCAATGTCGTTCGCGCGGGAAACGGAAGCCTGCATGGATACGGGTTTTGCACTTTGATTCATTTCTTTTCCCAAAAGAAAGAACATATTATGCAAATAGTGAGCGCAGGCGTTCATCGCGATGCTATCCAGTACATAATGACCGTCTATTTTTACCTTTGCCGCCCAAGGACGCGCAAAATAAGCACTGTTTCTGGGCCAGCATGTCATGGCGTACAGGGTTACAGGTTTTCCCAGCCGGCCGGAGAGAATATCCTCTTTCAATGCCAGCACGGCGGGACTGTGGGAAAGCTGATACCCGATGGTCAGATGTTTTCCTGTGCGCGCGGCTGCCGCCTGCATGGCGTCGGCTTCCTGAAGGGTGGGAGCTATGGGCTTTTCACAAAGACAGTCGCTGCCGTGCTCCAACACAAAAATACTTTGCGGGGCATGCAGATAAATCGGCGTAGAAAGAATCGCCAGATCGGCGTGATGTTCTTGATAAAAATCTTCCAGCGTAGTATATACCGGAAGAGAAAGCGATCGGATCTGTTCCTTTACCGGGCTGTTTTCCAAAAACGGCTCTACAATACCTACCACTTCGGCATTATGCTCGGCACAGTGATCCAATACCTCACCGGCAATCAGTCCGCCGTAACCGCCTACGCCGGCAAGCAAAAGAGAAAGTTTTTTCATCGTTCAATCACCTGGTTTCTGTTAAAATCCATTTGTATTGTTTTTTTGCCCACTATTTCAATCACGCCTTCATTCCATTTGGCATGACACCAAGGAGCGCAATAGACATTCGGATAGGGATATTGATTTTTTACGCCGTTCACGCCGTTTTCTGTGGGAGTAAGATAAAGATTATCAAATTCCAGGCGCATGGTTTTGCGGTCAAAACAAAGGGGAAGAGACAGCGTTTTTTCAATAAACGCGTCCAGGGTACCGTATTGGGTTTCCAATCCCACGCGGCAGATATACGCGTTTTGCTTTCCGCGGCTAATCAGTTCGCGTCCGGCAAAATCACCTTCGGCGGTCATTTCATAGCCGCCGGCAATATATACGGCCACATAACGATTCTCGTGACGCAGGAAAATCCAGTTTTCTTCATATCGAACCTCGTCATATTTGGCCGGTTCTAAGAACATATGCGTGAATTCCAGCTCGCCCGGATGCGTAATGTTATAAATGGTCATTACGGTATCCTTTGTGGAAAAGCTTTGATTGCAGCAGCATTTTAAATCACCGGTCCAGTAATTATGTTCACCGAAATCCCCGGGATGGTGTGAAAAAATTTTTGTGCTGCGTGACGCGTCTTTTGAAGGCAGAACCAAGCTCCACTCCACTTGTTGATGATGCGCGTATACAGCATCCCCCGGCCTTCCTTCCGGATAGGGATCCTGATGCTGTACGGCACCGATTCCGTAGGAATCACAAAGATAGGTATATTTATTGATTCCTCCGGCAGCTTCTAATTTTTCCAGCCAAGCGTCATCCTTTGAATCTCCCCGCCAGGCGCTCATGGAATGCAAATGTTTCCGCTCAAAGACTTCACAGGGGAAGGTACGGTTTTTTATCGCTTCCAGAATAAAATCATCCGGTACAAACGGCGCAAGCGCGAAGTTGGCATTTTTTTTAGGCTGTAAGCAAATCAGCAATTCCCAAAGACCTGAAAGAACCGATGCGTCGGGCTCCAGCAGTGCGTCGGGATAGGTTCTTCCGCTTCCGCCGCAAAGCATTCCCTCGGAATTCAAATTGTTAAAGGCTTCCAGTGTCAGCAGATTGATGCCCATCTGCGCCATGTGTTTCAATTCCGTATCGGTACAGTAATTGGTAAGCATACCCAGCATAAACAAATCTTCATCCACATAACCGGAAGTAAACTCGCCTACGCCCCGTTTGGCACGGAACAAAATAAAGTCCATGATATACTTTTTATCAATCTCCATTGCCTGTTGGGCGGTCAGCTGATATTGCTTAAAATCTTCCCCCAGCGCCTGCGCTGCCAGATAACGAGCCGCGTGAATCATAAAAACATGATTTTCGCTGTAATAACAACTGGTAAAATCACGTTCCAGCAAATAGCGGCGAATCAGCGCAATCGTTTCCGGCGTCATTTTATCTTTGACTAAAAACAGCGCGGCAACAAGCCGAATGGCTGCAAAATCGTTTTCACCGGTTACGCTGCGTCCCTCCGGATGCGGCAAGTCCATATATTGGGCAACGCGCTGAAGAACACGATTGCACGCTTCTAAATCTTTTCCCCGCAGCATACGCATGACGGAATAAGCTCCGTACATATCCCTGTGCGGGGGGTCTGATATCTCGGCTAAAAGATCAATACATTGCTCGCGCAGAAGCGCATATTCTTTTTTCATTTTTTTCTCCTTATTTTTGCAAAAATACTGCATGATAATTCTCATACATTATAATACATAAAAAACGTGTTTTCAATGGTAAAAACGGCTTTTTTTTTGGTGTTTTTTTATGTATTTGCACAAACCCGCCATACCTGACGTTTTCCTCCCTGGTCGGAGGTAAAATATACATATTTTTCTTCATGATCAAAAATAGGATGCGGATGACTGCATTGACAATTCCAGCTGCTGCCGTGGCGGCATAAAGGAATCCAGCGGATCGTTTCTTTTTCCCAATCCACCTTTTGCAGACTGATCCAACGCCCGCCGAAAGAAGAAGGCGCCTCGTCTTTTAGAGCGTAATATCCGTCGGAGACCAAAAGACCGGTGTTCATAACGGTAAAATGACCGTAATCGATATAGTCGGGATCAATTTTCACTTCATGAAAATCCAGTGTGCGGATATTCAGCCGGCCGATATAACTGCGTCCGTCTCGATATTGACCGTGGTAAATGATATGCTCGCCGTCTTTTTCCCACATTTCATGGCAGGTCCAGTCTTCGCGGGAGCGATATTCGTCCTCGTTTCTTAACCGGATATGTTCTTTTCCGTTAAACAGCCACATTCGGCGGATACCGCAGTCGGTACACCACTCATGATTATACAGAATTTTTTGGTTATCTGTGGGAGAAAACTGTACATGTGTCACCCATCCGCCGGGAACCGGTTCACACAAAACCGGGGAGCCGGTACGGGTATCAAAAACTCTTAAATAGGAAGACAGACCTTTTTCCCGAACGCGCTGGTCAATGCCGGGACAAAGCGGACCGGAAACACAAAAGGCGTCCTCGTCTACCGTGGGAATACAAAGCAGAGTGCCGTCCGCGCTTACGTGGGTAAAGCCGGTGAGCTGACCTTGGGGCAGCCGGCAAAGTTCCCGGGAGTTCCCTTCCAAATCGGTTTGCATAACGCTTCTGCCTTGTAAATAATACAAAAGACCGCGGCAAGCGTCTAAACACACGCTGGCCTTGCCCGAGCCTCGATAGGAAGCACCGTCAAAATAGACGTAAGACCGCAGCGTGCCCTCTGCTTGAAAGGTCAGCTGACGCTCATTGCCTGAAGCAAAATCCAAATAAAATAAATTGGGGCTGCCGGTTCGATCACTGATAAAAACCAATCCGGTGTTATTTTGAAACAAACTGGTACCGGTAAAGTAAAGCAATTGATTGTTTCCGGAGCCTTGGGTAACTTGTTCTTTGAGCATTTTTCTCCTTTTGGGGCATAAAAACCCTATCTTAAAAAGGGATGAAGGAATAAAAAAAGACCGCAGCATCCGTTAAGATGCCGCAGCCTGTTGTGGTACAATCAAAGCCCGTATCTCTTTTTAAACTTGTCAACACGGCCGGCCGAGTCAACCAGCTTTTGCTTTCCTGTATAAAAAGGATGGCATTTTGAACAAATTTCAACGGAAAGAGAATCCTTAACGGAACCTGTTTCAAAGGTTTCGCCGCAGGCGCACTTTACTGTTACCTTTTTGTAATCCGGATGAATACCCTGTTTCATTTATGTTCACCTCGTTTTTTACGGAATCGGAATCCCTGAATTAAAAGCAAAAGATATTATACCTTTAAAAAATAGGGATGTCAATTGTTTTTTTAAAGGAAGAAGCACTCGGTATCAATTTTTCCGTAATAGGTGCGGTTTTTTCCTGCCCAGCATGTATAGCGCACCGATTCGGAACAAAAATACAGGCAATTGCCCACGGGTTTAATTCCCATATAAGCTTCAATAGCCGCGTACAGGTTACTGGTAGAATAGGTTTCGGAATCCAGTGTGCTGTTGGCGGTGGAGAACTGGTTGGGGGAAAAGATAATTTCCCGCACCGAGGCTCCTGTGCGCTGCACACGGTTCATGATAACGCTGCCTACCGCTAACTGACATTTGTAAGAGCGGCCGCCCACTTCCCTTTTAATAATTTTTGCCATTAGTTTCACTTCGTTCATCTGCGCTTCCGAAAGGGTTTCCAGTGCCTGATTGATCAAGCTCATATTGGCGGAATTATAACCGCTGCCCACGGAAGAAGAACCCGTGTTTTTCGCTGAAAGCGCCGCGGTGATCTTGGATTGCGTTTTACTGCCCACGATACCGTCAGCCGTTAAGGAATTGGCTTTTTGGAAAGCAATTACGGCATTTTTGGTAGCGGTATCAAAGCTTCCGGACGCGCTGCCGGAATAGTAGCCCAACGATTTTAAATTATTTTGCAGTGTTTTTACGGAGGAACCGCTGTCTCCGTACCGAAGAGTACCAGGTTTTGCAATGGATTCAACGATACTGCCGGAGGATTCCGCGGAGCCGAAAGTACTTGTTTTGGCCGTTGCGGAATTCAGTGCCGCAACCGTTAATTCGGCAACCGTTCCGGTTTGACTGATGCGGTTGTTTTTTTGAAAGCTTTTTACCGCCGCAACCGTAATGGAACCGTAATAACCCGTGATATACTTACTTTGTAAATAGCCCAATTCATAAAGCCGCTGCTGCAAAGCTTTTACGCCGTCGTCTTCGTCGCCGGCTTTATAGACCCGAGAGGGATCCAGTTTGGTTATATCCAGCAGCGCGTTGATTTTTTCAAGCGTCAGTTTGGCGGCTACGCCGGTTTGGCTGATATCATTATCTTTTTGAAAGCTTTTTACCGCCGCTTCGGTAATGGAACCGAAATATCCCGTTACATGCTCGGCTTTTAAGTATCCCATATCCGAAAGCGCCTGCTGAAGCTGTTTTACACCGTCGTTTTCATCCCCGCTGCGGTATACCTGTTCGGAATCCAGCTTTTTCGGCTCTGTAAACATGGCGGCAACGGTTAACTCTGCAACCATTCCTGTTTGATTGATATTGTTAGCTTTCTGATAATTTTTTACGGCGTCTTGTGTTTTCGGCCCGAAGAACCCGGTTACATATTTCTCATCTAAAAAACCGTTATCTGCCAGCACCTGCTGAATTTCCATTACCTCTAACCCCTTGCTGCCCAATTTTAAGGTGGACGAAGGTGCCGCAAAAGCGGAGGAAGAAACCAGCAATATAATTGCCGAGGCAAGAATCACAGTATTTAAAATAAGCTTTTGTGTTCGTTTGAAAAAAGTCATTTTTACCTCCTTCTGCCAGGCTGCACGTTAATTATATCATGTTTGAATTAAAAATGCAACACTTTTGTAACAATTTGATTTCGATAGGCGTCTTTACGGATCTAATATATGTATATGATACGATTGTTCTTTTATGAAAAACCCAACATGTAGTATAAAAATTTTTTTATTGGGGAAGGCAAAAACACGGAAAAAATATGCGTGAAGAATATCTTTTTGAAGAAAAACAATTTTTTTCAAAAAACAAAAAAGGGAGATCCTTTCCCTTCGGCTCGTAAAAAAGTCAATATGGTTTTGGCGTAAAATATCGTTTGTTTCAAAATGAAAGATTTTACGATCGCGTGTAAAAGTCCCCCCGATATTTTTTAAAATATTGATTTTTCGTTCTTTTCTGTAACGGATTGTTTTCTATGTTATTCGTGAAAAAACAAAATGCGGCGTTGCCGCCGCAAAAAGTTTAATTTTGGTTTTATTGATAATCGGAATTCCCGGTTTATTTCATCAAACCTTTCTCCGGAAATAGACGCCGTCCAGATTCAGGATATCTTCTTCTATCGTATAGGGAATCGAGCGGTTTTCCGCAATAATCTTTCCGTCCTCACAAGTAAACGAGACGTTTGAAAAAAGATTATTGGAAATAGACTCTTCAACTTCTTCACACAGAGCGCGGATATAAGCGTCTGTTGAAAAATATCCCTGTTGATAGGCAGTTATTTGCAGCAGTTCTTCCGCAGAAGAAGCGCCGGCCTGCTGGATTTGCTCAGGAGTAAAAAGTTCGTTGATGGAATTCAGTAAATATTCTTTATAATCGCTGCGCAGCTGTTCAGAATCCACGGTCATGCTCATTTTACCGTCCTCGGTAACGGTAAAGTACAGACCTATGGAAAAAGGAGAGCCCATAGATTCGCTTATATCCAGCGATCCATACCAAGAACCCACCAGCTGCTTTGCCGGATCGTTAAGAAGCTCTTCCAGTTTTTCACTTACCGCGGGAGCGGCGTTGTTTAAACCGGGACGAGACTGCAATGCTTCGATCCAAGCGGTAATACCGCGGTCCAATTCTTCTTCCGCGGCCGGATTAGAAAAATTCTCATCAAGAGTATAGGTGTTTTCCGCGGTCTTTTCGGGAGTTTCGGAGAACTGTGTTTGGGGCGAGATTTGCATGGAGAAGCCCAAAGAACCCAGCGTTTCCTCCTCTATTTTTACGGTGGCATTGTAAACGTCTTTCTCCGCCGCCGCGGTAATGATCATTTTTGCTTCTTTCAGCATTTCCGCGGCGTTATTTCCCAGAGTGGTTCCCAATAAATCGTCAGGATCATACAAGCGGAAGGTAATGGTTCCGGCAAACACGCTATCGCCGGCGAATTCGGCGGTTTTTAAATCTTCTGCTTCATAGCGGACCCCGATAAATTGATCCTGAGACGCGCCGTTAAAGAAAGAGAGGTTGAAAGCGACCTCCCCGTTGGCGGTGTTTTTTTCGCTTTCCCAGGTGGCGTAGAAGATTTCTTTGTTATTAATTTCCAGAGAAATTGCCTGATCAGAAGTCAGTTTTTTACCGGGAATGACTTTTAAAGAGGCGGTAGATCCTTCTGCCGTAAGGGAGTATTCCATTCCTACACATTGGTTTTGCGCGTTTAAGTAAAGGGCAATTTCCAGCTTCGCGTCACTGTTTTTCAGCTCTTTTTTGGAATTCTTCAATTGATCGATCAGCTGATCCAAGGTCGCACGGTAATCGGTTCCCGGCTGCATTTCAAAGGATTGCGCCAAAAGCTCCTCCAGGTACTCATCCTCACGGGCGGTTTCCAAAAGGGAAATCAACAGCTCCGCCGCGTCTGCACCGTCAAATTCGATGATCGCGCAGTCGGCCTCTACGCTGATGCCGTGCACTTTCAGTTTCGCGTCTTCTTTATAGCTGTAATCAGCGTTCTCCAGCGCTTCCACATACGTATCGGCTAACGCGCGCAGGCTTTGGGAAAGTTTTTGGGCGTCAATTTCATTTTGCGTAAAGAGGGCCGAATAATCTTCCGCCAGTTCCATATAACTTTCTGAAAATTCCGGTATGCGGAAAGTACAATTATCTTTTTCAATACTGCCCTGCAGGGAAAGAAGCGTTCCGTCGGCGTCATCTGCCCGATATTCAAACTTCATATCCTCCGCGCCTTTTTGCATATCGGCCCGGAGTTTTACGGTATTCAGATACTGGGCTAATTGTTCCAGTTGTTCTTTATTCCATCCGCTTTCTTCAAAAGCCGAGCCGAATTCAACCGTCGGCGTCATCTGCATGCTCACGGACAGCTCTTCATTGACCGCCGTTGTGGCTTCAGCGGTGTTTTCCGCCAGCCGTACCGCGGATTGTTTGGCCAAATATTTAACATAGCCTTCGTCGCCTAACAGCAAATGCTGCACATCCCGCGGGAACACAAACACGCAAAGAAGTACTGCGCATATTACTACGCCGGCCGCCGCCAGAGCGCCGATCCACCATTTTTTACGCTTTTTTACCGGTACGGGAGAAAAACCGGAATTTGCCGCCGGAGAGGGCTGTGCCGCCGGCTGAGGCTCGGAAACGGTTTGCGCGGTCATATTGCTGCCGCAGGCAGGACAAAATTTTACACCGTCAGGTACGGCGGCGCCGCATTTTTCACAAAACATAAAGACATCCTCCTTAGTTAAATTTCCATATTTATATTAAGATATTACAAACTATATGACAGTATAACATGTTTTAAACAAAATTACAACAAAAATCCCCTTTTGACGGATCAAAAATATTTGGGAAATAACGGAAACAAACAATAAGAGGTTTATGGCAAAACTTGAGCCGTATTTATGACAGATTTATTGGCTGTTAAAAATGTTTTTTTTGAAAAACAGGCTCCTGTCGGCGGAATCTGCTTGCGCGAAAAGCAAAGCGGTAGTATAATGTTTGCAACGCGTTTTTCATTTGCGCGAAAAAATTTATTGGGCTTATAGGAGGCTGAAACCATGAGAGTTTATAATTTCAGTGCCGGTCCGTCTATGCTGCCGGAATCGGTATTAAAAAAAGCTGCAGCAGATATGCTTGACTATGAAGGTTCGGGCATGAGCGTTCTTGAAATGAGCCACCGCGCAAAGTGTTACGACGCCATTATTAAGGAAGCCGAAGCACTGCTTCGCGAGCTGATGAATATTCCGGAAAATTATAAGGTATTGTTCGTGCAGGGCGGTGCTTCCACACAGTTTGCTGCCGTTCCCTTGAATCTGCACAAAAACGGGAAGGGCGATTATATCGTAACCGGCAATTTTGCTTCTCTTGCGGCGAAGGAAGGCGCTCGTTTGACCAATGCCAGAGTTGTTGCCTCCAGTGAAGAAGCCGTATATACGTATATTCCCAAAGTTACAAAGGATATGATTGATCCGGAAGCCGATTTTGTACATATCACCTTTAACAATACGATTTTTGGTACGAAATATAATTATGTGCCTGAAACCGGCAATGTACCGCTGGTAGCGGATATGTCGTCCATGATTCTTTCCGAACCGGTGGATGTATCCAAGTTCGGCGTGATCTATGCCGGGGCACAGAAAAATATCGGGCCTGCCGGGGTTACGGTGGTAATTGTACGCGAAGATCTGTTGGATCAGGCTAAGACCGACTGTCCTAAAATGCTGATGTGGAAAACGCAGGCTGATGCCGACAGCCTTTATAACACGCCTCCTTGTTACAGTATTTATATTTCCATGCTTGTATTCCGCTGGATTAAAGAGATGGGCGGCGTAGAAGCCGTACAGCAGAAAAATATTCAAAAAGCCGCGTTGCTTTATGAATATATTGACAGCAGCGATTTTTATAAAAACAATGTAGCGAAAGAGGATCGCTCCTTGATGAACGTTCCCTTTGTTACTCCCAGCGCCGAGCTGGATGCTAAATTTGTAAAAGAAGCCGCGGCCGAGGGACTGGTTTCCCTGAAAGGTCACCGTCTGGTAGGCGGTATGCGAGCCTCCATTTATAACGCCATGCCGATAGAGGGTGTGGAAAAACTGGTTGCCTTTATGAAAAAATTTGAAGCGGAGAATAAGTGAGGTATAAAGATGACGGAGATTTTAAAGCTGAATTCCATCGCAGAGGTTATTAAGGCAAATTTGCCTGAAGGACAGTATCATATTTCTGAAGACGCCAAGGATCCGGTAGGAATTTTGGTTCGTTCGGCCGATATGCTCAGCTATGATTTTTCACCGGCTACTTTAGCTGTAGCACGTGCCGGCGCGGGCGTCAACAACATTCCGGTTGACCTTTGCGCGGAAAAGGGTATTGTGGTATTTAATTCTCCCGGCGCCAACGCCAACGCGGTAAAGGAGTTGGTAATCGGCACTATGATCGCTGCCAGCCGTAATTTGTTTGAAGCGGCGGATTGGGTTAAGAATTTAAAGGGAAACGGCGATGCTATAGCTAAAATGGCGGAAAAAGGAAAAAGCCAGTTCGTAGGACCGGAAATCAAAGGGAAGACTTTAGGCGTAATCGGTCTGGGCGCGATCGGCGGCTTGGTGGCTAACGCCGCGGCGGAACTGGGAATGAACGTGCTGGGATATGATCCTTTTGTATCGGTTGACGCGGCTTGGAGACTTTCCCGCGCGGTAAAAAAAGCGGAGAGCTTAGAACAGCTGATGGCTCAAAGCGATGTAATTACGCTTCATGTTCCCCAGATTGATTCCACCAAGGGCATGATCAATAAGGATTCTATCGCTTCTATGAAGGACGGCGTAATTATTTTGAATTTTGCGCGCGGAGGTCTGGTAAAGAACCAGGATATTGTTGAGGCCTGTGCCGCCGGCAAGGTTTATAAATTCGCTACTGATTTTGCCGATGACGCGCTGATCGGTGCCAAAGGCGTGGTGGTACTTCCCCATTTAGGAGCTTCTACCCCGGAATCCGAGGATAATTGCGCGGCCATGGCTTCCCGCGAGCTGAGGGATTATATTGAGATGGGTACCATTAAAAACAGCGTAAACTATCCGAATGTAGCGCTTGCCCGCACCGGAAAGGCCCGCGTTACCGTAATGCATAAAAACACCAGTAATATGGTAGGACAGATTACCGCGGCAATCGCGGCGCACGGGGAGAATATCAGCGGAATGATCAATGCTTCCAAAGGAGATTACGCCTATACCATTATCGATATTGATAATGAGTTTAAGCCTGAAATCGTGGATATCATTAACGCCATTGAGAATGTGATCCGTGTACGTGTCCTTTAATCTTTTTTCAATAGGCTGACCGGTTCATTTTAATAAAGCGGTTCGCCTTGTGTTCGCCACGTTCCTATAAATCATAAAGCCACTCAAAGCATTTGCCTTGTGTGGCTTTTTTTGATAGACGGAAAAAGGGCGCGCCAAATAAGTTAAGGGAAAAGAGCAAAGCGCTGCTTTTAAAACGTTTTTTTACAAAACAGCCGTTATATTTTTCTGAATCCACCGATCATTATACAAGCTCAACAATACACCCACTGCCGATAATCCTGCTAAAACAAGGATGCCGCGCAAAAGAATGAAAGGTAAAAAATTTATGGCCTCTAAAACAAACGTAAAAAGAGTGATAAACGGTAAAGAAAGAAAATATCCGGTTAAAAGATAAAGCAAATGTTCTGTGAGGATCAACTGATTTAATTCTCCTCGGGTCATTCCGATAGAATAAAGCGTTTTTAATAATTCCTTTTTTTGATTTACGGAAAGCAAATAATTTAGGAAAATAATCAAAAAAGCAAGTAATCCCAAGATACTTATAATAGCGCTTGACGTAATTACTACGATATTGTTTATTTTTTGTTCCGCTTGCTTGATTTCTGTTTTTGAAATATATGTGGCTTCCGGATTTTCCTCTTTGATTTCAGCCAATACACTGTTTAAATGATTGACATCTGTATCGTTTATTGTTTCGATATATACGCCGAAATAGTATTCATGGATTCCGTATTCAAGAAAAGCGCTGCTGTTCCATAAAAAATCATAACCGTTTGACGCAAACGCGCGAGTATATAAATCTTCTTTCTCCGGAACAATTACGATTCCGGCTACCTCGGCGGTCATATCACGGCGAAATCCCTCGCTTTTTTCGGGAATATAATCAAAAATCTGTGTAAAAACAAGGTCTTTGCCAAGAAGCGCTTTTATTTTATCGTCATACTTTTGCTCTGAAACACAAAGAATTACTTCTTCTCCTTTTTTTAGTTGTTCCTTGTTTATTTGCCCTATGGTTTTAAAATTTTTTAAAATATCAAGCACCGGCTCATCTACGCCCTTAATTGTGGTTCGATAAAGATTTTCTGTTGTTTTATAGCCATAACGACTTTTTTCTTGCTCCATTTCTTCGGGATTTGAAGAGAAAGGACGAAGAAGCCTATCAGCAAAAAGTTGGTGAATTTCCGTATCTTCACTTAAAATATTAACAACCGCGTATTTCGTAAGAAATAAATTTTTTATGTTGATATCATTGATTATCGGCTCAAGTTCTTTTTCGGTGAACCCTCGTTTTTCCTGGCACGGAATTCGTAACGGACCTGCGAAAATCTGCATATTGAATTCCAGAGAAAAATCACAAAAAGGGTGCTCTAAATCCTTTATAAATCCTTTGCTTACCGCGAAGCTGCAGCAAAAGACGGTAATGCAAACGGCCAGACAGAAAGAAGTTGCCATAAATTTTGAAAAATGCGTTAAAATATTTTTATAAGCAAACAGAATAAACGGATTTTTTGAAGAAAATATAATGTGTTTTTTCTTTGCGGTTTTTGGTTCTCGTGTGAGCAATCTTACGGAAAGCAAGGAAATTACCGCGCTTGACAAAAGCCCCACCAGCAAATATAAGGAGATTCCGATCATAAGAGCGCTTTGTGATATGTGAGAGGCGATATCAATGGAAAAGAACGTAAGCAGCAATCTGGAAAAGGCGCCGACCGTAAAAAAAGACAGGAGGGTTCCCAAGATAAGTGATGCCGATATTTCTATGATACATTTCAAAAACACAACAATAAAAAGTTGATTTTTATCCGCGCCCAGTACAAAAGCCTTTTTGAGAGAGGGAAAATCACCCCATACAAAAAGAAACAGTATCGTCGGTAAGATCAAAACGGTTGCGGCTAAAACGATGAGTTTGAATATCTGAACAATGAAAGTATCTATATTAGAAATATCCGCGCGGTAATATTCGTCGTTACTGCTTATTTCCGCGGGCTGAAAGTATTGCTGAAGCAGCGGTCGACCGTTAAAGGCATTTTCAATAAAAATACAAGAAAGGGTTTCAACATAACAATCCGTATCTTGCGGTAAGGAACAAAAAAGGACAGACGGAAGCTGTTCATAACCTGCTTCGGGCGTTAAAACGTCTCCGGTTTGAACAGACGAATAATTTTTAATAATCCCGGAAAGAATAAGGGTTTTTTCTTTTGGAAAATCAAACATACCGTTTTGAGAAAACGCATTATAGGATAATTTTATAGATTCCCCTATTTCTGCTTCGGGGAAAAAGCGTTCCTTTACCCACTCTTCCAAAACAATTTCGTTCTCTTTTTGCGCGAATCTGCCGGATATAAGAGAAATTTCATGCATTTTCAGTGCGGTTTCATCCATCCAGCCGATAGCGGCTGTTTTTTGTTCCTTCTGCAGCGTGCCGAAAATTTTTGTTACCCCCACAGAAGAAAAAATATTTTCCGGAATTTCGTCTGTGCTGACGTGAAATGCCACATATTGCTGTGTGCCGTAAGTGCTTTTCAGCGCGTTTCGATATGCCTGTGATAAAGCTTGACCTGATGCAAATACCGTAATCAGACAAGACAAAAGAATGGCTAGCGCAATAAAAATAAGGAAATAGGTATAATACTTTTTCAGAATGTTTTTTTTGATATATAATAGAATTCCGTGCATATCGTTTACCTGAAAATTCCGTTTTCGGCTGTAAGGACTCTATCTGCGTAAGCGGCGATATCCTTATCGTGTGTAACGATGATCATAGCTGTTTTGTATTTTTCATGAATATTTTTCAGCATTTCCATTACTTGTTTGGCGGTAGCTTCATCCAAATTTCCTGTTGGCTCATCACATAAAATCAGTTCCGGTTTTGTAATAAGCGCGCGGGCAATCGCGGTTCGCTGCTGCTCTCCACCCGAAAGCTGTTCCGGATAACGTTTTTTCTTATCCAAAAGCTCCAACTCTGTGTAAAGAGCGTTCAGATAGTCTTTATCAACAATTTTTTTGCTTAGAAGCAGAGGAAAAATGATATTTTCCTGTACATTGAGTTCAGGAATTAATTCATAATTCTGAAAAACAAAACCTATTTTTTCTCTTCGAAGCCTGCTGCGTTCCTTTTCGTTCTTTTGATAAATATCTTCTCCCTTAAAAGAAACAAATCCGCTGCTGGGGGGAAGAAGTCCCCCTATCATTTTTAAAAAAGTTGTTTTGCCTGATCCGCTTTTCCCCATAACAGCGATCATTTCGCTCGCGGCAAGTTCAAGATTCTGTCCGTTTATAACATCAATTTCTACTTCGCCCTGTGTATATTTTTTTTTCAGCTCAGATACGGTTAAAAGACTATTCATAATCTTCCTCTGTATAAATAATTATTTTTTCTATTCTCTTTTTTATATCTTTCGTAAGTATATATCCTATAACAATTCCCCCAAGTAAAGAAACAAATACTCCACTGTCAAAAATAACAAGCGAAAAGCAGCATGCCGTTAAAGTAACGAGGAAAAGAATTGCCCAGGCCAAAAGTATCTTTTTGAGGATATTTTTATCACGCGGGGTTAAAAATGTAACGGCAATAGTTAAGGCCGCGCCGATTGATATGTATTTACAATAACTGAATAAAAGCGGTGCGATGGAGCCGTTTAAACGGATAGCTTCCCGTATGGGTGTTATAAACGGTATCATATAAAGACGTTCCCTTACGCTGGAAAGTCGATTAATAGAAAAATCAAGATGCTCCAAACGGAATAACGCGTTGCACAAAATATAAAGCAAGCAAAAAAATAAAAAATATATTCCAATTCCCCCAATTTTATATTTTCGCTTTAACAGAAGCGTAAGAAGAACAATCAAACAAAAAACTATATATACAATCAATATGATACTGCCCATTGAAAACTCCTTATAGTACAGGGGATTAGAGTAGTTATTAATAAGTACTTATCTATTGTTCTGAGACTAAAGTTATTGTATCATAAAAGCTCTTCGCTTACAATATCTTTGATTTTTTAACAGTATACTTTTTTCCTCAAATATTAAAAAATAAAAAAGGGTCTGTTTTAAAACAAACCCTTTTTCTTTTTTCCTTTTTCTCCGTTGCCGAGTTCCTCTTGAAAAGCTTTCAGCAAATCTTTTTGCTTATTCGTAAGGCGCTTAGGCACCGTAATATTGACCGTTACGTACAAATCACCTTTCATTTGGGTATTGATGCGGACGATACCCTGGTTTTTCATACGGAAACGGGTGCCGGGCTGCGTGCCTTCCGGGATTTTTAAATTGGCTATTCCCTCCAACGTGGATACCTGAACTTCACCGCCTAACACGGCCGTGGCATAATCGATATCCATATTCAGGAACAGATCGCTTCCGCGGCGCAGAAAACGGTTATCCTCTTCCACGGTGATGCGTATGTACAGATCACCGTTGCCGCCCCCGCGCCTGCCTTGCTCGCCCTCGCCGCGCAAAGTGATAGCCTGCCCGTTATCGATACCGGCGGGGATATTGATGTTTAAAGTGCGTCTGCGGCGTATACGGCCCTTGCCGCTGCAGCGCGTACAGGGGTCTTTGACAATCTTTCCCGTACCGCGGCATCGATCGCAGGGACGTGTGGAAGCAAAACTGCCGAAAATCGTATTCTGCTGAGAATGTACCTGTCCTGAACCATGGCATATCGGACAAGTTTCGGGTTGTGTGCCGGGTTTTGCACCGCTGCCGTGACACATGTCACATTCCTCTTCCCGCAGCAGTTCTACGTCTTTCTTTGTACCGAAAGCGGCTTCTGTAAAAGAAATTCTCAGGTCTACCCGCAAATCGTTACCGCGCTGCGGCGCATTGGGATTGCGCTGCTGCCGGGTTCCGCCGCCGAAAAAGGTATCAAAAATATCGCCGAAACCGGAAAAGCCCTCGCTGCTGTAGGTATATCCGCCGCCGCCGAAGCCCTGAGGACCGTCATGACCGAATTGGTCATAGTTCGCTCTTTTTTGAGGATCCGAGAGCACATCATAGGCCTCGTTCACTTCTTTAAAGCGAGCTTCGCATTCGGCATCACCCGGATGCATATCCGGGTGATACTTTTTTGCCAACTGGCGGAAGGCTTTCTTTATTTCGTCCTCGCTGGCGTTTTTTTGTACGCCCAGCACTTCATAATAATCACGCTTGTTCGCCATATTAACTATTATTTATCCTCGTCTACAACTTCGTAATCCGCATCATAGGTGTTGCCGTTTCCGGGATCCGCGCCGCCGGAAGTCTGAGATTGCTCCGCGCCGGCTGCGCCCTGAGCGCCCGCCGCCTGCTGAGCCGAAGCATAAATTTTGCCGAAAATCTCCTGGCTTACCTGCGCCAGCTTATCGGAAGCCGCTTTTATCGCGTTCGTATCGGTTCCGGAAAGCGCCGCTTTTACCGCGTCAATTTCCGTTTGAATCTTCGCTTTGTCATCCGAAGCGATCTTATCGCCCAATTCGTTCAGTGTTCTTTCGGTGTTATACACCAGTCCGTCTGCCTGATTGCGCGTTTCTACGTTTTCCTTGTTCTTTTTGTCCTCTGCCGCGTACTGCTCGGCTTCTTTTACCGCCTTATCAATCTCTTCCTCGGAAAGATTGGTGCTTGCGGTAATCGTAATATCCTGAGAATTTCCGGTACCCAAATCCTTTGCCGAAACGTGTACGATGCCGTTGGCGTCGATATCAAAGGAAACCTCAATCTGCGGTACGCCGCGGGGTGCCGCCGGAATTCCGGTCAGCTGGAAGCGGCCAAGGGTTTTGTTATACTGCGCCATCTCACGCTCACCTTGAAGCACGTGGATTTCCACCGAGGTCTGCCCGTCGGCGGCAGTGGAGAAGATCTGGCTCTTTTTGGCGGGAATGGTGGTGTTGCGCTCAATAAGCTTGGTGCAAACGCCGCCTAGGGTTTCAATCCCCAGGGAAAGAGGCGTTACATCCAACAGAAGAACATCTTTTACCTCACCGCCGAGAACACCGCCCTGAATGGCCGCGCCGATGGCAACACATTCGTCGGGGTTGATACCCTTAAACGGCTCTTTGCCGGTAATCTTTTTCACGGCTTCCTGTACGGCGGGAATTCTTGTGGATCCGCCTACCAATACCACGCGGTGGATATCGCTCATCGAAATGCCCGCGTCACTTATCGCCTTGTTCACCGGATCCAGTGTCCTTTTTACCAAGTCACTGGTCAAATCATCAAATTTGGCACGGGTCAGAGTCAGATCCATATGCAGCGGACCGGCCGGACCCATGGAAATGTAGGGCAGGTTGATATTGACCGAAAGCGTGCCGGAAAGATCAATTTTTGCTTTTTCGGCGGCTTCCTTTAAGCGCTGCATGGCCATTTTATCCTGCGAAAGGTCTACGCCGTTGCTCTTTTTGAACTCGGAAACCATCCAGTCCATAATATGCTGGTCAAAGTCGTCGCCGCCTAAATGCGTATCGCCGTTGGTGGCCAGTACTTCAAACACGCCGTCACCGATCTCCAGAATGGAAACATCGAACGTACCGCCGCCAAGGTCATAAATCAAAATCTTCTGGTTTTCTTCCTTATCCAATCCGTAAGCCAAAGAGGCGGCCGTAGGTTCGTTGATAATACGCAGTACCTCAAGACCGGCAATTTTTCCGGCGTCCTTGGTAGCCTGACGTTGAGAGTCATTAAAGTATGCCGGAACCGTGATAACCGCTTGTGTAACGCTCTCACCCAAATAAGCTTCGGCATCCGTCTTCAATTTTGCAAGGATCATTGCGGAAATTTCCTGCGGAGAATAGCTTTTTCCGTCAATGGTACGTTTGTTGGCAGTACCCATTTCACGTTTAATAGACATTACCGTGTTATCCGGATTTGCCACTGCCTGACGTTTTGCGATAGCGCCTACCAGACGCTCACCGTCTTTAAAGGCAACAACCGAAGGTGTGGTTCTTGCTCCTTCGCTGTTAGGAATAACGACGGGTTCGCCGCCTTCCATTACTGCTACGCAGGAATTTGTTGTACCTAAATCAATACCAATAATTTTGCTCATAATCTATATCCTCCTGAAAAAAATCAATAAATATTATCAAATGGTTACCTGAACCATTGAATAGCGAATAATTTTTTCACCGATCTTATACCCCTTAACCAATACGGCCGCCACGGTGCCCGGCTTTTGCCCCTCTGAACAGGGAACCTGCATCACGGCGTTATGGCAGGTAGGATCAAACGGATTTCCCAGCGCGTCGATCTCTTCAACGCCCAAATCCTTCAGTGCCTGCATCATTTGCTTCAGCACCAACTCCAGTCCTTCCATCAGTGTACCTTCGGTACCGTTTTCACGTTCGGTTACCAGCGCGCGCTCTAAATTATCCATCACCGGCAAAAAGGTTTTTACAACCTCTACTTTGCCGTCGGCCATAGCATCGGCGCGCAGGGAAGCGTTCCGCTTTCGGTAGTTATCAAAATCTGCCTGTATGCGCTGGGCAAGCAGCAGATATTCCGCTTCCTTGCTGGGCGCTTCTTCTTGTTCTTTCTCCTCCGGCTGAACATAGTCCGCTTCCGCGGTGTTTTCCTGGGTATCTTCAACCTCCTGCTGCGGAAGGTCTTCTGTCGGCTCGTTTGTATTTTCCTTTATATTTTCATTTTTCTCTTTCATCTGTCTTCTCCTCCAATGCTGTGGTTTCGGTAAAAACCTTGCTGAGCGTTTTTCCCATCTGATCAAGGACGGAAAGAACTTTGTCATACTGCATTCTGGTGGGACCGATAACCCCTATTTTTCCTAAGGTCTTATTGCCCGCAGAATAAGTAGCCGTTACTATGCTTATGTCGCCCAAGCCCGTTTCATGACCGATACGTACGGTGATGCGGGAATCGTCTTCGTTTACAATCTCCCCCAGCTTTTGTTTTTCCTCCAAAAGCTTTAAAAATTCGCGCGCCTTTTCCAAATCGGTAAATTCCTGATGGGCCAATACCTTACTGGCGCCGTCGATCATCACACGGCTCTGCACGCGGCCGAGTCTGGCCTCCAGTACCGCGCAAATGGTATCAAACAGCTGCTTTTGATCGGCAATCTCATTTTCCATCATGAACTGCGCGCCGGGATGAATTTCATTCACGCTTTTTCCCGCGAACATCTTATTCAGCAACCGGGACATACTCTCCAGCTCTTCCTGCGTCATCGCGCGGGGAAGCGTAATAGGCGTGTTCTGCACCATACCGGTATCGGTTAGCAATACCACCATGGCGGTAAACGAATTAACAGGCATCAGCTGAATACTGCTTACGTTGACTTCCGTTGCTTTGGGCGGCGTTACAATGGAAACATACTGCGTAAGGTCGGAAATGACCCTTGCCGCGTCCGAGAGCACCGCGCCGGTTTCATCAATGCGTTTATCGTAATACTCTTTTATATAGTCAATCTCCGGCAACGAAAGCTTGGAAAGATGCATCAAATTATCTACATAAAAACGATACGCCTTTTCACTGGGAATTCTTCCGGCCGAGGCATGCGGCTGCTCCAAATACCCCAGATCTTCCAAATCACTCATTTCATTGCGGATGGTTGCCGATGAAAGCGCAAAGCTTTTGGATATTGTGCGAGAGCCTACAGGGATAGCGTTTGAAATATAATCTTCTATAATCGCCTGCAATATTTGTTTTTGCCGTTCGCTTAATTCATCCATGAAAAATCAGCCTTCACCTTTTTTGTTAGCACTCGTTTGCGTTGAGTGCTAATTTTTATTTCATTATATTACGTAAATTCATATTTGTCAACACTTTTAAGACTAACATTTTAAATTATTTTCATAAAAATATGAAATATACAAAATAAGGAAAGGTAAAATATTGCTTGTCTGAACAAAAAAGCGGAACAAGGCGCGATTTTTATAAAATATTTGCAGGAAAAACAAAAAATACAGCAAATGAAATTCGTTGAATGAACCAACACTAAATAAAACATAATAGAAAGGAGAGAAAAAATGACGGTAAAAATTATTGCCCGTATCAGCAAAAAAAATTATAAAGCGCTGAAAAAGCTTGCAAAATATAAAGGAACCGATCGAGTAGTGAATCAAGCGCTGAAACAATTTTTTAATAAAAATCATAAAATAAAAATGAAAGTACTGCTCAAAAAAGGTTACCGCGCAATGGCAAAGCTCAATCTTTTTTTATGCGGACCCGTGCTGAAAGAGGATTGTGATTTTTAACACGGCGGCCGGCAGTACTTTTGCCTGCCATGGGGCAGGCTGTCAGGGAGGGTGAAACAAATTGATAAAAAGGGGCGAAATCTATTACGCCGATCTGTCGCCGGTAGTTGGCAGTGAGCAAGGCGGAATACGGCCTGTATTGATTTTACAGAATGACGTAGGCAACAGGTACAGCCCAACGATTATCGTAGCGGCTATTACCTCAAAAATAGATAAAGCGAAGCTGCCTACGCATATAGAGCTTGAAGGCGAAAAGCACGGCCTTCCGAAAGATTCGGTTATTTTGCTTGAGCAGATACGAACCATTGATAAAAGAAGGCTGAAAGAAAAGCTCGGCGGCTTAAATATGCCGGCCATGAACCGAGTGGAAGAAGGCCTGCGGGTAAGTCTTGGCTTTACGGAATTTTAGATGCTGCGCGTCCGGCCTTATTGCCGGTTCGGCGAAAAAATAAAAGGGGATGCTCCGGGTTTCATCGGAGCCCCCTTTTTGTTTTTATAGGAGCAAAATCATCTTAAAAAACAGCGCTTGCTTCCAAGCAAAAGAATACGGTTTGGAAAAATTTATCCGCGCTGTGCTCTCTACCTTGATAACGGCATGGACATTGCAAAATATAACGCTTTTATTCTGATGTTTCTCTATGCGGATTTGCCGTAGGGCAATGATTTTGAAGAATTTCCAAATAAAAACGAAAAGCGGAAGGAACGGCATATTTTTGTTGAATTTCTTCGGCGGTTTCCCAAACAAAACCGGAAATTTCATCCGTGCATTCAACGATAAACCCGTACATATGCCATTGCACATGCGTGAAAATATGCTTTGATTCCCCGCAGAAAACACAAGAAAGAACCTTTGATTTCTGCTGCACAAAATCCGTAACTTGCGTTTTATTCAAATGCCCCGAAAGATTCACAAATTCCCATAGCCCTGCCAGAAGTCCCTTTTCCGGACGGCGGCGGAGCGCATATTTTTGCCCGCAGCAAAGCAGAAGAACCGTGTACGTTTCTGTCTTTCGCTGCTTTTTTTCCGCTTTGACCGGATACCGGTTAACTGTATTGTTTTGATGTGCCAGGCAAAGAGGTTTCAGTGGACAAATTTCGCATTTGGGCATTCCGTTGGGAATACAAATTACCTCCCCCAGCTCCATCAATCCTTGGGTCAGCGCGGCGGCGTCTTCTCCGGCAGGATAAACGCCGCGCAGAGATTCGGTAAAAGCGTTCTTTGTTTTTCCCTGTGAAATATCGTCTTTGCAAGCGCTCAGGCGCGTCAATACACGCAGCACATTTCCGTCAACGGCCGGTTCCGGTTCTCCGAAGGCAATCGACGCAATCGCTCCGGCGGTATAGCTGCCGATTCCCGGCAGACGGCAAAGGTCTTTCGCTTTCCGCGGAAAGTCTCCCCCATAAGAGGAAACGATCTGTTCCGCGGCTTTTTTCAGATTTCTCGCTCGGCTGTAATATCCCAACCCCTGCCACAGTTTCATCAGCTTTTCTTCTTCGGCAAAGGCAAGCGACCGGAGTGTGGGAAACGATTCTAAAAACCGAAGGTAGTAAGGAATTACGGTTTCAATGCGCGTTTGCTGAAGCATGATCTCAGAGATCCATACGTGGTACGGCGTGCAGTCTTCCCGCCAGGGCAGAGGCCTTTTGTTTATTTTATACCAAGCAATAATCCGCTTCGCGGCGTTTTGTAAAAGGGTATCGTTAGGTTTCAAGGCAGGCTCCTTTCGTAAAATTTGAGCAAGTACTTGTAAAGTGTATCATATTTTTTAAAGAAAGAAAAGTATCGGGGACGCGGAGAAGCTGTTTTTTTGCGGAATTTGTTTTTCACGGGATATCTTTATTTAAAAACGGAGCTTCTAATCCATACTTTTCCCTTAACATTATACATTTTTTTTCGTATTTTATAGAATGTTTCCTGACACTTTAATTTTCCGCGCTCTTTACAGTATATTTTTGTTATGTTATAATACCAGCGGATCAGAAAACATATTGAAAAAGCAATCAGAAAAATATCATTTTTATATACGGGATTTTGCGGCCAAATCTGTCGTTTCGGCTCGGAAAATTGTTTTTATAAAAAATTTTTTCAATACGGAAAAAAGCACCATATTTTTAGCGCGTTCGTATTGACAGACATTTGATTCCCGCTATAATATTGACAGAAAAATTTGAGGCTAAAAGGAGTGACTTCATGAAATTACTGATACTCACCTGCAATACGGGGCAAGGACATAACTCCACCGCAGGCTCGATATCGGAAAAATTTACTGAAAACGGTTATGAATGCACCGCGGCGGATTCGCTCGCGTTTTTATCGAAAAAAATGTCCCGGTTTATCAGCTCCTGGCATACAAGAATTTACCGCCATGCGCCGGTTCTTTTTGATCAAGGGTATGAGTATGCCGAAAAACACCCTTCTGTTTTTAGCGATGAATCCATGGCTTACAACTTTTTCGGCCACGGCGTTAATAAACTGAACCGATATATTCAAGAGGGCGGCTATACCGATGTTATATGCGTACACGCCTTTTCGGCCATCATGCTCACCGAAATGCTGCGGCGCTATCCCCAAAACATAAAAACCGGCTTTGTTGCTACCGATTATACTTGCAGTCCCAGTGTAGGTGACAGCCGGATGGACCTGTATTTTATCCCGCACGCTTCCCTCAAACAGGAATTTACCGCCTGCGGTGTGCCGGAAGAAAAACTGGTTGCCAGCGGTATTCCTGTGAAAAGCGTGTTTTTTGAACACAAAAACAAAGCCGCGGCAAAAAGAAATTTCGGCATTGATCCTGACGCTCGCCATATCCTGATGATGTGCGGAAGCATGGGTTGCGGGCCGATCGAAACATTGGCGCTACAGTTGACCAAAATTCTTCCTCGTGAAGCAGTTCTCACTGTGGTGTGCGGTACCAACGAACGCTTGAAAAAGAAGCTGGAAAAAGCCGAAAAAACAAATATGCGTGTGTTAGGGTATACCGACAAGATTCCCCAATTGATGGACAGCGCCGATTTGTACCTGACCAAACCCGGAGGCTTAAGCGTAACGGAAGCTGCCGCCAAAAGACTGCCCATGTTTTTTGTTGACGCCGTTTCCGGCTGCGAAGCTTATAATAAAAGCTTTTTTCTCTCTCACGGTATGGCCGCGGCGTCTGATTCCTTTGATCGGCTGGCACAGGATTGTGTCAGTCTCCTGCTTGATAAAGAACGGCTAATGGCGCAGTCAAAAGCAATGGAAAGGGAATTTTGCCATAATCCCGCGGATTGTATCCTGAATACTTTTTTAAAACATTAGATTCTTCTCTTCCTGCCGTAAAAGGCGGGATCCCGCTTGCGGAAAAACGGATACTCTATGGTATCGCTTTAATAAAAGGAACTCTCTATCCTCAATGCTTTTTGGGGTTCTTGAAAAACCGCTTATTATGCGAGTTCAGAGTGTCAAAAAAGTCATACGGCACAAAAATTGTTACCGTTTTTATCTGTCTTTCTCAAAAAAAGGCGGGGTAAGCGCGTTTTCCGAAACGGGAGAAATCTTACCTAAAAGAGCGCGGGAGGGGTGTAAAGCGTTCCGGTGGAATCGTTTATCGGTAGGCAACTCTTGCTCCCGATGCGTAAAAATTTTTTGCACCTATTGGCAAAAAAGTTGTTCCGTAGATTGAAACCGCTTATTATGCGGTTTTTTTTATAAGGTGTTTTGCATACGCCTGCCGGTAAAAAATACAGCGTTGCCGCCGTGAAAAATCAGGTTTTCGGCCATCGGAGCAGAGTGTTGTAAAACAATCTATTCTTCTTTTAAAACAAGTATCTTTTATACCTTTCATATATCCTGTTATAAAAACAAAAGACGGAAATTTCAAAAAAATTTTTCCGTCTCAGAGTGTTTGAAAAGTCATACGGCAAAACGCGTAAAAAGGTTTTCTCCGCTTTTTTAGGAGTATCGGATAAAACTGGGTCTGCCCTTTTTAAAGGAGAAAATCTTGCCAAAAAGACCGCGGCAGAGGCATTGTGCCAATGAGCCGTTTCCCGGAGAGTAACCGCTCCCCCGCGATATATAAAAATTTTTTATCCATTTGCCAACAGGATTTTGACAGACTGATAAGAATTTTTCAAAAGAATTTTCCGTCTGTCTTTTTTTGGCAAGGAACAAAATTTAATGGCCCCCGCAATGATGTTCCTTGCAGGAATGACCGTGTCCGCAGGAATGCGCTTCATTCTGTGCGTCATGATGCTGGCAATGCGCGTCGGGATCGTATTGCAGCGTTCCTTCAAGAAAGGCTTCGGCCGCTTGATCCGCACGGCCTTTTACCCCGCCGAAAAGCGTAATTCCCGCCTGAGCCAGCGCTGTTTTGGCGCCGCCGCCGATTCCTCCGCAAATCAGAACGTCTACCCGGTTTTCTTTTAGAAATTCCGCCAGGGCGCCATGGCCGTTTCCGTTTGTTCCCACAATTTGTGTGGAATTGACTTTGCCGTTTTCGGCGTCATAGAACTTAAAGGTTTCGGTATGACCAAAATGTTGAAAAATCTGTTCGTTTTCATAGGGAATGGCTATTCTCATGATTTTTATTCCTTTCCGCAGAAAATTGGTTTCTGCTTTAAAATTTGCTCTTTTTTTGCATGCCATATCCGCGCACCGTTCGGCGTATCCGTTGCAAACACAATAATTGCCGCCTGATATCATAAGCTTTTTTCCGTTTACAAGGCTGTCCGCCAGCTTGTACCGCGCGCTTTGATATACCTCTGTTACCGTAGTACGGGAGATGTTCATTTGTTTTGCCGCTTCCTCATGCGTTTTCTTTTCTAAATCCACCAAGCGAATAACCTCAAATTCATCTACCGAAAGCAAAACCTGCTGTTTCGGTATGGTTCCCTCGGGTAAAAAGCACGCGTAATCGGGTTCGCGGCAAACCCTTCTCTGACGCTGCGGTCTGGGCATATTTTTCACTCCGTTTCCGTCATATGTCGATTATACCATATTTATTATGCACTTTGCAAGTGCTTTTTATACGGATTCGGCTTTGCGGGCGTTTGGAAACAATGAACTTTTCGTTGAAAACACCTCCGGTTCAAAAAAGGATTTTTTATCCGCGTTTCTTCCCCGTTGCCGCCGCCTAAAAAACACCTGGCTTTTGATGATAAACAGCTCGTCTTGACGGAAAAATAAAATGCGGCGTTACCGCCGCAAAAATCAACGTTAGGAGACAATCTGACAAATGTTTACGGATTCGTGTCAGTTTTCTTTATCTTTTTGCTCTACCTTTTGCTTCAGCAGTGAAACCTCCTGTACCAAAAGGTTAATTTTTTTTGCCTGACCGGAGATAATGACAGTCAGCGAAATGGTAATAAAAATCAGCAGTCCTAAAAAAATAGAAAGAATCACATTGGAAATCAGTTCAAAGCCCAATATTCGGGTAATAAAACCGATTATTTGCGGAAAACATGCGGATAAAATCATAATGACAGCGGAAAACAACCATACCAGCGAATACTTTACCGGCATTTTGCCTTTTCGCAAAATAAAAAAGATAACGAACAGCAAGATGGTAAAGGCTAAAATTATTTCTATTCTTAAAATATCTTCCATCATTTATACCTCCTGGTACCCACAATCAGAATCGACAGAATCACGTTGATCATATAATAAATGGTTTTCCAAGCGCGGATGGATGAAACGCCGCCGGCACGCTCATTCATTTTTACATATTCTTCACAAACCCGATATTTTTGCTTTAAAAGCTCTACCGTGGTGATGGGTTCAGGATATTCGGTAGGATAGCTTAGGGCGAATTTTTTCATAATTTCCCTTGTGCAGGCGCGAAAGCCCGAAGTGGTATCGTAAATCTTTTTTCCTGTTACCAGGCGGATCGCAAAAGAAATCAGACGAATGCCCACCCTCCGCATAAAAGTAGATTTAAAATTATTCTTTTCTTTTTTTACAAAACGAGATCCGATTACAAAATCGGCTTGTCCGTTCAGAATAGGCGTTAAAATATCCTTAACGCAGGCGATGTCATGCTGACCGTCGCCGTCGTACTGTACGGCGATATCATAGCCGTTTTCATAGGCATATTTGTAGCCGGTCTGCACGGCGCCGCCGATGCCCAAATTATGCACCAGATTGATTACGGGAAAGTGATGTTCTCGGCAGAGCTGGCCTGTTTTGTCGCGCGAACCGTCGTTAATGACGATAAAATCATAGTTTTCTCCGCTTTGCCGATTATATTCTATAATTTTATTGCAGGTATTTACAATATTGGCCTCTTCGTTATAGGCCGGAATGATCAGTATGGTTTTCATAGGGTACCTCGTGTTTGATCAAAAGCATAGGATACAGAAAACAAAATTTAAATTTTGTGCTTTTGCTTCTTTTTGTTTATTATACTATAATCCTATTGTTTTTACAATCGGTTTCCGTGTGAAAGGACAATGAGCAATAATAAAAAATCTGATTGAACCCGATCGGATTCAGAGCGGCCCCAAATTTACACGGTCAAAAAAGTTGTATAATAATGTTTTCGTCTGCTTTTTTGTGGGGACCGGGGCAAAAACTCCGGATCGCTCTCTTTAGAGAGATCCAATATCCCAAAGAGAACGGGAGAGACGGAATCCGTTCCAACGGGATGTTCGCCGATAGGGAATGCCACCGATACGATGCATAAAAATTTTTATACTGATTGCTATGTACGAACAGGTTTTTCGATGCAACGAAATCCGATTGAACCCGATGCGATTTTTTATAGGATACCGGCGGAAGCAATGCTGTAAAAGCGTCGAATCACCGGGCGGTAAACGCGGCAATCATTAAAAAGTTTACTTTTGCCGCGGCAAATCTTTGAGCCTGTGTTTTTCATATAAACCTATTTTTTTGTAACAAGGAAAAAACCGTGTTTTTAAGTGCTTTTATCTCTTTATGAGGTTATTGCTTACTCTATAAACAAAGATATCGCTTTTGGCATATCTTTATAAAATCTCTTTAAAAACCCTTACGATCCGGTACCGTACCGAAACGGTTATATAAACGGTTTTGATTAAATGCCAGAACGGTAAAATCCCCTTTAATGGCATACAGCCTGCCGCCTTCTATCAGCAATTCCAGCTTTAAGGAACGGTCTTTACACGCTTGGGTAGTTTTTCCGTGCCAGGAAAGAACGTGATCGGTTTCATCTCCCCTAAAAGCATCACAGTCCGCGAAGGTGAAGCCCTCGATCGGATGAAGAGAATCATCGCACAGCTGGAACAAGATTCGGCCGAAACATTGCGCGTTGATGCTTAAGGGACCGTTTAGCAGAAGATTGCGTGTGCGCAGCGAACCTCTGCCGTTGCTTTCCAAAAAAATGAAGCGATCCTTTTTCAGTGTAAAAGAGCCGATACTGCCTAATCCTCTGGTACGGAATCCTCCGTGTTCGTTTTGAGAACAAGCGGCGAAAATGCGCAGTTCGTTTCCTACGAAGATCATACTGTTGGCAAAGATACAGCCGTAGGTAGGCATATCGGGAGTACCGTTTTGTAAAAACGGTTTTCGCAGGGAACGCTGAAAATGCGTGCCGTTTAGGCTATAGACGAGCTCCGGATACATACGGCCGCTTTCGTTTATCGCCTGTACGCCGTCGGCCGCGGTGAGAGACCCCGGCGGATTAAAATAAAGCCAAAGCAGCCCGATGGAATAATTTCCGTATTCAAATACCGGCATGCCGTACGTTTCGCACAGCGGTGCGTCCAGAGAATCCGCCTGCACCGCTAAGGTAACGGGGGAAAAAGTGCGCCAGTCGGCCGTTTCGGTGATGCCTATTCTCCGCTCCGCCCAGTGCGGACGTGTAGTGATGATATATTTTTCCTTTGCCTGAGAATAAAAACATCCCAGACCCGGCTCGGCACCTTCCGAGTTCCAGGTGGTCTCTGTTTTCCGCCAGTGCAGACAGTCCGAAGAGACGAACAACTCATCGCGAACACGAAGATGTTCCAAATCATATCGGCAGTAAAAAAGTTTATACCGTGCCTCTTCGGGCGCGCGCAGATCTTGATACACGCATCCTGTTTCACCGCTGCACAGCGGGAATATCTGATTCTTCAGCCGCCGCCCCGGAATATCAATAAGCTCGGTGGTATCCAGCGGCTGCCATTGACGCGCGTCGGAACTGTGCGCCGCGCAGAGAAAGATATCGTCGGAATCCGAATCCAGCATATTGTAGAGCATCCAGTATTCCCCTTTTTCAAAAAATACGCTGGGAAGCCCTCCGCAAAGAGAAAGTCCGGAGGGATCCCGGTATACAGAGGCGGAATCAAACACCGTAGGTCCGTAATCGCGGCTGAGATTTTCCCGGGTTTCCAAACACTGATCATCAAAAAAAAGCAAAGTATTCGGCATATATCCATCTCCTGTCAAAAAAACTCCTGTCTATTATATCACACCCGGTTCCGTCCATCAACCGCAAACAAAAAATGAAAAAATTTTATTTTTTACATAAAAAAGCTGTGCAAGATACGTCATAATATGATATAATAACTTTTGCGTGCTTATAAACAAGAATAAGATAGGCAGGAACAATAGAGAGAACAGAGCGCAAAAACGCTGCTTTTATTTTGAATCTTTTTGGGGGGACAATGAAAAATGGCTTTAACAAAGGAACAAAAGCAGGAGGCATTTCGTCAGCTGGATCGGTTTATTGAAGAAATTCGGGAAGAAAAAGGCGCGATGATGCCGATTATGCAGCAGGCACAGAAATTGTTTGGCTGTGTTTCACTTGAGGTGCAGGAATTTATTTCCCAAAAAACCGGCGTTCCCGTGGCGGAACTTTACGGTATTGCTACCTTTTATGCACAGTTTACGCTGGAGCCCAAGGGAGAAAACGTTATCAGCGTATGTCAGGGAACCGCCTGCTATGTAAAGGGCGGCCAGGCTGTGCTGGATGAGGTTAAGAATCTTTTAGGCATCAACGCCGGTGAAACCACGAAGGACGGCAAATTCAGCATACAGGATACCCGCTGCCTCGGCTGCTGCGGTCTGGCACCGGTTATGGTAATTAACGAAGATGTTTACGGCCGTTTGACACCGGCTGAAGTAAAGGATATTTTGGCAAAGTATTGATGAATATTACTTGCTTTTATCAAAAATTACATCTAAAGATGCTTTCAAACGCCGAGGAAACCCAGGTGCACGGCGTTTTCTGCGGCGATCTTGTCAGCTGGATTCTTTCCCATGCAAAACCCGGGGATGCGCTGATCAGCGTAAATGTCAATGAAAATATGCTGGCCGCGGCAAAAAAGCTGGGACTGGCCTGTGTGATTGCCTGTCACGGATCTCCCTGCGAGTCATTGCGGGAAACAGCCGATAAGCAGGGAATATGGCTTTTCAGCAGTGATGACCCTATGGCGGCACTGGCGCAAAAAGCATTGGCGGCGCTGGCGGAATGAGAGATCTGGCGGCGCATATGGCCGATATGGTGCGCAACGCTTTAGACGCGGAGGCAAAAACAATCGATATCAGGATAAAAAACGGATCCCGGCGGCTTTTGTTCAGCGTTATAGACGATGGCTGTGGAATGGACGCCGCGGAAGTAAAAAGAGCGGTTTCTCCGTTTTTTTCCTCTAAGGGAAAGGATTTTGGCTTTGGGTTGGCGCTTTTGAAAACCTCGGCGGAAGAGACAGGTGGCTTTTTGCGGCTTTCTTCAAAAAAAGACCGGGGAACAAAGGTAAAAGCCGTTTTTTTCAAAACGCATCCGGATTGTAAGCCGATGGGCAATATTCCCGAGGTTATTTTGGCGCTGATGCAAAGCTCTCCGGAAACGGAAATTCGCTTTACCTGGCAAAGCGGCAATCGCTGCGTTCGTATAGAAAGCAGGCAGCTGCGGGAATACAAGGAAGGGAAAATTTTGATTTCACCGTTCAAAGCGGCCGCGGCAGAAGAATTTTTAAAACAAATTTATAAACAGAAAGGGCAATCGGTATGAAAACATTAGCTGAACTTACGGCGATCAGAGAGAAAAACAGACCTCTTGTTGCCATGCGCGAAGGAAAGGATGATATCCGTGTGGTGGTGGCTATGGGTACCTGCGGTATCGCCGCGGGCGCGCAGGAGGTGTTATCCGCTTTTATTGAGGGCGTAAACGAACAGGGATTATATGAGCATGTTCTGGTGCGGCAGTCCGGCTGCGTCGGCTCCTGCGCGCAGGAGCCTATTGTGGAGGTTTATCAGGACGGCAAAGAAAAAGTCACTTATATATGCATGACTCCGGAAAAGGCAAATCGCGTGATCCGGGAACATCTCATCGGCGGTAAGCCGGTGGCCGAGTATATAAAATAACGGAGGATAGAGAAAATGTTTCGTTCACATGTTTTAATATGCGCCGGTACCGGCTGTACTTCATCCGGCAGCGCTCAAGTGGCGGAGGCTTTGGAGCAGGCGCTGCGGGATAACGGACTGGAAAATCAAATTAAAGTAGTAAAAACGGGCTGCTTCGGTCTTTGTGCGCTGGGCCCGATTATGATTGTTTATCCCGAAGGTACCTTTTACAGCAGGGTAACACCGGAATTTATTCCTGAAATTGTAGAAGAACACCTTATAAAAGGCCGTCCGGTGGAGAAATATATATATAATGATTCCGATACCGTGCCCGAAAACGGCAAAACGGCAAAACTGAGCGATATTAAATTTTATAAAAAGCAAAAACGTGTGGCGCTGCGCAACTGCGGATTGATTGATCCGGAGAACATCAATGAGTATATCGCCCGCGACGGCTATAGCGCTCTTGGTAAGGTGCTGACCGAAATGACGCCCGACCAGGTAATTCAAACCATGCTGGATTCCGGTCTGCGCGGCAGAGGAGGCGGCGGCTTTCCCACGGGCATGAAGTGGAAGTTTGCCAAAAACAGCGTTTCGGATAAAAAATACGTGGTATGTAATGCTGACGAAGGCGATCCGGGCGCGTTTATGGATCGTTCGGTTTTAGAGGGAGATCCTCACGCGGTGCTGGAGGCCATGGCTATTGCCGGCTACGCCATCGGCGCGGATGAAGGCTATATTTATGTGCGCGCGGAATATCCCATCGCGGTACATCGCTTGGATGTTGCCATTGCTCAGGCGCGTGAAGCGGGATTGTTGGGAAAAGATATTTTTTCTACCGGTTTTAATTTTGATATTCATATCCGTCTGGGCGCGGGCGCTTTTGTATGCGGTGAGGAAACCGCCCTGCTGACTTCGATTGAGGGACACCGCGGCGAGCCCCGTCCCCGGCCGCCGTTCCCGGCGGTAAAAGGCTTGTTCGGCCAGCCTACCATTATCAATAATGTAGAAACCTACGCCAATATTCCTCAAATTATCAATAAGGGAGCTCAGTGGTTTGCTTCCATGGGTACGGAAAAATCCAAAGGCACTAAGGTGTTTGCGTTAGGCGGAAAAATCGAGCACACAGGGCTGGTGGAAATTCCCATGGGCACTACCCTGCGGGAGATTATCTATGATATCGGCGGTGGTATTCCCGGGGGAAAAGCCTTTAAGGCCGCACAGACCGGCGGTCCTTCCGGCGGCTGTATTCCCGCTTCCTTAATTGATACCAAGGTAGATTACGATTCTTTGATCGCCATCGGTTCCATGATGGGCTCCGGCGGTCTGATCGTTATGGATGAGGACAACTGTATGGTGGATATCGCGAAATTCTTCTTAGAATTCACGGTGGATGAATCCTGCGGAAAATGTACGCCCTGCCGCATCGGTACCCGTCGTATGCTGGAGCTTTTAAATAAAATTACCTCCGGCAAAGGTGAGGACGGCGATATTGAAAAATTAGAGGAGCTTGCCAACACCATTAAGACTTCTTCTCTTTGCGGCTTAGGCCAGACGGCGCCGAATCCGGTGTTGAGTACGCTGCGTTATTTCCGGCATGAGTATGAGGCGCATATTTATAAAAAAGAATGTCCGGCGCATTATTGCAAAGCGTTTGCCCGCTATACCATTAATCCCGATAAGTGCAAGGGCTGTACGCTTTGCGCGCGCAACTGTCCGGTAGAAGCCATTTCCGGCTCGGTAAAACAGCCTCATGTGATTGATACCGCAAAGTGCATTAAGTGCGGCGCCTGCAAGAGCAGCTGTAAGTTCGGCGCGATTGAAATCAAATAAGGGGAGATAAAAATATGGAACAGAAAATGATTACCCTGACTATTGACGGCATTCAGGTAACCGTTCCTGACGGAACGACCGTTCTGGAGGCCGCAAAGGAAGCAAAAATAAATATTCCCACGCTATGCTATTTAAAGGGAATTAACCAGATCGGTGCCTGCCGGATCTGTATGGTGGAAATTGAAGGGGCCCGCGGCCTTGCCGCCGCGTGTGTGATGCCCGCCGGCGACGGTATGATTGTTCGTACCAACACTCCCAAGCTGCGCTCGGTACGCAAGGCAAATTTAGAGCTGCTGCTTTCCAATCATAATCGGGAATGTACCACTTGTGTTCGTTCGGGCAATTGTGAACTGCAGGCGCTCTCTAACGAATACGGCGTAACCGCGGTTCCTTTCCAAGGAGCTAAAACCTTTGAGGGATGCCCGGTGGATGATGTTTCCCCTTCTATTGTGCGCGATAACAGCAAGTGTATCCATTGCCGCCGCTGTATTGCCGTATGTCAGAACGTGCAGAAAATCGGCGCTATCGGTATATCAAAACGCGGATTTAACTCCACTGTAGGTTCGGCTTTCGGCAGATCCCTGGCGGACAGCCCTTGCGTCAACTGTGGTCAATGCATTGAAGCCTGCCCTGTGGGCGCTTTGCATGAAAAAAGTGAAATTGATAAAGTTTGGGCTGCTTTGGCCGATCCGGATAAAATCGTATGCGTGCAGCCCGCGCCGGCTGTGCGGGCGTCTTTAGGCGAGGAATTCGGTATGCCCATCGGTACCGGCGTTACCGGTAAAATGGTTGCGGCCATGCGCCGTTTAGGCTTTGATAAAGTATTTGATACTGATTTCGGCGCCGACCTCACCATTATGGAAGAAGGTACGGAGCTGATTCAGCGGATCCAAAACGGCGGCGTGCTGCCGATGATTACTTCCTGCAGTCCGGGATGGGTGACGTATTGCGAAAAGTTTTTCCCGGAGTTTATTCCCAATCTTTCTTCCTGCAAGTCGCCTCATGAGATGACGGGTGCGATTATTAAGAGTTATTACGCGCAGAAAATGGATATCGATCCTGAAAAACTGTATGTAGTTTCAGTAATGCCCTGTACGGCAAAGAAATATGAAGCGGCCAGAGAAGAGCTTTCTCATAACGGCATGCAGGATGTTGACGCGGTGCTGACCGTGCGTGAGTTCGCGAAAATGGTAAAAACCGCGGGAATTGATTTTGCTGAGCTGGAGGACGAGAATTTTGACCGGCTGCTGGGCGAATCCACCGGTGCATCGGTAATTTTCGGAACAACAGGCGGCGTTATGGAAGCCGCGCTCAGAACCGTTTATGAAAAGGTAACCGGCCGGGAGCTGAAGGATGTTGACTTTACTGCCGTACGCGGCTTTGAGGGGATTAAGGAAGCGGAAATTGATTTAAACGGTACCAAGATTAAAGTAGCCGTTGCTCATGGTACCGGCAACGCGGAAAAGCTGCTGACAGCTGTTAAAAACGGGGAAAAAGAGTATACTTTTATTGAGATTATGTGCTGTCCCGGCGGCTGTATTACCGGCGGCGGACAGCCCATTGTAAGCGCGAAAAAGCAAATGAGTGTCAATGTAAGAGAGCTGCGCGCCAAAGTGCTGTATGACGAGGATGCCGGAAAGGCCAAAAGAAAATCTCATGAAAATGCGGAGATTGCCGCGCTGTATCAGGAGTTCTTGGGCGAGCCGGGCAGCCATCTGGCGCATGAGCTGCTTCATACCTCTTATACGGCAAAAGAAAAATTTAAAAAATAATTGTTTGAATTCAAAAACGAAGCGCGAAGGGGTCCTCTCGCGCTTCAAATTATTAAAAAATTTAAAATCTGATTTTTTGCGGCGGTGACACCGCCGAGAGTGCCGACAAAATCAACACTCTTTTGGTCGGGGATGCCGATCGAAAATCTTAATATTCCCACGGCGCTCTATCCTTGCCGATATTATTCTTGTGCCCTTGAAAAACCTCTCATCAAGCGTTTTTTCGCTTATAAGAAGTTTTTCCCACCTGTCGCCGGAAGAACAAAACGCGCTAACGCTGTGAAAAAATTGAATTTTAGGTTTGTCTACAGTTTGTGCGGCGGTAACGCCGCTTTTTTTGTTTTGGAGCATGAGGGAAAGCAACAGGGAATTTTTTCCGTTTTCGATGCTTCAAGGAATAAAGATAGTATGAAAGAGCGGTGAGTGACCTAAAAACTTCTGAGTGCTTCCGTCAAAAATTTTACATGAAAGCCGTAAATTTTTCCGCAGGCTGAGCGCAAAAGGCTTCTTTGCGTTTTGTATTATGCGAAAAATTGAAAAAGATCAATTTGAAAGTGCAAATACCTTTGCAAAAATATGAAAAAAACGCGGAAATACGGGAATGGGAACAGAGCAATGTCGGTATAAAAAACGGTTTCATCTTTCAGTTTTTTGCAGTTAAAAATTTTTTCTTTTTTTTGTTGACATATTTGAAAAATTGAATATAATAACAATTGAACAAACATTCAATTGAAAAGAGGTGCTATGCGGTGTCTGAAGTATGCGAATATATGCACGCCAATGAGGCTTTGGTAAAAAAAGTACATGACAGTATGCCTCAGGAGGATTTTCTCTTTGATTTGGCGGAGCTGTATAAAGTTTTTGGGGATTCTACCAGAATTAAAATTCTGTATGTTTTATTTGAGGCTGAAATGTGCGTGTGCGATATCGCGCAGGTCCTGAGCATGAATATCTCCGCTATCTCGCACCAGCTTCGGGTATTGAAACAGGCCGGGCTTGTAAAGTTCAGGCGCGAAGGTAAAACGGTGTTTTATTCACTGGCCGATGACCATGTGAGAACGATTATTGATCAAGGCGCTGAGCATGTGGGGGAATAAAAAATGAAAAAAATGTTTGCATTAGAAGATTTAGATTGCGCGAACTGCGCGGCAAAAATGGAAAACGCCATCAAACAAATCGATGGTGTGACGAATGCCTCGGTAAGCTTTATGCAGCAAAAACTTATGCTGGAGGCAGCGGAAGACTGTTTTGAAAGGGTGCTTGAAGAAGCCGTCAGGATCTGCCGTAAAATAGAACCTGATTGTAGGATTATCCGATGAACCGCCGGCAGAAGAAGCAGCTGTATAAAATTATTGCATGCGCCCTGCTGCTGGGCATAGCTTATATTTTAGACCGGCTTTTTCATTTTGTCTGGTATATAAGATTGCCGGTTTATTTGATACCGTATCTTACGGTAGGTACAGGTGTGCTTGTTAAGGCGGGAAAGAATATTTTGCGGGGGCAGGTGTTTGACGAAAACTTTCTGATGGCGATTGCTACCGTAGGCGCCCTCGCGTTGGGAGAATATCCTGAGGCTACTTTTGTTATGTTTTTTTATCAGGTGGGCGAATTGTTTGAAAGTATCGCCGTGGGAAAGAGCCGCCGCTCTATATCGCAGCTGATGGATATTAAACCTGAATATGCCAATATAGAGGTAGACGGACAACTGCGTCAGGTATCACCCGAAGAGGTGCATATTGGAGATATCATTACGGTGAAACCGGGAGAGAAAATTCCGCTTGACGGCGTTATTGTAAGCGGAAACAGTGCGCTGAATACGGTTGCGCTTACCGGGGAAGCGGCACCCAGAGATGTTTATGAAGGCACGGCGGTAATCAGCGGCTGTGTGAATATCAGCGGCGTACTTCAGATTCGGGTAGAAAAGGAATTTGGAGAAAGCACGGTATCAAAGATTCTGGATTTGGTAGAAAATTCTTCCGCCGCAAAATCCAAAAGTGAAAATTTCATTACTCGCTTTTCCAAGGTTTATACACCCATTGTGGTATTGGCCGCGCTGTTGATCGCGGTTATTCCGCCGCTGTTCAACGGAGAATGGGCATCATGGATTAACCGGGGGCTTATTATGCTGGTTGTTTCCTGCCCCTGCGCGCTGGTGCTTTCGATACCGCTTTCTTTCTTCGGCGGTATCGGCGGTGCCTCACGAATGGGGATTTTGGTAAAAGGATCCAATTATTTGGAGGAGCTCGCCAAAACCGAGGCCATCGTTTTTGACAAAACGGGCACGCTTACCAAAGGGGAATTTAAGGTGCGGAAGGTAGAGGCGAAAGATACCGAGAACGTTCTTGAATTGGCGGCTCTGGCGGAACATTATTCGGATCATCCGATCGCGCTTTCTCTAAAAAACGCTTACGGAAAACCGGCGGATACCTCGCGTATCGGTCAGATTCATGAGCATGCCGGGCACGGAGTGGAAGCGGTGATTGACGGCCGGCAGGTGCTTGCGGGAAATCATCGACTGATGGAGCAATTTTCTGTTGAGGTGCCGCAGGCAGAGGCGGGAAGCACACATGTGTTTGTTGCCGTGAACGGTTTGTATGCGGGCATGATTGAGATCGCGGACGCGTTGAAGGATGACGCCGCGGAAGCGGTTGCTCAAATTCAGGCGTGCGGTATGAAACGAATCGTTATGCTTACCGGAGATACGTTTGCCGCGGCGGAGGCCGTGGCGGAAAAGTTGGGGATTCAAGAGGTGCAGGCACAGCTGCTGCCGCAGGATAAAGTAAAGGCGGTGGAAAAGATTCTTTCCACGGGTCAAAAAACGGCTTTTGTGGGGGATGGCATAAACGACGCTCCGGTTATCGCCAGAGCCGATGTCGGTATCGCTATGGGCGGTCTGGGTTCGGATGCGGCGATTGAGGCGGCTGATATTGTGTTGATGGATGATAAACCCTCAAAAATCGCATCGGCCATTCGCGTGGCACGGCGAACAAGAAGCATTGTATTGCAGAATATTGTTTTCGCGCTTGCCGTGAAAATTACGGTATTGATTTTAAGCGCTTTGGATATCACCGGTATGGGCGCGGCTATCTTCGCCGATGTCGGCGTACTGGTAATCGCCGTGCTCAATGCGATGCGGGCGCTGTATGTTCGCAGAGGGTAAGGAGCACAGCCGAGGATCGCTACATGATCGCGTATCCGTAAAGATAAAGAATAAAGAAGATAAAGAAAAAGGAAAAAGTAAGAGTATAAAGAATACAACGGGCAATTTTGTTTTCCGCCAATATTGCCAGGGGAAGAAACATAAAAATACAGCTCAACATATATCGCGGTCCGCTGATTAGCCAGGAAGAGGTGTAGGAAATCAGCGTATAAGCCGCGGCGTGCAGCAGATACGAAGATCTGATTCCTTTGAAGCAGCCGTAGAGGACCAGCGCGAAGGACGTAAAAAAGAGTACCAGCTGCGGAATATAAATGATAAAAGCTAACTGAGGATAATAGTTTTGAGCCATGTCTACATGCAGAGCAAGGTTTTTTATAAACAGATCTGCGCCGTTGTACCAGGGCTCCGCGGCTTGAAAATCCAAAAACCGGAACCAGGAACCGAAATAGACGCGGTTGAGCAAAAGATATAAAAATAATCCAAAGGGAATCAGCAGTAACGCCGCGGCGCGGGGCTGCTGGGCTTTGAGGAAGCTTTTGCCGCAGGAAATGTTTTCTTTTACCGTGAGAAAATATTCATAAGCGGCAAAGCCGAACATGATCACGCCTTGATTGCGTGTCAACGCGCAGAGCATGCCCCATATACCGGAAAAAATCCATTGCTTTTTGCGCGCGCACAGGGAACACAGAGCGCATAACATTAAAAACAGACCTTCGGTATAGGCAAACAGCGTAAAAAAGGCAAAGGGATAAGCAAATAAAAACAATACGGCGCGTTTGGCAGTACTGCTTTGTACTTCGAAAGAAAAGAGTTTGTACAGGCAGCAGGCGGCTATCACGGAACTGATATTGGAAATCAGCAGTGCCGAGAGATAATAATTATTTACCAACAAATTCACAAGCCGAATGCAAAGGGGAAAGAGCGGATAAAACACGATAAGATTTTCATAGGCGTCGCCTACGGAATAACCGTATTGCGCCAAATGCAGAAAATGCGGGACATCTCCGCTGTTGCTTAAAAAGGCAAGGACATCTTGTCCGGGATATTTTAAACAGAGTGCCATAAAGGCAAAAAGAAGCAGCAGAACACGTGAAGCGGTCATATACAGTGCCACCCGGAGGGTATCATTGTTTTGCCGTCCAGGGTTTTTCTTTCGGGGAATGAAATAGGCGGCCGCGCAAAGGAAAAGTAAAACCATAAAAACCTCCTAAAACAACACAAACAATCCGCTGCAGGCGGCGAACAGTCCGCAAAAGGCGGCACAGATGACGGTATATCTTTCTTTACGGATAGGAGAAAACAACGGAAAAAGAAAAATAAGACATTCCGGACCGAATTTTGAAGTGACCAGGAACAAAGCCGTTATTACCCATAAATAAATATTTTCCCATAAGCTTAACCGGTCTTTTGCGGTATATAAAAGTGTTCCAAAGAGCAGGAAAAACAGCAGAAAAAACAGCAACGTAAGAATTCCTTCTATATTTCCCTGTATGAACCACGCGGAAATTTTTGCATATGGAAGATGAAAGGCGATATCGCAGAAAAAAAGATTCAAAACAGTAATTCCCGCGGCTGCCGGCAAGCAGAATTTGAACGGTTTTTTATAAGAAGTCAAAAGAAGCGGTACAGTCGCCGCCCAAGGAACAAACAGGCATGCGGCGGCGGTGCAGACCGAGGCGAGCACAGGTCTTTCTTTTCGGGCAAAGATGACGGCAAACAGCACGGCGGCGGTGCCGAAGGAAAGCGTCCAGTCTGCTATTGCTGTAAAAATGAAGGGGGAAAGCAGAAAAACCATGGCCGCGTCGCTGCTCTTTTCATAGTATAGATAAAAGGCTTCCGCCACGGAAAGGAACCCTGCCAGGGAAAGAAACCACTGAATTTTCAAAGGGCTCAGAAAGGAAAGGATACTGCCGGTAAAAGCGCCGGGGGAGAAAATTTGTTGAAGATTGCCGGGAAAGCGCAGGATCGCCGCAACGGAAAACGCGGACAATAAAGCAAGAAAAACGCCTAAGGCAGCCGGTAAAATACCGAATGCCTGTTTTTTTGTTTCTTTTGCAGGGCGGGTAAAAAATAATTCCCTTATCACAATATAGGCTAAAACAATCACTGCGGTAAAAGCAATGAGGCCGCCGCAGGCGGCAATAAAAATTCGCATAAACATTCTCCTGCATTTCAAGCTGATATTATATTAATCGATTTTTGATGAAATTGCAAGCAAAGAGCAAAGAAAATGCATAGAATAGTATTCGGGGGGAGTGATACTATGACTTGTCAGCAACTGAACAGACAAATAACCTGTATTGCGCAAAGAACAGTACAGAATCAGAATAATTGTATACGCTTGATTCCCAGCCAAAGAAGCGAGGCTGTAAGTACGAGCCGGTGTCCCTGCACAGGTTCGGCGATTGTTTATCGCTGCGGCTGCCGGTAAGGACTTTCTTTAAGCCAAAATATTGTGAAAAAATACGGGAACGGTTGAATGCCGTTCCCGTTTGTATAAAAGAAAAAAGTTTTGTTGAAAACATGAAGGCAAAATGTTTGTGTCTTGGCCGCAAATAAAAGCAGCGGATTCTTTGCGGGCATTGAGAGGGATTTCTGTTTTCCCTTTTGTTTTTATTAAGGCTTTTTCCCATAAAATTTTTGGCGGGGGAGTTTATAAATATTTTTTTATGACTTCAAATAACCGCTGCGCGATCATTTCCATTCCCAAATCTCCGGGATGGGCGGCAACTCCCGCGTGCGCAAACAATCCTTTAGCGGTATAACGGTCGTCACTGCCTAAATCATTTAGCTCCACCAAAGAATAATGATACTTCAAAGCAATATTGCGAATCATTTCATCTCGTCGTCCTGCCGGCCAAAAGGAGGTGGTAAGGATAATTTTCGCGCTTTTTTTGGAATTCATCTGATCCAGAAGCCGAAGATACCCTTCCGCGAAAGAATGACGATCCAATTCCGCTTCCGGTACGTTTTCTACCGCGCGCATGATTATGATATCCGCTCCGTACTCGGCGGCTTCTTCATAATCCTTTTGGTCTTCCCGCCAGAATTCCCGTTCCCAGGAAGAAATCTGCGCCACCAGAAAAGACGCGTCCGGAGCGAATGCGCGGACTTTTTTCATTGTTTGATGGACATAATCTTTTTCCATGCTGCTGGCGGCCATTCCCCAATTCCCCGTCCAGCCGATCTGAGGCGCGGGAGAATGAAGGGTAATGGAGTTCCCCAAAAACAACAGCTTTTTTCCCCCGGCTTCCTCGCCGAAAATGCTCTCGGATTTTTTGACCTGATTTTTTGATGAAACGGTATTTTCCCTGATATCCGCCATAGATGAATTCCTCCGGAAAGTATTTTCTTCATTATACCGCATGGCGAAAATTTTATCAAGTTTTTTAATTGAGCAAAAGAATCATATAATTCAGTACCGCGGCAAATGCCAGCCACAGCGCCGCCGGCACAAGGAGCCAGGCCGCGGGTTTACTTATCGAATAAACCTGCCGTATGGTAAGATAGCATACCACAAGATAGGCTAAAATGATACCGAAGGATATCAGAGGAAGATGCAGAGTAAAATAAAACAGACACCAGGCAATATTCAGTAATGCCTGAATTCCGTAAAGCGCATAAACTTTGGCCGGCGCGTCTTTCAGCAGCGCGAAAGTAAGCGAGGCCGCGCAAAGCAGATAAATAACAGACCAGGCAACGGCAAATACAAGCGGCGGAGGCTGTATTGAGGGCTTTGTTAAGTTTATATACCATTCGCTTTGGGTATCCACAAACAGCATAGCGGTTCCCGCGGTAACGGCGGTAAATAACAGGGATAATAAAATACTGTCAACAATCTTTTTTTTCATATCATCACTCCCGGTTGTTTTTACAGAATCATTTTATGGGGAAAAACAGAAATTTATTCTTTCTTGTACAAGGAACTTTAAAATTACAGTGCTTTTTCCTGATAAGGCGGAAGAATACGGTGTACTTCCGTTTCTGTTTTTGCCATGCTTTTTATTTTCTACCAATGAATCCGGATTGCTTGGATGATCTCTTGACCGGCTATAGATAAAACTCTCAGCGGTATCTATTTTTTGAGTCTATTGATAAAAATCTCGAAAGAGGGAACAAGGGATTTATTTTTTTCGTATATCTCGGTTGAGTAAAAAATACCCGCGGGGAGACTCATTAAAAAAGCAAAGAGGGGCAATCATTGATTCAAACAGGAAAGCTTTTGTGATGGTACTCTGTCTTCGGTGCCCCCTGAAAAGCTGTGGGCTTTGGGATATCGGTTTGTTTTTTGCTGTGCCTGTTAATAAAAAATGCGGCGTTATCGCCGCAAAAAAATAAATTTTAGGGTTGTCGGAAATCCTCGCCGGGGGACTCATCGTTTGAAGTTTTTTACACAGCGCTTCCGTCTTTCGAAAAATCTGTTCGTGCATAGGGACAAAAATTTTTATGCACATCGGGGGCTTCGCCGGTAAATACCCCACCGGGAGGGGTTACGCTCCTCTTGAACTCTTTGGCGTAAGATTTTTTCTCTTCTGAGGGCAAGGTTGTCGTCCGCCTTTTACAAAAGGCGGGCGACAACGTACAACTTCGCCCGTGCGGCTATTTTAAAAAAGTAAAAAAGTGCGGGATAAAAAAACACCGTTTGAGTTTTTTAAACGGTGTTTTTGGCACAATCAGCGCATACATTTGGGTTTGCCCAAAATTTCACTCCACAAAATGCCTTTTATCAGCTCTTGTTTCTCTATATTCAGCGCGTCGCTTTGATTTTGCGCGTAAGCGGTATCTTGCTGATGTTCCACCGCGCAATGATTGGGGTTCGGCTCAATACATTCGCCTTCGGCACTGGGTTTGCCTTCGGGACTGAAGGTGTCTCTTGCCGCCTGACGCTTTAAAAAGCGTTCGTATTCCTCCTGCATAGGGGTTTTAGTTTCCGGCTGGGGCGAAGCCGCGGTATTCTTGGGCGGCATATATGGCCTTTGGGGCTGTGTGTTGTTTGCCGGATTGGGGGTATACGGGGGATGCTGCGGTCCGGTATAGCTGCCGTTTGGAGGTGTCGTGGGACGGCCGTTGGGCGGCTGCCCGGGAGAATTGGGCGTTTTATTTTTGTTTACGGCCGCTACAATCGATATAATGATAAACAGAATAACAATCAGTTCCATGGCGCGTTATTCCGGCTTTGCTTTGTTGCTGCCGGCGTCAGCAATGGAGGAACGCATCTGGGTATCGGCCAGCATGTTTTCCATACGGTAATAATCCATTACCCCCAGTTTTCCTTCTTTTAATGCGGCGGCCATGGCTTTGGGAACTTCCGCTTCCGCTTCTACCACTTTCGCGCGCATTTCCTGTACCTGCGCTTTCATTTCCTGCTCACGCGCAACAGCCATTGCTCTGCGTTCCTCGGCTTTGGCCTGCGCGATTTTCTTATCGGCTTCCGCCTGATCCATTTGCAGCTGCGCGCCGATATTGCGGCCCACGTCAACGTCGGCAATATCAATGGAAAGAATTTCAAAAGCGGTACCGGCGTCAAGACCTTTGCCTAAAACGGTTCGGGAGATTAAATCAGGATTTTCCAGAACGGCTTTGTGGCTTTCGGCGCTGCCGGCAGTAGTAACGATACCTTCGCCTACACGGGCAATAATGGTCTCCTCTCCCGCGCCGCCGACTAAACGATCGATGTTCGCGCGGACGGTAACACGGGCTTTGGCACGCAGCTCAATGCCGTCTTTGGCAATAGCGGCAATAATCGGCGTTTCAATTACCTTGGGATTTACGCTCATCTGTACGGCAGTCAGCACATCACGGCCGGCCAGGTCGATAGCGGCCGCCCGCTCAAAATTCAGCGGAATGTCGGCGCGCTGCGCAGCGATCAAAGCGTTGACTACTTTTTCCACATTTCCTTTTGCCAGAAGATGTGCTTCCAGTTTGCTCATATCTAAATCGAGACCGGCTTTGGTAGCTTGAATCATCGGATATACGATTCTTGCCGGATTTACCCTGCGGAATCGCATGGTAGCCAACTGAAAAATACCGACTCTTACACCGGAGAAGATGGCGGTCATCCACATGCCGATCGGGAACAGCCTGAAAAACAGCATCAGAACGATCAGCACCACAACCAAGACAATAATGGCGATGACGGGATCAAAAGATAAGCCTGCAAGTACTTGTAACATTTAATTGTTACCTCCTTCTATTTTTTTTACAATAATACGGCGTCCCTCGATATCAATCACCTTAATCGGCTCATTGACCTCGATAAAATCACCGTTGGTTACAACATCCACTCGGTTTCCGTCTATCAAAGCGATACCCGCCGGGCGCAGCTGCGTAATGGCGATGCCCTCTTTATTGATTAAATTACGATTATCGTCATTGGCGGAAAAACCGGAAGCCTTATCCGTTCTTGCGCCGAGCACAAGAGGATTCCTTCCTTTATCGGCGCTTTGCGCGAAAGTATAAATTGCGAAAATAATAAGCAAAATTACCGCCAAAGCAACCAAAATCACATACCAGCCGATGCGCGGAATCAGCGCGATAATAGCAAACAGAACCAGGATTCCGCCGGTAATTCCCGGTACACCGAATCCGGGAATAAAGCATTCCAGAAGCAGCAGAGCCGTTCCTACTATCAAGGCCGCGACGGTAACCGCTATGGGGATGGAAAGAAGAAATTCCATTTATGTTACCTCCTTTTGAGAAATGATTTTCTTTATTTGTATTTTTGTATCCATAAATCCATTTATATGCGCGATATATAAGCTTTTATCATCTTTTTTTGCGGCAGCTACATAAGTTTCACCCGCGAGAAAGCCGATTTGCGTATCAACATTGCTGATATACGCGATTTTTATTCCGTCAGAAGATGCCATTGAGATATTATAAAAATTTTTTTCGCCGGTATAATAATAAAGATATCCGTCTTCATAAAAAAAGATATCATTGATAGCGTCGGAAGCAAGCAAAACAACTTGTTTGCCGTTGCAAACCCATACGCTGTAGGGCGGCTGATTTCCCTGAAAACAGATCAGTGAACTTCCGCTCAGACGTACAGAGGAAAATCCAACGGCCAGCTTCTCAAATCCGCTGCCGGAAACGGTTGTATCCAGTACCGATAAAACACCCCCGGAAAACAGATACAAGTATGGCGCGCAAAAATAAATATTTTCCAATGAAAACGGATTTTCGAAGGACAGCGGGATAATCGCATTGGATTGATTCAAAAGGTTTGTTTTTATCATGTCCTCCTGTGCTGTTTCATATACAAAGGTTGTTCGGTCGCTTGAAGCATACCTCCCGGATAATACTGCTGAGGAAATCAGTATCGGTTCATCTCCGTCAATACGAAAAAGATTATACTGCAGTGTTGTTTTGGCCTCATCACAGGAGAGCAATACCATATGGGTGGTATCTTCCGTCAGCTGTGAAAGCAATACCGACGGAATATTGAACAGAATTTCTCCGTTGGCATATATATAACAATCGGCTGCTTCCGCCGTAGCGGCGCGTTTTTGCACGGTATGTTTGTTTTTTATTAAAAAAGCCCGCCCATTGCTGCTGTCTACCGAGGCAATATCTAAAGCGCTCATTAAATAATTTCTGTAATCAGCCGTTGCCGCGTAAATCGGATAACTGAATTCTCCGCTGATATATTCTCCCACCGCCAAACGATATAAAAAGGTCTCCTCACCCACGAATACAGCCTGTGCTACATTTGCTTCTATTTTAGAGCATATGTCATCTTGATACAGATAAAGCGTATTTTCCTCATCAATAAACAAAACCGAACCAAACTCATTGACGCAAAGACTGTTAAACCGAATATTTTCCGCTAACTTGATTGCCGGATCCGAACCGTTCCAATAGCCCAAAGAGCACAAAACCGTACCGTTTTCTGTAATCAGATCTGTCGCGTATAGTACGATATCGGTTCCTGGTACGGGATATACATAGCTCAGCTCCGTACCCTGCAGAGAGTAATTTACCTGCACTTGGCTGCAAAGGGAACCGTTGCTTTGTACCCGCCACAGTTTGTTATCTACGCCGATACAGTAAAAGGGAAAAATCGCCTGCCTTTCACTGAAAAACGAAACATTATCCGTCGGCATCGGAAGATCTTGGCCTGACGGCCCGGGCTCACATGAGCAAAACAGAACACACATCGCGATAAACAGTATGCATGCTTTTTTCATATGCGCCTCCTTTTTTTATGTTTTTCATCCCAAATGCACCGTTTCTTTCAACCTTCTACAAATACGGATATGTTTTAAAAAAGAGCGCGGTACAAACAGCGCTCTTTTTGTTTTTATCAGGTTTGCGGGCTGCCCGGAATATCTTCAAGAGTATCGTAAATATACGCTTTTGCGTCCGGGTTTCCTGACTCTATGGCTATATAATAATAATCGCCGTCGTTTTTTTGAATCTTATAATATTCATAGGCATTGAAAGTTCCCGATGAAACCGTTTGATCAACTTTCGTCTGATTTAAATAAGCATTCTGGGTGCTCACGGAAGTGCCGAAGTTCGCGTAAACACTCTGCGGAAGACCTTTTACTTGATCCCAGTTCCCGGGTGTAGGCGGTTTTGTGGGCGTAGGTGTCGGAGTGGGCGTAGGTGTTGCGGTGTTCGGAGCTTCGGCTGAAAGATAGGAAGCGCTGATATAACCGTACTTTTTGCTTTGATACTGAATATAATACCATCCGTTTTGGTTTACGTAGGCCGTCACCTGCGCGCCTTTTTTTAAGCTGGTCAACTTCGTGCCGCTGGAAGAAGCTGCGGCGCGAACATTGACGGAGTCTCCCGTAACGTACATGGTCTTTCCGTTTGACGTGTCCGGCGTAGGTGTGGGAGAATTGGACGCCGTCGGATTATTTGCCGGATTGGTTGTAGAGAGATAGTTTTTAGAGATATAACCTATTTCACCGTTAGAAAGTTTTACCTGATAAAAATCACCGGAAAGCTCATAGGCGGTTACCGATGTGCCTTTATCCAGCGCGGTAATCTTATCCGAAGAGGTGGACGCTTCTTTTCGCACATTTACCGTATCGCCGGTTACGTACATTCTTGTACCTGTCGCGGCGGAAGGTGATGGAGAAATATCCGGATCATCCGTGGTATCATCCGGTATAAGGGTAGGAGTAGGGGTAGGCAATGTTCCGGCAGGGGTAGTAGCCGTCGGAATGTTCGCGTCACCTGAAGGTGTACTGCTCCGCTTTGAAATCCCTACAATAATTAAAATAACTACAATAATAAACAGCAACGCCAATGCGATTGCCGCAAGAAATGCGTTTCTTCTTCTTCGTGCGTATTTTGCGTGAGAAGCCATATAACTGTACCTCCTGTAAATATCATATTACTACTGTTTATATGATAACATGTCTTGAAAAAAATATCAAGTACATTTCAAAAATTTACTTTTTTTTTCAATTTACAGTGTAAAGATCTAAAAAAACAGATCGTCGAATTGTGCTGTTTTTTATACCTTTTTAAACGCTCAGAAACGCTTTTTAAATGGAATTAAGACTTTTTCGGTACGGTAAAGTTTTATTCTTCCAAAACAAGCACTTCCGTGGCGGAAACAGGAATTTCCCCTTCCAGACGGCGTCCTGTCAGAATATCCGTACAGGGCTTTTCCAAAAAGAGACGTCCCGGCCGGTTAAAAAGTTCGGCTACAATCATTCCGCGCCTTCTGTCACCAAAACGGGGAACCGCGAGCAGATTTTCCGATGCGTTGCAGCAACGGGAAATCGGCAGCTCTTTGAGCAATTTTTTCAGTGAAGCGCCTTTGGGCATGGTTCCCAGCACAATGATTTTTCCTTTTCCCAAAAAAGTCTGTGTAATGGCGGCAAGGCCTTTTAAAGGACCGTTTTGGTAAGAAGCGAGCGTTTGCTCTTTTTCGGCGATAAATCCGTCATAGCATAGACTGCCTTCGCATTTTTCACCGTCGGCAAAGGTGATATCATACGCGAGGTTATCATTGGGCAGCTGATATTTGCAATAGATACCGGCCAGCTTTTCCAAATGATAGAATACGTCCGTTACGCTTCGGCGAAGATTTTCGTTTAAAAAATCGCTGGCCGGGCCTACTACCCAGACGCCGCCGTTTTTCACAAACTCCGTGATCTTTTGGATATCCTCTATAATGGGCAGCAAGGGCGAAAACAAAACCTTATAACCTGTGAGATCTGCCTGCTGACTGATGACATCCACGGGAATATGGCAGCGGAAAATCAGGGGATCGTGCACGCAGGCGGAAAGATCTTTTATGTAGCTGTTCGGATCTTCTTTATAGGAATAATACGGAATTTGCGCAAAAGCGTTCCAAGCACTGTAGCTGCAGTGTAACGCCGCCTCGGCCGTTGGTTTTGTTTGGGCAAGAAAATCGGCCGCTGCTTCCATTTCACGGCTGGTGCGCTGAATTTCATCAATAGAATACAGAAAGCGACCGCAGGCCGATACCACCGAACCATGCACGATTTCATGTCCCGCCGGATGCGCCCGCCAGTGCCAGTAGAGGTTCATTTCTCCCCCCAGGGCAATAGGCAGCCAGGAATTTACATGGCAGAAGCCTTCCTGTCGCACGCCCAGAGGATTATAGGTAGAGCCGTTCCAATTGGCTTGGGTTTCTGTGTTCCAAAAGGGAACGCCCGGTTTTAAATTCCGCAGATAGTTGAACCACAAAACGGTTTTTGACAGCGCGGAATCGGGATGATCAAAATCATTGTAATGATTAAACTGCACCACATCCAATTTTTGCATCAGTTTGGGATAGTTGTGTCCCATAACCGGCATAGAATCGGTGCCGATGGGCGCGGAGGAATATTGGCGAAGAAGATCCGCTTGTTCATGAATAAACGCGATCCAGCTGTCACATTGAAAATCAAACCACAGAGCTTTTATTGAAGGATGCGCCCATTCCCGCGGAGGTTCGATGCTGGCAAAGGAATCATAACTGATACTCCAGCGGGCAAGATCCAGCGCCGCGTTAAAGGCTTCAATTGTTCCGTAGCGCTGTTGCAAATACTGCCGGAATCCTTCGCGGCAAACCGGACACCAGCAGGCGGAATACGGATATACCTCGTTATCGATTTGCCAACCGACCACGGCCGGATGCCGGCCGAAACGTTTGGCCAGCTCGGTAACGATGATACGATTTTTTTCGCACATTTTCGGATTGTTGGGACAATTATGCCTGCGGGATCCGTGCGGCTTACGGGATCCGTCCGGATACATCAGCAGCGTTTCGGGATATTTGGTAGTAAGCCACTGCGGAGGGGTAGCCGTGGGAGTACAGAGGATTACGGCAATATCTGCCTGATGGAGCTTGTCCAATACGTTCTGCAGCCAATCAAACTGAAAAACGCCCTCCTGCGGCTCCATAGCGATCCAGGCAAATTCACCGATGCGCATCAGGTTGCAGCCGGCTTCTTTCATTTGACGGATATCCTTGTCGATTTCCTCAGCGGGCCAAAGTTCAGGATAATAGGCAGCGCCTAAATACGGGGGTTTATTTGTGTGCAGCATAAAAAACACCTTTCTTTTTTTAATGTAAAACATAAAATTAAGCCGGATTGCCGGTCTTTTCGCAGCGCATCTGCAGCTTTTTTCTCCACGGACCGAAGCAATAGTACAGCAACAGGGTAGACGCCGTCAGTACAAAAGTTATGGGATAAACAATAAAAATACTGTCAATACTGGCCGTATCGGTTACCGGAATCAGGAATCGCAGCCAGTAAATCCATACGATACGGAACGCGCACATCCATAAGAAAGAAGAAATCATCGGGAAAATCGGGCTGCCGCAGCTGCGAAGCGTGGCGGAAAGAATATCGCTGATTCCGATAATAAAATAGAAAGTAGCAACAAAAAATACTTTGGAAGCGCCGAATGCCACGATTTCTTGAATATTCGGATCTTCTTGATTTACAAACAGTTCCACCAGCTGGTAGCGAAACAGAGAGGCAAGCATCCCTAAAGAAAACATCAGCACTACTGTGAGGATCAGGGCGGTCATCGTGCCTTTTTTTACCCGTTTAAAATCGCCCGCGCCGATATTCTGACCGGCGAAAGTCATCAGCGCCAGACCGATGCTGCTGGAGATGATCAGAATAAAATCATCCAGCTTGCTGGCGGCTGTGCTGCCGGCCGTAGCAGCGGCGCCGTAGGAATTAATAAACGTTTGAATAATGATATTGGAAACGTTGATAATGGCCGTCTGCAGTCCCGCCGGCAAACCTACTTTAAGGATCGCCGCGGTATCGCAGGCGGTAAATTTAAGCTTTTTGGGCACCAGCTGAAAACTACCGTGGCTGCGTATCAAAGTAGCAATCACTAAAACCGCGGAAACGAGCTGGGATCCTATGGTGGCAAAAGCCGCGCCGGCTACTCCCCAACGAAAAACACCTACAAACAATAAGTCCAGCACTACATTTGTCATTGCCGCGCAGCCTAAAAAAATCAACGGCCTTCGGGAATCGCCTACCGCCCGCAGAATACCCGCTCCCATATTATATACAATTAAAAAGAAGGAACCTCCGAAATAGATTCGCAGATATCTTTGCGCGTCTTCTAAAATGACAGGGTCTGTATTCATTAAATGCAGGATGGACGGCGTGAACAGAACACCTAAAACGGAAATCAGCATGCCGCAGACCATACTCAATAAAATACCTGTATGTACCGCCCGGTGTACGCCGTGACTGTCGCCGGCCCCAAAATATCTGGATACGACTACGCTTCCGCCGGTAGATACCCCTAAAAACAGACCGATCAAACACCAACAGATCGGCGCGGTAGTTCCTACCGCCGCGAGGGCGTTCCCTCCGCAAAACTGACCCACGATAAGAGAATCGGCCGCATTGTAAAGGTTTTGCAGGAGGTTGGTCAAATAAATCGGTACGGCAAACAAAATCAGCTGTTTGAGTATCGGCCCCTGCGTCATATTCATGCTTTTCATTGCTTTTCCTCCCATGAATAGTATAACGCGTCTGTCTTTTGACAGCGAGCACGCCCGTTTGTCAGGGAAGCGATTTCTTTTTCAAAACGGTCTTCATCTTTTTGGCGAACGATGCAGTGCAGGTAAACGCATTCTGAAAAATCAACCGATTTCAAGACAATGTAGTCCGTATTTTTTATGATATGTTCACTATAGGCAAATTGGGTATAATCCATAGAAACTTCGAATTTTACGCTTTGTACCATACAGGATGTTCCTGCGGCGTCAAGCGCGCCGGCCGCGCCGGAGGCATAAGCCCGCGTAAGTCCGCCTGTACCCAAAAGAATACCGCCGAAGTAGCGCGTGACTACAACAACGGCATTGGTAATATTCTTTTTTTTCAAGCATTCAAGAATGGGTACACCGGCGGTGCCCTGCGGCTCTCCGTCATCGCTGCAGCGCACAGCTTCACCGGCAGGCCCTAACCGGTAGGCCCAGCAGTGATGGCGCGCGTCAGGATAGCGCTTTTTTTGGCTGTTTATTACCGCAAGAGCCTGCTGTTCATCCTGGGCGATATCCGCCAAGGCGATAAACGTAGACTTTTGCAGAACTTGTTCAAAGCTTCCGGCGGAAGCAAGTGTTTTATACTCCATAGTTACTCAACAATGATCTTTTTATGGACTTTTTTGCCCTTGTGCAGAATGAATTCCCCCGCGTCAAGGAACTTTGGATCAACAGCGGCGTTTACATCCGTGATTCTTTCTTCATTTAACGATACGGCGCCGCCTTCAATTAAACGGCGGCCTTCGCCGATACTTTTGGTAATTCCCGCAAGCATCAGCAGCTCCGTTACTCTGCCGGCGGCCTGCTGTCTGCTGAGGGTTACGCAGATCATATCCGCTTCGCTCCCTTTGCCGAAAGCGGCGGCAGCGGCCGCCTGCGCTTTTTTTGCTTCTTCCTCGGAATGTACGATCTTGGTTACCTCATAGGCCAGCCGTTCTTTTGCCGCGTTGATGCGTTCGTCCTGATGCGCGCAAAGCCGGGCAATTTCATCCAGCGGGAGAAACGTCAGCAATTTTAAGCATTTTTCCACATCGGCGTCATCCACATTCCGCCAGTACTGATAAAAATCATACGGCGAGGTTTTTTCCGCCGAAAGCCAAACCGCGCCGCCGGCGGTTTTGCCCATCTTTTGACCGTCGCTCTTGGTTAAAAGCGTAAACGTCATGGCAAAAGCGTCTTTTTTCTCTTTGCGGCGGATCAAATCAGCGCCGCCGAGCATATTGGACCACTGATCATCGCCGCCCAGCTGCAGAGCACAGCCGTATTTTTGATACAGCATTAAAAAGTCATAGCTCTGCATCAGCATATAGTTGAATTCCAAAAAGGAGAGCCCCTTTTCCATGCGGGTTTTAAAGCATTCGGCCGTAAGCATACGGTTTACTGAAAAATATACGCCGATATCCCGCAGGAATTCCACATAGTTCAGCTTCAGCAGCCACTCGGCGTTATCCACCATAATGGCTTTATTGTCAGAAAAATCGATGAATTTTGCAATCTGCTTCTTAAAGCAGTCCACGTTATGCTGAATGGTTTCTAATGTCATCATCGAACGCATATCCGTTCTGCCGCTGGGATCTCCCACGCAGCCGGTACCGCCCCCTACCAGACATATAGGCCGATGACCGGCCCGCTGCATATGCGCCATGGCCATCAAAACAAGAAAATGCCCTACGTGAAGGCTGTCGGCGGTAGGATCAAAACCTACATAAAACGTTACCTTTTCGCTGCCTAACAGCCGGTACAGATCTTCCTCAAAAGTAATCTGTTTTACAAAGCCGCGGGCTTTCAGGGTATCCAAAACGTTTTCTGCCATCAAAAGTCACTCCTTCACTATCCATATTGCTACCTATTATACCGCCTTTGCTTTAAAAAAGCAAGCTGTTTTCCGTGTTATCAGGCTTTCACGGCAAAAGGTAAAAAAGCCGTCCGCTTGCTTGTCGGAAAGGAAAAGATTTAAAATTTTGTCTCTTCTTTTGTTCTTTCTCCGATATAAAATAAGGCATCGTTTACAGCTAATATCATTGCACAATAGGCCGGGTTTTTCAATCTGCGTGAAAAGGAGACACGGCTTTTTAAAAGACGGGTAAGCGGTATAGATAGGCGGCGTAAATGATATACATAGTGTATTATAAAGAGTGTATTATAAAGAAAGAGGGAGCTGACGGAAACCGTAATTTTAAAAACAAAGGTTACGACAGCTCCGTTTTAAAGAAAGGAAAGAGCACCGAGAAACGTTTTATCAAATGGGAGAATTTTCAATCCCGCGGCAGCCAAGCTCTTTATTCCAGCGAAGTATAAAAATTAAGGTATTCACCGGCAAGCGAGGCTGAAGCATATTTTAATTTTTGGGCAAAAGCGTCGTCTGAGCTTTCGGGCATTTCATCCAAAGCCGTGGCGGTACAGGTGAGCATCTCTTCTAAAACGGTCACTACGCGGTTTCCGCTTTCTAAAGTCTTTAACTGCTCCAATTGTTTGGCCGTATCGGTACGGCATAGCTGAATCTGTGTACAGGCCTGTAAACGCGTTACATCGCTTTTGTCGGTTTCTACACATAAATCCACCATTTCCTTCACTGTGGTGCGCAAAGAATCAAAAGCCTGCCCGATCATCTCCGCCTGGGCTTGCGTACCGGTAATTTTTATCGAAAGCTCATCGCCTTTTAAGGGGAATACCCCCACCGTATCAAAAGAAGAGGAAAGCTTTTCTTTTACGCTTTCGGCCCACTCTTCATCCGTATAACAGGAAGCAAGTACCGTAAAGCCCTCGGTGGTTTCCAGCACATATCCCGCACCGCCTCCGTCTTGAATCTTTTTTACGGTTTCCGCGGCGGACGCGGCATCCTCGAATTGTCCCGCGCCTACACCGTAAATTTCCAACGCTTCAATTTTTACGGTATTGGTTACAATACGCTCATCCTTTGCCGTGCCCATGCTCATAACCGGCTGTATTACTTTCTCGGCAATGAATTTACCGATGGAATTTACACTGAAGACAATGACGGCAAACACCGCGATGATCAGCAGCGCTGTCAGATTTTTTTTCATTTCTCTCTTTTTCATGCGTTGGGATGTTCCCATTTTTATCACCTCAATGGATAGTATGCAAAAGAATTTTCATTTATACGCCTTGTCCCCAGGAAATTTTTTGACGTAACATCCTCCTAATATTATATTGTTAAAATATCGCTGAGCCGAAAAATTTTCCGATTTAAAAATGTTTTCTCATTGTTTTGCTTGTCAATCAAGCAACGATATGCTACAATATGGCTATATATTTTTGAAAGTTTTTGCGCAAAATATTGCATTTTATGCAATGTTATATTTGTGTTTTTAAAAATATGCTATTTGATTGCTGCTTTTTGCAGTAATCAAACAAAAATACTGCAAATGAGGTACTTGCTTTGAAACGAGAAGATATCAGAAATATTGCCATTATTGCCCACGTAGACCACGGAAAGACCACGCTGGTGGATGAAATGCTGAAGCAAAGCGGCATTTTCAGGGAAAATCAGCAGCTGCAGGAACGTATGATGGATTCGGGCGATATCGAGCGTGAACGCGGCATTACGATTTTATCCAAAAACACGTCGATTCACTATAAAAATACAAAAATCAATGTGGTGGATACACCCGGTCACGCCGATTTCGGCGGCGAGGTGGAGCGTGTGCTGAAGATGACCAGCGGCGTGCTGCTGCTGGTGGATTCCTTCGAAGGCCCGATGCCGCAGACGCGGTTTGTACTTTCCAAGGCGCTGGAACTGGGACTTCGAGTGATCGTGGTGATCAATAAAATGGATCGTCCCGATGCCCGCCCGGACGACGTTGCCGATGAGGTCTTGGATCTGTTTATTGAGCTGGGCGCCGACGATTCTCAGCTGGATTGCCCCTTTATTTATGCCTCCGGCCGAGAGGGAACGGCATCAATCGATCCGGCCGTGCCCGGCACGGATATGACGCCGCTTTTAGACGCGATTTTAGAATATGTGCCCTGCCCCGAAGGAGATCCGGCGCAGCCGGCGCAGATGCTGATTTCCACTATTGACTATAACGAATATGTAGGCCGCATCGGAATCGGGAAGATCGAGCGCGGTACCATAAGAACCGGCGATATGATTTCCCTTTGCACCTACGGAAGCGAGGGGGTGCGCAGTAATGTACGCGTAACCAGTCTTTCGGTATTTGAGGGGCTCAAGCGCGTCGGCGTGGAAGAAGCCTCCGCGGGCGAAATCGTTGCGGTCAGCGGGGTTGCCGATATCAATATCGGCGATACGCTCTGCCGTCCCGACACGATAGAGCCGCTGCCGTTTGTAAAAATTACCGAGCCTACCGTAAGCATGACTTTTTCGGTAAATGATTCTCCGTTTGCCGGCAAGGAAGGAAAATATCTTACCAGCCGTCATTTGCGCGCCAGGCTTTACAGGGAAATTGAAACGGATGTTTCTCTGCGTGTAGAGGATACGGATTCCGCCGATAGCTTTAAGGTTTCCGGCCGGGGAGAGCTGCATCTTTCTATTTTGATAGAAAATATGCGCCGCCAGGGCTACGAGCTGCAGGTCAGTAAGCCCGAGGTACTGCTTAAGACCATTGACGGGAAACTCTGTGAGCCGATGGAACGCGTGATTATTGACGTTCCGGATACTTATTCCGGTACGGTAATCCAGCATATGGGAACAAACCACGGGGAAATGGTCAATATGTTTTCTTTAAGCCCCACGATGCGCCGTATGGAGTTTATTGTTCCGGCGCGGGGATTGTTCGGTTATCGCAGTACGTTTTTAACCGATACCCACGGTGAAGGAGTTATGAATTCGGTGTTTGACGGCTACGCGCCCTATAAGGGCGAGCTGCCCGGCAGAAAAAACGGGTCTTTGATTGCCTTTGAAACGGGTGAATCCATTACCTATGGACTGTTTAACGCCCAGGAACGCGGAACGCTGTTTATCGGCCCGGGCGAACAGGTTTACAGCGGTATGATTGTAGGCGAAAGCTCACGGCCGGAGGATATCGAGGTCAATGTGTGCAAGCGTAAAAATATGACCAACTCTCGTTCGGCCGGCTCAGACGACGCGCTGCATCTGATACCGCCGAAACGCATGAGCTTGGAACAGGCGCTGGAATATTTAGGTGAGGACGAACTGGCCGAAGTAACGCCGGCCAATATACGGATACGGAAAAAAATATTGGATCCTACCGCCAGATACCGTGCCGCAAAGATGGCAAATCGTCAAAACTGACAGGAGGAGCTTTGATTGAAAAGCGAAAAACGTTTCTGGGCCGTCGTAGCCTTGGTGTTTGTGGCCATTCTGGTTTGGCAGATTTTTGCCGGTATTATGCCGGCGCTGCGAAGAGGGATTGCCGCGCTTACGCCGTTTTTGATCGCTTTTGCCACAGCATATCTGCTGCGGCATCCGGTGATGTGGCTGGAAAAACTGCTGGTGCTTCTCAGCAAAAAGAAGACGCATAAATGGCAGCATCCGGTAGCCTGTGTAACGGTTTTGGTTCTGTTTTTAGGCCTGGCCGGACTGCTGGTGGCTATTATCGTGCCGAACGTTATCAATAATATAACGGATTTAGTCATTCGCCTGCCGGAATATATCGGTATCTTTACCGAGTTTCTCAATCAGCAGATTGAAGCGCTTTCCGAGTGGTTGGATATCGATGTTAACAGCTATGTAGTATCGGTGCTGGAATCAGCGGCGGAAAAGGCCAAAGATTCCGCGGAGGCTTTTGCGGGCGCTTTTCAGCTGTTTTCCGCCGCCACGGGAATCGTATCTTCCACGATGAGCTTTCTTTTCGACGCGGTGGTCTATATTATCGCAACCTTTTGTTTGCTGTATGATTATAATAAAATCAAGCATTCTGTTAAGCGTTTGCTGCGTGTATTCGTGCGCAATGACGTTCATTATAAGAATGTGTGCGCCGTATGCCATGAGAGCGACATTATTATTGAAAAATATATCGTGGTAAGATTATCTACTTCTTTGGGGCTGGGAATTGTAAGTTATATCGGCTTTTTGATTTTAGGCTTGCCGTATGCCATTTTATTGGCTACCATTGTAAGCATCACGAATCTGGTACCTTATATCGGCCCGATTATAGGCGCGGTACCTCCCATTTTAATCGCGTTGACAGTGGGAGATGTACGCTTGGCTTTATGGACAGCCGTATTTATGGTGATTTGTCAACAGATTGAAGGAAACATTTTAACGCCGTGGCTTACCGGCGACGCGCTGCAGGTCAGCCCGCTTTTATTGCTTGCGGGGATCGCGGTCTTCGGCGCAATGATGGGAACGGTGGGCATGATTTTAGGCGCGCCCATTGTAGCTATCCTTGCCGGCATTGCGCGTAAGGCAATGAACGCGGCGGAACAAACGGCGGAAATTAAACAGAAAGATGCGGAGGGAAAAGACAATGCAGTTTAGTAAAAAATGCGAAGGAATTCAAGGTTCGGTAACGCTGGCGATTGACGCTAAGGCCAAAGCCATGCGCGCTGAGGGCAAAGATGTTGTAAGTTTCGGCGCGGGCGAGCCTGATTTTGCCACACCTGCTTACATAGTAGACGCGGCGATTGCCGCCTTAAAGGACGGCCAGACGAAATATACCGCCGCCGCGGGGATGCCGCAGCTGCGGCAGGCTATTTGCGCTCTTACCCAAAGAAACCTGGGGGTAACCTATACTTTTGATCAGGTAGTTGTCAGCAACGGTGCGAAGCAGGCGCTGTTCAATGCCCTGCAGGCCATATGCAATCCGGGGGATGAAGTTATACTGTTTGCTCCCTACTGGGTCAGCTATCCGGAGTTGATCAAAATGGCCGGAGCCACTCCGGTGTTTGTTCCCACGGTTGAAGAGAAGGGGTTTGCCATTGATTTTGCCGCGCTGGAAAGCGCGGTAACGGAGCATACCAAGGCTATTATTTTGAACAGTCCCTCCAATCCTTCCGGCGCGGTGCTTACAGAAAAAGAAGTACGCGCGATCGCCGCTTTGGCCATTCAAAAGGATTTTATGATTATTTCCGATGAAATCTATGACGCGCTGGTTTATGACGGGGCAAAGCATTTTTCACCCGCGATGATTCCCGAAGCGAATGACCGGGTGATTCTTGTAAACGGGATGTCTAAAGCTTACGCCATGACAGGCTGGCGGATGGGCTATTCCATCAGCAATACGAAGATTGCAAAGATGATCGGCAGCTATCAGAGCCACGCTACAGGCAATCCTAATACCGTAGCCCAGTATTCCACCCTTGCTGCTATTACCAGCGAGAATCCGGAGTTCAGCGCTATGCTGGAGGAATTCCGGCGGCGCAGAAATTATATGGTGGAAACGGTAAACGCGATTCCCGGTCTTCACGCGCAGATGCCCAAGGGCGCATTTTACGTCATGGTCTGCATCAAAGATGTGATCGGCAAGGAGTATAACGGTAAAAAAATCAAGGGATCTATGGATTTTACCGAATACCTGCTGGACGCGCAAATGACGGCTGTGGTCCCGGGGCTTCCCTTCGGTGCGGACGGATATATTCGCCTTTCCTATGCCACCAGCATGGAGACCATCCAAAAGGGATTGCAAAGAATTCGTGATTTTGTGAAAGGATTAAAGTGATGTTAAAATTAGATAACCATACCAATCATTTAACCGAGAATATCTATCACTATACGCTGCAGGATGTAGCCGAACCTGAGCTGTACCGCGCGCTGTATGATTATAAATCCATTCCGAAGGTGGCTTTTAACGAACGTCATGTGCCAATGATTACGCCCAGTGAACTGTGGATTACCGATACGACCTTCCGCGACGGACAGCAATCAACTTCTCCTTTTACGGCCGAGCAGATCGTGGAAATCTATAAGATGCTCAGCCGTCTCAGCGGAAAAAACGGTATCATTCGCCAGAGCGAGTTTTTCCTCTACAGTGAAAAAGACCGTACCGCTGTGGAAAAATGCTTGGAATTAGGGCTGCGCTTTCCCGAGGTGACCAGCTGGATCCGCGCTAATCCCAAGGATTTTGAATTGGTAAAGGCCATGGGCTTAAAAGAAACAGGTATTTTAGTCAGCTGTTCGGATTACCACATTTTTAAAAAAATGAATCTGACCCGTTCGGGCGCGCTGGAAAAGTATCTTTCTATCGTCAAAGCGGCTTTGGAGCAGGGAATTGTACCGAGGTGCCATTTTGAGGATATTACCCGGGCAGATTTTTACGGTTTTGTGGTTCCCTTTGCTACGGAGCTGATGAAGCTGAGTCAGGAAAGCGGAATTCCCATAAAGATCCGCGCCTGCGATACGATGGGCTTCGGTGTGTCCTATCCCGGCGCGTCGATCCCTCGCAGTGTGCAGGGCATTATCTATGGCTTGAACCACTATGCGGGCGTGCCCAGCGCACAGCTGGAATGGCACGGACATAATGATTTTTACAAAGTAGTAAGCAACGCGGCTACGGCATGGCTTTACGGCTGCAGCAGCGTAAACTGTTCACTCTTAGGAATCGGCGAGCGTACGGGCAATTGCCCCTTGGAAGCGATGGCCATTGAGTATGCTTCTCTTCGGGGAACGACAGACGGCATGGATCTTTCGGTAATTACCGAGATCGCACAGTTCTTTGAAAATGAGCTGGGCTATGATATCCCGGCCAATACACCGTTTGTAGGCCGTAACTTTAATGCTACGCGCGCGGGGATTCATGCTGACGGTATGCTCAAAGACGAGGAAATCTATAACATCTTTGATACGAAAGCGATTCTGAACCGTCCCGCTACCGTCATTGTGGATGCCCACTCCGGTCTGGCGGGTATTGCCTATTGGGTAAACGGCTATTATCATTTAAGCGGTGAGATATCCGTGGATAAACGTGATGATATCGTCGTAAAGATGAAAGAGCTGGTGGATAAAGAATATGCCGCCGGACGAAACACGGCTATGGGTGATTTAGAGCTGGACGGTATGCTGAAAGCGCTGGATAAAGATATTCATGCCGCGTTTGAGCATCATTATTTAGCGGCGAAGCTTTTGAAAAAATAGTTTTTAATAAATTTTATCAAAAATCTATGGAAATTTCACCCGAAATGGTTTATAATACAGGTGTAATCTTAAGAAGGAGGTTTTTCTATGATCAAGATCATTTACGGAAAAAAAGGAGCGGGCAAAACAAAAAAAATTATTGAGAGCGCCAATATCGCTTCGGAAACCTGCAAGGGCAACGTAGCCTTTCTTTTCAACAGCAAACGGTATATCTGCGACCTGAAGCATCAGATCCGCTTTATTGATACCAATGAATACGGGGTAAAGGGGGCGTATTTGTTCCTGGGTTTTATCAGCGGACTCATTGCTTCCAACTTTGATTTGGAAAAAATCTATGTTGACGGTTTCTTAAAGCATATGGATCGTCCTATTGAGGAACTGGAGGATTTATTTATCAAGCTGAAACCCCTTTGCGAGGAACATCGTGTGGAGCTGATTCTTTCGGTAAGCGCCGATAAAGAAGAAATCCCCGCGTTTATGCAGGAATTTTTAGTAGATTAAGGTAACGTTATGAAATATACTTCCACCAGGGATTCCTCCCTTTCGTATTCGGCGTCTCAATGTTTTGTTCAGGGGATCTCCACCGAAGGGGGGCTGTTTGTTCCCCAAGAATTTCCTAAAATTGATTTGCAGGACATTTCCGCCATGGCGGAAATGTCCTATTCGCAAAGAGCATATGCTGTGCTTTCCCGCTATTTAACGGATTTTTCAAAAGAAGAGCTGGAAGACTGCATTCGCGGGGCTTACGAAGCGAAGTTTGATACTCCCGCCGTGGCGCCGCTGCACGAGATAGACGAGCGCACTGCTGTGCTGGAGCTGTTTCACGGCCCTACGCTGGCCTTTAAGGATGTGGCACTGCAGATTTTGCCGCGCTTCTTAAAGTATGCCAAAGCAAAGCAAGGTGAAACATGCGATATTCTGATTCTTGTGGCTACCTCCGGCGATACAGGCAAGGCCGCGCTGGAGGGCTTTTGCGATGTAGACGGCATGCGCATCGCGGTCTTCTTCCCCAATCAGGGAGTCAGCCGGATGCAGCAGCTGCAAATGACCACGCAGGAGGGCGGCAATGTGTTTGTATGTGCCGTCAACGGAAACTTTGATGACGCGCAGACCGGTGTAAAAAAGATTTTTGCCGATGCGGCCGTACGGGAAAAACTGCTGCAAAACGGCGTAAAGCTCTCCAGTGCCAATTCAATCAACTGGGGCCGCCTTGTTCCGCAGATCGTATATTATTTCAGCGCTTATGCCGATTGGCTGAAATCCGGGCGGATTCAGGCGGGCGAAAAGATTAATTTTGTGGTTCCCACCGGTAATTTCGGCGATATTTTAGCCGGCTATTACGCGATGCGCATGGGACTGCCCATCTACAAGCTGATTTGCGCTTCCAATAAAAATAACGTGCTTACGGATTTCTTTGCTGGCGGTACTTATAATGCCAACCGCGCGTTTTATAAAACCATGTCGCCCTCTATGGACATTTTGATTTCCAGCAATCTGGAGCGGTTGTTGTTTGAGCTCTCCGGTCGGGACGATAAAGCGGTAAGCGCAAAGATGGCCCTCTTAAAGCAGGAAGGAAAATATTCGATTTCCGCGCGGATGCGGGAAGCCTTAAAGCAAAATTTTGACGCCGGCTGCGCGGATGAGGAAGAAACGCAGGCGGCCATTTCGCGGATGTGGCAGGAAAAGAAGTATTGCATTGATACCCATACAGCCGTGGCGGTCAGCGTATATGAAAAGTATAAGAAGACTTCCGGTGACGCTACGCCTACGGTGATTCTTTCTACGGCAAATCCGTATAAGTTCCCCCGCGCGGTACTTACCGCTATTTCCGGAAGCGCTCCGGAGGATGAGTTTGAAGCGGCCGCCGTTCTTGAAAAAATGGGCGTGGCTATGCCGGCGCAGATCGCGGGGTTGAAGCAAAAGCCGATATTGCATCGCGGCGTTTGCGCTAAAGACGCGATGGCGCAGGAAATTTTAAAAATAGGAGACAAAAGATGACGGACGATAAAAAAGTAATTTTTTCGGGTATACAGCCTTCGGGCTGTGTGACCATCGGCAATTATTTAGGCGCGCTGCGTTCCTGGAAGCAGCTGCAGGACGAATATCATTGTTATTACTGTGTGGTGGATCTTCACGCCATTACCGTACGGCAGGAACCCGCGGAATTGAGAAGACGCTGTATTGAGCTGTATGCCGAATATATCGCCTGCGGCCTTGACCCGGAAAAAAATGTAATGTTTTTTCAGTCTCACGTACCGGCGCACAGTGAGCTCTCCTGGCTGCTGACTTGTAATTCCTATATGGGTGAAATGAGCCGGATGACACAGTTTAAGGAAAAAAGCAAAAAAGCGGGCGCGAATGTAGGGCTTGGCCTGTTGTGCTATCCGGTACTGATGGCGGCGGATATTCTTTTATATAATGCCGATTTGGTACCGGTGGGCGAGGATCAAAAACAGCATTTGGAACTGGCCAGAGATCTTGCCGTTCGTTTCAATAGCGCTTACAGTGACACGTTTACCGTACCGGAGGGATATATTCCCAAAAACGGTGCCCGTATTATGAGCCTGACCGATCCTACCAGTAAAATGAGCAAAAGCGCAGAAAATCCGAATGCTTTCGTTTCCATTCTGGATGAACCGGATGTCGTAATGAAAAAATTTGCCCGCGCGGTAACGGATTCCGACAGTACCATTATTCATGACGCGGCAAACAAGCCCGGTGTGACGAATTTGATTGAAATTTACGCGGCCTGCACCGGACAGGAGATTACCGCTATTGAACAAGCATTTGCCGGGAAAGGTTACGGTGATTTTAAAAAAGCCGTAGGCGAAGTTGTGGTAGAAACTTTACGGCCGATTCAGGAGAATTTTAAGCGGATTATGGCGGATAAGGCGTATATTGAAAAATGCTATACCGAGGGCGCCCGTCAGGCCTCCTATACGGCCAATAAAACATTGGCTAAGGTACAGCGCAAGATGGGTTTAGCTCCCAAAAAATTATAATCCCTGAAAAATAACGGATCTGCCGTTTTCGGATCGATAGCGTAATATACCAAGGCGTTAGAAAGACAATCCCGCCGGCCCGCAAAAGAAGAGCCGGCGGGATTTTTTATCTGTAAATCAACGCATGAAAAGACAGCTTGTTTTGCGGCAGTAAGGGATTCTCTTTTCAATATACGTTCCGATAGGCGGTTTTCTGTAAAATTTAATCTTCTGCAAGTCTAAACCGTTTCTAATGCCCATAAGAATCGTGGATCCGCCGGCTTTTATGGTATTTGAAAACGCACTGTCGCTTCCGTCAGAATCGGCAAGCATTATATCAAATCTTTTGCGCTTTTCTCATTCTTTACGATTCTTTTTTATAAATTTTCAGTCTGTCGGCTTTTTTGAATTTCATTGTCTTTGTTAAAAATTTTCAATATCGCATAAAAACCTGATTTTTCAGTAAACCGCGTTAAAAATTTTATCTTTTCGTTTGTCGGTATTGCCGCGGTGTGCCGCCGGTTTCCTCCCGAAATGTTTTGATAAAATAACTGGCGCTTTCAAAACCGCACATCATTCCTATCTGTTCCACAGAGTATGCGCTGTAGCGAAGCAGATTTTTTGCTTTTTGAATGCGCAGCCGTTTTAAAGATTGCATAACGGTCTTTCCGGTCTCTTTCACATAGCGGCGGCAAAGCTGAAATTTATCCATTCCCATATAATCCGCGATTTCCTGCAGTGTAAGGGGCTTGTCAAAATTGTATTCTAAAAACTGCGCGATTTGTTCCGCTTGCGAAACAGGTTTTTTAAAAAGCGCGTCTAACAGCTCTACCGCCCAGACAAAAGCGTGCGCGGAACGAATAGCGCCTGAAAATGAATTTTTGCAAAGATCCATAAGCTGAAGGGTGGAATTGTTTAAAAAATCCGGTGCGCGGAAGAAAAAATAATCGCCGATCGCGTAATAATCCAATAAATTTTCACCGTTTAAAAAAGTGACCCACATGGTGGAAAATTTTCCGCCGGTAGATTGGTAAAGATGCGGAACATTTTTTCGGGAGAAAAAACCTTGCCCTTTGGTTAAAATTTTTGTATTTCCCCCGGCTGAAAAAAGGCCTTCTCCGGATGTAACCCATATAAATTGGTGCAGTTCGAATCCGGAGGCGCGATCCAGCCGTCCTTGTTTTTTCGATTCACCGATGGTTACGGGAACCAAAGGCAAATGCGGAGAAAGTGCTTTGTTAATTTCAACAAACATATGCAACATCCTTATATTTTTTGCAATTATTTATCATTGACATTCGCTTATTGGGTGCAATATAATTATAAAAAAATAAGACTGATAAGTCAATAAAAAATGAGGGGATTGGATATGAAAAAATTTCGTATTGGATTGATCGGCTGTGGGGGAAGACAAGGCAATCATATTGATGAGCTGCTGAAGATGGAGGATGTAGAGATAGCGGCGGTAGCGGATCCGGTGGAGGAAAGGCGGGTTGCCGCTGCGCTGAGAACAGGCGCAAAAAGACAGTATAAAAATCACACCGAATTATATGATAATGAAAGTAAAGATTCATTGGATGCGATTTTTATTGCCGTTGAGCCTACCGCGCACACCGATACCGAAACAAGAGCGATTGAAATGGGAATTCCGTTCCTGGTTGAAAAACCTATGACGCTGGATTTGGAGCAGGCGGAAAAAATTTCGGCAATGATTGAGGAAAAAAAGCTGATTACCGCGGTAGGGTTTCAGGATCGGTATCTGGACTTAATGGAAATGGTCAAGGAAGAGTTACCTAAGCATAAGCAGGGCGGTATTGTGAACGGCGCCTGGATCGGCGGTATCCCCGGCGTTTGGTGGTGGCAGAAGAAATCTACCTGCGGCGGCCAGCTGGTAGAGCAGAATATTCACTTGGTGGACGGCCTGCGATGGTTGTTCGGCGAGCCTTTGTCTGTTTACGCGATGAGCCAGTCCGGTATGATTCGTCCGGGAGTGGACGCAAGCCCTGAATATGATACGGATGATTACTCTATTTGTTTGATTCGATTCAAAAACAATGTAACCGCGTGTCTTGAAAGCGCGTGCTATTCTCAAGGTGTACGCCCCAATTGCGGTTTGGTGCTGATACTCAATGATATTGTAATGGATTATCGTCTGCGCAATAATTTAATTATCACAACCAAAGACAGAACCGTAGATATAAAGCGCTGCAATGATCAGACCTATGATTTGGACCGTGCGTTTATTGACGCCATAAAAACAGGCGACGGCAGTTTGGTACGCTCTCCCTATCAAGACGGATTAAAATCGCTTAAACTGGCCTTTGCGGCCAACCGTTCCATGGAGACCGGCGAAACCGTATACTTTGAGGAGGAAGAAAAATGAGAATCTGTATTCCCATTCCTTGTTTCTTCGGAAACATGAATTTTGTTGACGCCATTTACAAGGTGAAAGAGTTCGGGTTTGACGCGGCGGAAACTTATGATTGGAGAAGTCTGGATCTGCCGGCGGTGCGCAATGCCTGCGAGGAAACGGGTGTGGAACTTTTGAGTATGTGCACTACGGAATTTAATATGACAAATCCGGAAATGCGGCGGAAATGGCTGGATGGATTAAAGGAAAGCTGTGAAGCGGCAAAAACGGCGGGCGTAAAACATTTGATTACGCAAGTGGGTCAAGATACGGGCCAAGCGCGGGAAAAGCAGCACGACAGCATTGTAGCGGCTTTGAAAGAGGCCAAACCCATTTTAGAAGCAAGCGGCGTTACGGTTATGATAGAGCCGCTAAACACTCTTGTCAACCATCCGGGCTACTATCTGTGGCAGGCAACGGAAGCGTTTGATATCATTCATGAAGTGGATCATCCGCTGGTTAAGGTGGTATATGATATTTATCATCAACAAGTCATGGAAGGAAATATCATCCCCAATATAACCAATCATCTGGATTGCATCGCGCATTTACACAGCGCGGGACACCCGGGACGTATTGAATTACAGATGGGCGAAAGCGATTATAAAGTGATTTTCCGCAAAGTGGATGAGGCCGGGTATAAGGGCGCATGCGGCTTAGAATATCGGCCTACATTAGGCAGCGAAGAAAGCTTGAGACAATTTAGAAAAATTTATCTGACATAAAACTTATAAAAAGAGGGGCTGGTTACGACAGCCCCTCTTTATTAGGACACGACAAAAGTTCTTCTTAAAATCTTTATCCTCTCTTTTTTTTGCAGAAAACACACTTGCGGCGCTTTTTTACTGCTTTTAAGAAATAAGATTAATCCCGGCTGCGGGCAATCAGCAGCAGCCGAAGGAGCGTAAACAGCGTGGCGATGACGCCCGCTACATAGGTCATAGCCGCCGCGCGCAGTACGGCGCGTGAACCGGCCTTTTCATTTTGGCTGACATATCCGCCGGACTCCAAACAGGTAAGAGCACGGGAGGAAGCGTTCAGCTCTACCGGAAGGGTGATCAGCTGAAAAGCCAGTACGGCAAGAAACAGCGCGATACCGATATTGATAATCAGTTCGCTCGCGGCGCCGCCGATGATAATTCCCAAAATCACCACGGGAAAGGCCAGCATGGATCCTAAATTGGCAACCGGCAGAATGGCGTTGCGCAATTTTATGGGCAAATAGTCGGTATCGTATTGAATAGCATGACCTACCTCATGGGCCGCAACGCCCAGCGCGGCAACGCTTGTGCCGTCATAAATTCCTTTGGAAAGGCGTATTACCTTGGCTTTGGGATCAAAGTGATCCGAAAGCTGCGCGCCCGGCGAAGGCTCAATGCGAATATCATAGATACCGTTTGCTTCCAGGATCTCTTTGGCCACCTGTGCGCCTGTTTTACCGGATGCGGCGGCAATTTTAGAATATTTGCTGTAGGCGGAACGAACGCCGATACTGGCGATGGAGCCTACTATCAGAGCCGCGATAATCAGCAGCCATTGCAGGGCATAACCACTTGAAAAATAAAAATAAGGCATAATTCATCTTCTCCTTTGGATAATATATGAAAATTCGGCAAGGATATTCTCGGGAAGTATTTTGGCTAAAATTCTTGCCGCACGGATTTTAAAGGTGGGAACAATCAGGGTTTTTCCTTTTTCGGCTTTTTTCAGCGCGTACTGTACAGCCTGCTCGGCGCTGATGGGCTTTGAAGAGGAAGAAGTTCCCGCAACGGTATTGAATTCGGTATCGACCGAGCCGGGACAGAAAGCGGAAACCGATACGCCTGTACCTTTGGCTTCCCGGGCAACCGATTGAGACAGCCGCAGCACGAACGCTTTGCTTGCGTAATACAGCGCGAAATACGGGCCGGGCATAAAGGCCGCGGCGGAAGCAACATTTAAAATCCGTCCGTGTCCCTGGGATACAAAGGCCCTGAAATATAACTTAGTGAGGATAAACAGCGCCGATACATTTACGTCAAGCACGGTTAAGTCGTCATCTAAGCAGGTATCCCCGATGCCGCCGAATTTACCCAAACCGGCGTTATTTACCAAAAAATCAGCGTTGGGAAAAGTCTCAAACAGTGCGGTGCAGTTTTCAGGCTTTGAAAGATCGGCACAAAAGATACGGCAGTTATTTTTCATTTCCGCCTTTAAGGCATTCAGCCGATCTTCACGCCGCGCGCAGAGTACGGTATCATAGCCCATGGCGTCAAGCTGTCGGGCAAATTCCCGTCCCAAACCACTGCTGGCACCTGTTATGATTGCCAACATAACATCAATTCATCCTTTTCTTTTTTATTATCATATCACATTATTGTGAAAAAATCATTATAGAATATAAAAAAACAGTTGATTTTTTTTATGGCATTTGCCTTTTGGCGTCAAAAGTATTATACTATAGCAAAAGATTTGCTTTTTGCGGGGGTACTGTATGCATGCGCTGACAGTAGAGGCCGCGGCCAAAATCAACTGGACGCTGGATATTACCGGAACCGATGAACGGGGGTATCATCTTTTGGATACCGTTATGCAGCGGATCACACTTTTTGATACGGTTCGCTTAAAAAAAACGGACGCGGGAATTGAGGTTTTCTGCAGTGACCCGACGATTCCCGTCAATCAAAAAAATACGGCATACCGCGCCGCGGAGCTGTTTTTGAAGGAAACGGGCGCGGCGGCGGGCTGTGTAATTGATATAGAAAAAAGAATTCCCTGCGGAGCGGGCATGGGCGGCGGCAGTGCCGACGCGGCGGCGGTATTGCTCGGCTTGAATCATTTATTCGGCGGCCTTTTGCAGGAAGAGCAGATAGAAAAATTAGCATTGAGGGTAGGCGCGGATGTGCCGTTTATGCTTAAGGGCGGGGCCGCCCGCGTTCAGGGAATCGGAGAAAAGCGGATTCCCCTGCAAGAAATTCCCGAAAAAACGCTGCTTTGCGTTATGCGTCGGGAATTGCCGGCATCTACGGCGCTGGTATATCAAAAGTACGATGTTTTAGGCAGCGATCAACGTCCGGAGAATGAAAACTTTGTGCACGCGCTTGTCAGCGGAAATACGGAAGAATTTTCCCGCTTTGGCGGTAATGTATTGCAGCCGGCGGCACAGGCGCTGACCGGCGCGGTCAATGACTTGATACAAAGAATGAAAAAGACCGGCGCGAAGTTCTCTGCCATGACCGGAAGCGGAAGCGCGGTGTTCGGCGTGTTCGAAACTCCGGCGGCGGCGCGGACGGCGGAAAAGGAGTTTGACGGCATGTGGCACTGCGTGTGCAGTACCACGAATGAAAAAACAGTGATAAAGCAGGAGGGAAAAGAATGAGTTTTCTTTCAAAGACCGGGGTAATGATTGAGAATTTTTTCGGTATTGACGGGTTTGATCTTTATTGGTACGGCGTTTGCATTGCTACGGGGTTCTTATTGGCGTTTCTGTTAGCTTCCTATCAATGTAAACGGCGGGGATATAAATCCGATTTGGCCATTGATATGCTGATTGCCGTTCTGATCGGCGCCGTGATCGGCGCCCGGGGCTATTATGTGATTTTTGAGTGGAATCGTTATTTCGTTTCCGGGGATATAGTGGCCACGCTGAAAAATATTGTGGATATTCGCAGCGGCGGACTTGCGATATACGGCGGTATTATCGGGGGCGTTGCGGCCCTGGCGCTATACTGTAAATTTTCAAAGGAAAAATATCATTTTTTCCAGTTAATCGACCTATGCGCCGCGCCGCTGGCTTTAGGTCAGGCAATCGGCCGGTGGGGGAATTTCTTTAATCAGGAAGCGCATGGCGCGCTGGTGGAAAATCCTTCGCTGCAGTTTTTTCCCTATGCCGTTTATTTGGATGATCCCAAGGGCATTGATCCCGCGGGCTGGTATCAGGCTACGTTCTTTTATGAATCGGTTTGGTGTTTGGGAATCTGCATTTTTCTTGTGTGGTTTTTCTACAGGCAAAAATATCACGGGCAGCTGACCCTGCTGTATTTTGCGCTTTACGGCTTTGAACGGGGGATTGTTGAATGGCTTAGAACCGATCAGTTGACGATTGGTTTCGTCCCCGTTTCTGCGATACTGAGTATTGCGCTGTGTGTGATCGCGATTGCGGTGTTGGTAACCTTGCGTATTAAAAATTATACAACCCCAATGCCAACCATGGAAAAAGAGAAAAAAGAGGACGGCTCTTCTACAGAGCCGCAGGCAGTGGAACCGGAACAAGAGACTGCGCCGGAAGAAAAGGAGAAATAATATGAGAAATCTTACGATGATGACTGATCTTTATGAACTTACCATGATGAACGGATATTTGAAAAACGGCATGAAAGATAATGTGGCCGTGTTTGATCTGTTCTTTCGCCCCCTGCAGAACAACAGCGTTTATGCCATTATGGCGGGATTGGAGCAGGCGATAGAGTATATTGAAAATCTTCATTTTGCGCAGGAGGATCTGGATTATTTACGTTCGCTGAAAATTTTTGATGAGGATTTTATGCGGTATCTAAAGGATTTCCGTTTCTCCGGCGAAATTTACGCGGTTGAAGAGGGAACTCCCGTATTTCCGCGCGAGCCGCTGATCCGTGTAAAAGCGCCGATTATGGAGGCGCAGCTGATTGAGACGGCGTTGCTCAATATTATCAACCATCAAACATTGATTGCTACCAAAGCCAGTAAAGTGACAACGGCCGCTGAGGGAGCCACGGTATTGGAATTCGGCCTGCGCCGCGCGCAAGGACCGGACGCGGGTATTTACGGTGCAAGGGCCGCTATGATCGGCGGCTGCGCAGGTACCAGCAATGTGCTGACCGGGCAGATGTTTGATGTGCCGATCGGCGGTACGCACGCGCATAGCTGGGTTATGTCGTTCCCGGATGAACTTTCGGCTTTTCGGGCTTATGCGGAGATGTATCCCAGCGGCTGCTTGTTGCTGGTGGATACCTATAATACGCTGAAAAGCGGTGTTCCTAACGCGATTACGGTATTTAAAGAACTTCGGGCCAAGGGCTATGAGCCCACAGGGATCCGGCTGGATTCGGGCGATTTAGCGTACTTGAGCAAGCGTGCCAGAAAAATGCTGGATGAGGCCGGCTTTGAAAATGCAAAGATTTTTGCTTCGGGTGATTTGGATGAAAACGTAATATGGGATTTAAAGATGCAGGGAGCAAAACTGGATGTTTACGGGGTAGGTACGAAACTGATTACCAGCGATGATCTTCCGGCTTTAGGCGGAGTGTATAAGCTGGCCGCCGAGATCGTAAACGGGAAAATGATTCCTAAAATTAAGGTGAGCGAAAACGCCGTAAAGGTTACTAATCCCGGTTATAAACAGGTATATCGGATTTACGGGAAAGCCGACGGAAAAGCCATTGCCGATTTAATTACGCTGGATGAGGAAAAAATCGATACCGAAAAACCTTTGACGATATTTGATCCCGTGGATACCTGGAAAAAGATGACGATTACCGATTTTACCGTAAAACCCTTATTGGTACCGATCTTTAAAGACGGAAAAAAGGTGTATAATTCTCCCTCGCTGAAGGAAATACAAAAGAACTATTTTGCTCAAATGGATACTTTTTGGGATGAATATAAACGGCTTACTCGGCCTCATGTTTATAAGGTGGATCTTTCGGATAAGCTGTATCAGTTAAAAAAACAGCTGCTTGAGGAAGCCGGCGCGGAAAGGAATTGATTTATGGAATTGAAAGCAAGGCTTGGTAAATACAGGGCCAAGGAAGTAGACGCTTTGGTGGCGGAAATGAAAAAGAATTACGAGGAAAAGATTGCGGGTCTGCAGGCACAGCTGACGGAACTGGAAACACGGTGTACACAGTTCAAGCAGCAAATTGCTTCTTATGAGGAGAAAGAGAGCGTGATCGCGAAGGTGATGCTGGAGGCTACCGTGCACGCGAAGGAGATCGAGGAGGATTACCGTCAAAGAGCGCATGAGAGCGACATGGCGTGTCAGCGTTTGCATGACGAGTGGGTTACGGGAATGCAGTCTGCCGCGGCAAACTTGAATAAGCTGCGGGCAGAGGCCAAAGATATGCTTGAAAAAATCGATGAGCAGTTTGCGGGCTTGTGCTCTTGGGCCGATAATCGGCTGGAAGCGTTAGGCAGCGCACAGCTTCCCAACGCGCGGGAGAGTTCTTTAGAGCAGGAGATCGCCAAGGGCGCCGGAGCGGATTTGGGCGAGCTTTGCCGTGAAATGGGACTTTCCGAAGAAGAACCCGGCGGCGGTACTTTCGATGACCAAAAACAGTAAAAAAACGGCCGCGTTGATTGCCGGCCTTGCTACCGTGTGCTTGATTGCGCTGCTTTCGGCGGTTTGGTATTTTTCTACACGCTTTGCGCCCCAAAGCACGGGTGAGCATGCAATAGCCAACTGTTTGCAGGAAGAGATTGCTTTTGTACCGTATTTTAAGGATGGCAATATTTATCTTTTGCGCGGGGAAGAAACCATTCTTGCCGCCAAGAATGTATATGACACCGAGGCGGAAGATCCCGTTTACACGGCGGACTACGCGATTGACGCCGCTTCGGGAAAGATGCTCTATGTATCCGAGGGCGCGCTGTATCTCTTTAACGGGGAAGACACGCTGCTTTTGGGCAAGGGCGTCAGTTCCTGGCGTACGGTTGCCGGTATGGAAACCGTGGCCTTTACCACGGCTATGGACGGCAGCAATACCTTGGGTATTTTATATTTATATCATAACGGCGTTACGGTTCCGTTGGATAACGGCGTTACGGCAAATACCATTCGTTTTTCACAAAACGGACAGTATCTGTTTGCATTAAAACCCAATACGTATCCGCAGGTCCGTTCCCGGCTGATTCGCTATGACGTAAACAACGGGGATTCCCTTCTCATGGAGGAATCCTGCGCGCCGATCATGTGGATATCGGATACCGGCTCTACGGTAATTACAGGAGAATCCTTTGATGACGCGCTGTACAGCTATCAGATTTTTGCCCAGGATTTTAAAAAAAGCAAAAACTTTGAAAACGTGTATTATCCCTCGGTGACTGATGATCAGAGCATTGTATATCTGCTTTGCAATTATGATTACGATCAAAAAAGCGGGGAACTGATTGCGGTGGATCTGCAAACACTTCGCAGTAAAACGCTTGCGGAAAATGTAAGTTTTTTTAATGACGACGCGGTAACTGATCCGGCTAAGGGGGTCGTATACAGTGTATGCGATTCTTTTGAGGAAGGTCTTTACAGTATCTATTACTGTGATATTTCTGGCCGTTCCACCCGCTTGGTGCGCAATACCGATGAAGATACGCTTTATAATGTGGCGGTTAACAGTGAAAAGAATACCGGCTTTCTTTTAGCGCCGGGCGCGACCCTGCAGGATAACGCCGTCTATTCGCTTGTGTGGAAAAACGGTCAGGTTGAAACGCAGCGTATTGCTTCGGGCTATGTGGAAAATCTTACTTATTATGAGCTCAGCGATACGGCTACGTATATTAAGAATCCTCAAAATGACGGCGCGGAACTTTATGCCGTGGGCATGGACGGCCAAAACCGGCTGCTCTGCGGCGACGCTGGAACGGTATACAACAGTGAATACCGAACGTACAGCGCGCAAAGCGTACTTTCCAATGACGGAAAAAGCGCGCTGTATTTTGCCGGAATTGAAATCGGTGAAAATTCAGCTCAAACCAGCGGCACGCTGATGCTTTCCCTGGGGGGAGAGAGCGTTATGGTTGCGGAAAATGTATCCTCCTCATATATGAGCGCGCCTATTGTGAACGCGGATATGAGCGAGATTTATTATTGCGTGAAAAAAGAAAATAAACGGTTTGATTTATACCGCTATTTTCAAGGACAAAGCACGCTTTTGCAGCAAGATGTGCATGGGCTGATTGCCTTGGAGGTATAACCGGTGCGGGATGAATTTATATCCTGGTGTAAAGAAAAGAGATAAGAACGGTTTATCTCTTCAAAAAGTCAGAAAAGTTACACAAAAAAATTTTGGTCCATCTTTTTTTAGACGGTGGGGTAGGTCAAAAAAATGGTTCGTCTTTCTAACAGGGCGAAATCTTGCCTCAAAGAGCGCGGAAGGGGCGGAAAACGTCCCGGCGGTACGTTTTCGGGCTCCCCGATGCGACGGATAAAAGCTTTGCATTGAAACTACTGCGGTTGCTCAACAGAGGTTTGGAAAAAAAAGAGATAGGAACGGCCTATCTCTTTTTTTATGGCAATACGTTTTAATAGATTTCGGTTTTCTTTGTTTGGGTATCAAACATCACCGTATGGTCAAAGCAGGTGATGTTTTTCGTACCCAATTTTTTCATCCATTCGATGACTTCGGGCGTTTTAAAGGGACCGGTACCCGCTTCTCCTCCCAAATAGGGGGTATTGTCCCAAAGCCATTTGGGTGTGGGCCAAAAAGCCCACTCGGGACGGATCGCTTGATAAAATTCTTCTTCGACGCCGTTTTGACCGTGATGCGCCATCTGTACGGCGTCCGCTTTTAAATCATAGCCTTTTTGCAGCAGGCGGCGTCCGGCTTCGGCACCGAGATCGCCTAAAATCAGCAAAGAAAAATCCTTTTCGCTTATACGGAACACGCAGGATTGGTTGTTAAAAGCGTTCATCTCCAAATCGGGATTCGCGCCGGCAAGAACTTCTACTTTGAGGGAGCCCAACTGAAAAACCTGACCTTCCCGGATTTGAAAGACGTTGCTGAGTGTACGTTCAAAACGGTTCCAGCTCAGTAGATCTTTTCCGTCGTTTTTGCCCTCTGCCCAAGAATCCGGCAGCATGGAAGTACCGATTTTATCCACGGTGATTCCCTGCGGATCCGAAAGAACACCGATCACCGCGTTATGGTGATCACAATGGGGATGGGTAATCAGCCATAAGTCCACATGACCGCCGGCGCTTTTGATAATACGGCGCAGCTCCTCTTCGTTGCCGTTGTAGCCGCCGTCGATAACAAGCAGCTGTCCGGTTTGAGCGATGATTTCATATCCCATGCTTTGCTTTGGGGTCATGTTGGTTTGCTGTATGATTTTCATTTTTTGTACGCTCCTTTATTTTCTTTTTATGAAGAAAAGTTTTTATAATAAAGAATTATACACCTCTGCAATCGTTTTTTCAAGATAAAATTGCGTATTGACGAAAAAGGATTCCGTTTTTTATAATATAAGCAGTGTTTTGCTGAAAAGGAGAAACGCAATGAAGTATGAAATTGCCGATATTCGTCATCTTCCCAAGGATATCGGAGAGCTTTGTCGGGAGGAAGCAACAGAACGGCAGGTAGAGCGCTATGTTTCGGAGGAAGCAAAAAAACGTACGTTGCTGGGAATTTACACGGCCAAACAGCTACTCTCCCGGCAGTTGGGAAAACCGCCCGCGGCGCTGAAATTAGCCTATACGGCGGAGGGAAAACCCTATTTGCCGCAGAGTTCGGTTCAGGTAAGTATCAGTCATTCGGGGCAAAAGGTGCTTTGCGCCGTACATGACGGTCCGGTAGGAGCGGATATTGAAGAAATTAAGCCTTTTGATCTGCGCCTGGTACGGAAGATCTGTACCGAAGAAGAACGCGCGTATATCGGAGAGAATTCTATTCGCTTTTTTTCGGTGTGGACGGCTAAGGAAGCCTACTTAAAACTTACCGGCCTGGGCTTGCGCGGCGGAATAAAAACGGTGGAAACTGCCTCGCAAACGCTGTATACGCATGTGCGGGGATATCGCTTGCGGAATTTTTTATATCAAGGATATGTATGCGCTATTGTATATGAGCATCGGGATTAAAAAATTTTCTTCGGAGGAAATCCGTCAATAAAAAGCCGAAAACAGAAAGTTTTTGTCATAAAGGAAAAGAGATACGGCGTTCTTCAGAAGGTTTATTCTTGATAAAAACGATATTTTACCGTCTTTAATTTATGAAAATACCATAAAATAGAAATAATAAAAGCATGAAAAAGAGAGATGAGCCTTCAAGTCATTGTTTAAAGCAATAACCTATGAAAGGAAAATGTAAAAATATATGAATAAATATTGAATTATATATTGACAAATAATTTTGCACTTTGTATACTATGATTGAATATTCAGATTTTTATAATTGATAAAAAAGGAGAGGAAAATATGAAAAAAGCGGTGAGTACTGTTCTCGTTTTGACATTGCTGATATCTTGCGTTTCCATGATATCGGTTTTTGCGGCAGATACCGCAAAATTTAACGAGAATCTTCTTACACAAGAGCAATCTGCCTTTACCGGCGCGACTTCGATTCCGGAAGGGTGGTCAAAATTTCAGTGCGGAGACTTGCAGATTGCAAAAGATCCGGAAAATGAAAACAATGATGTTCTTTACGCTGCAATTCCCGGTAAGAGCTGGGCTTCCCCGATGCTGAATATTGCCGATGTGATACGAGAGGAAGTAGAAAAATCCGGATTGTCTGCCATCTGCGTAAAAATTACGGCCAGAATCTATGTGGAAACTGCCGAAAAAATTACGGCAGCCGACGGATTGATTGCCAGTCCTACGCTCAGAGACGCGGCAGGGACGGTGCAAAAGGCACTTACCAGAGCGGAAAGAGGAACGGATTCCAACACTTGGTATACCATGGTAGGGTATTACGAGGGAACCTTTGCCACGCTGGAAACAGCGCCGGGCTTTTGCTTTGATAATGTGGGAAGCGATAGTGCCGCTACCGGAGTAACGGGAGTTTATCTGGATGATGTTACCGTAGAGCTTGCCGGGATTGCGCAGGTTACCGTTGTTAATGAAAAAGGCATCAATTATATCGCGTCTACATTGACTACCGGATTTCTTACCGCCGATGATGTCACGGGAGATGATGCAACAGCTGGCGTTATGATTTCCAATGAGTCCGAAACGGATTTCTACGCGTCACTGGTTCCCAGCGTTTTGCATCCGTTAACGGGCGGAAGCAATACATGGATTGCGGTGGTAAAAGATGACAATATTCTTGTTCCCGCGGGGAAAAGCGTTTGGCTGGAAAGAACGGTTCCGGCCCAATATACAGTAGCCGAGTCCAGCGGTAAATGGGGATCGGCTGATTATACGTACAGTGATTATTTTATACGTATCAATTTGTTTGCCGATGCTGAAGGAAAAACTAATTTACCCAAAGATACTGTTTTTGTACTCAGCGGCAACGAAAAAATTGAAAGCGGAACTTTATCCACCAGTACAGGCTCTTATACCGTGGCATTGGGAACCCAAATTCCCGAAAGCGCAAACAATCCTTATGTGCCGGAAGTCCCCGTGATGACGGTAACAAACGGAAACGCGGAAGAAGGCACAACAGGTTGGGGATCATTTTCTCAAGGAAAAGGTGAGATTGCTTGGGTTGAAGGCGGCGCGAATGGAACGGCTCACGCCATTAAGTTTACGCCTTCAAATTCTGCCTATGCTTCCATAGCGTTTGATTTAGGTCCGGCAATCATTCAGGATGAAGCCAATGGATATAACGGAGCAGGCGCGGGAGAATATACAATCAGCTTCTGGGCAAAGACCGATAGTCCGGCGCCGGAAAACACCAAATTTGGATTTATTTTAAACTCTCAAAAGCATGTAAATGCCAATACAGAAGGCCAAATCGGCGGGCTTGAGGGAAATGGGTATGTCAACAGTTATATCAGCGTAAAAGAAGATTTAGAACTTACAGATGAATGGAAGCAATATCAGGTAACCGTAAAAGTTACGGAAGAATATCTGAATACGATCGCAGCCTTATACGCGGCGGGAAGTCCGGAGGCATATCAGTTGATTCTTCGCCTTGACGGCTCAAACCGCGCGTTCGGAAAGGCCGATGCGCCTACGGTTTTTGCTTATTATGTAGATGAAGTTACGATAGCGCAAGGAACACAGACGGAACAACCGACAACCCCTGAAGAGCCGGCCAAAACAGAAGGAGTCACGATAAAAGTAGATTCTATAGAAGACGGCTCGGTGGTATATGCAAGATTCCAGAATTTTACGGGACATATCGGCAACGGTAAAATGACGGTAAAAGTCTATAATACCGGCAGCAGAGATATCACGGTAAGACTGGAAGCGCGTATTGATGACGAAACAGTTTGGACAAATGTTGCTACGGGGCAAGATACGGTTATAGCGGCAGGCAAGGTAGCGGAACTTTCCGTTGCTTGTCCGGATACGGTAACCAGCGAAAAAGACGGCAAAGTAAAAACACCGTTTATGCTGCTGTTGCTGAAAGACGCTAAGGCGGGAGACAGCTTGACGGTATACGGCTTCAGTACGGAATCGATGGATACACAAAAACCGTCGCAGGTAGTAACGACGGGGAAAGCCAGCTTGAGCTTTGGCGTTACCACGCAGGCGTGTCCGACGGGCGACGTGTTGCCGGTTGCGATGATTACGGCTGCGGCTGCGGCTTGCGTAATGCTGGGCATTATCGTTACGGCAAAAAAGAAGAGAGAAACGGTATAACGGTTCTTTATAAAAGGTAAAGCGAGGGAGCAAACATCCCTCGCTTGAGAGTGTCGACAAAGTCAATATCCTCTTGGCGGGGAGGCCGCTCGCTCGAAAATTGTTGATTTTCGGACTGCACTCACCACCCCATGCGTCCTTGAAAAACCGCTTATCAAGCGGTTTTTCTCTTATAAGGAGTTTTTCTGACGCACCGAGGGCGGAAAACAAAATGCGGCGGACCATGGCAAAAATCAGGTTTCAGGTTTGTTTGCAGTTTGAATCGTTCAGCTTTGGGTTGAACCATTTCAAGGAGTAAAGATTTTCAGATTTGTTATTCATGCCATTGTTTTTTGTGTTCTTACAAATATTTAATACTTATAAGTTATTTGGGTTATGTTTTATCAGTAAAAAATGCGGCGCTGCCGCCGCAAAAGATAGGATGCTATTGATGATTTGAAGCGGGCACCGTATTACGTATGCCCGCTTTATTTGCTGTATTTTTTGATACTGATACGTAGACAAAAAAGTTAAGTTTCATTTAACTGTGCCAGTAACGCGTTCCGTTCCTGAACAATATCGGAGTACTGCTGATTTAATTTATTGTTCAATATCACAAGCCTACCGGTGGAGGAAACATTCCATTCTTTCTGATTTTGTTGCAAAAAATCAATGATTTCTTCTTGCTTATCAAAAACACGGAGCATAATATCAAAAAAATCCTCTTCATTATTTTTATTATAAACAATAAGATTTCCATCGGCCATGGCGGAAAAAAGTTTCCATAATAAAGCTTCGTATACAAAAACATAAGCAATTCCGGCGTTCTTTCCTTTGAGATAGGACATAAAGAATTCAAATTCAGAAACGTTATCAAAATCATCGCGGACTTCTTTCACAAGAAGTCTGGCAAAAGAAAGCTTCTTTTTTGCGTCTGAAGGATTCAGATATACATAGTCATAGGAAAGAGAAAGTACAACCGATTGGTTACTCAGCTTTTTTGAAGCATTGCCGATGAGTGAAATCAGGCCGTTCAGATATTCTTTCGCTGCCGCTTCCACCTTTCCGCGAGAGCCGCTGAAATTTTCCTCAGAAAGCTCTTTTTTCAGCCGGCGCGCTTTGACGCTTAATGCGGCGCTGTTTTTACCGGAGACCGTCATGGAAGATGCCAGTTGGCTGACCGCTTCGTCATCCTCTAAAAGTTCAAGAACTTCATCAAATTGCTGCGCGATTTTTTCCGCTTCGGAATTGACCCATATTACAGAAAACACGGCGCCGAATTCAACCAGTAAATAAATGAAAACTGCTATGCAGCACAGCACGGTAAGAAAAGTTTTTTTTGCTTTCATAGAAAACCTCCGTTTTGTGGATGGAATCAGCTATGACATACACTGTTGAAAAAACTTATTTTTTTGATGTTGTACCGATTTTTTCTACCTGCGGACAGTCAATTACTTTTCTGATGACCGGCGCGCACCAGTGCACCGCGTTTTTTATAATAAGCTGTACGGTTTTGTTATAAAAGGTAGGGAAACTTTCGTGACCGGGCTGAAAATAAAAAATATTTCCGTAACCCCGATGATAGCAGCACCCGCTTCTGAACAGCTCGCCGCCCTCATACCAACCGGCAAATACCAGATGATCCGGTTCGGGAATGGAAAACGGTTCGGCATAAGTTTCCTCATGTTCCAGCTCAAAATAACGATCTACACCTTGCGCGATAGGGTGACTGGGATCAATTACCCAGACGCGTTCCATATCTCCGTTTTCACGCCAGGAGAGATTGCAGGGCGTTCCCATCAAAAGCTTAAATACTTTGGAATGATGCCCGCTGTGCAGTACGATAAGCCCCATGCCGGATTGTACGGCCTGTTGAACTCTTACCGCTACTTCGTCAGGCACCATATGATGCGCCATATGTCCCCACCAGATCAGTACGTCCGTGTCGTCCAGAATTTCTTGTGTCAGACCGCATTCCGGATCCAAAAGCGTGGCGCATCGAACGGTAATATCTTGTTCTTTTCCTAAAAATTCGGCAATCGCCGTATGAATTCCTTGGGGATAAATCTTGCCAATAGCTTCCTCTTCTCTTTCGTGCTTAAATTCATTCCAAATCGTTACTTTTATCATCGCTTTATACTCCTTACTAATTATTTATTTTATTATAGCAATTTTTATAGGGAAAGTCTATACTTCAATCAAAAGAATTTCAGGTTATTTTTTTGCATTTTTCTCGTGATAAAATTTCCGATCAGGTTTAATCTGATTTTAACGCCATGTGTCTAAAGAAAAAATCACTTAAGAAAAAGCCTGCGTTTGCAGGGAAACAGGGAAAAATAAATGGTGTGACTTCCATAGAATCGGAAAACAAAGAAAAGAAATTTTTTTGATTGTTAATATAAAAGCTGATTTTATGCGGTGGTAACGGTATGTTTTTTCTTTTCTCTGATAGACGGAAACACCTTGTAGGAAACTGCATAATAAAAGAATTTAAAATACAAGAGTGGTATAGGCGCAGATAGAGTGCGGCGCGAAAATGATTGATTTTTAAACGAGAGAATTTTCACAAGAGGGGTTAACGGTTCGCTTTTTATTTTTTTACATACTTGTCCCACAGATTATATTTTTCCGTATTGTCCAGCGCGTGCAGCAATTTTTCATGGATATCGGGAAACTGTGCCGAGAGAGAGGACAACAGATCCTTGATATCCTGTCGTTTGGTTTTGCCGTTTACCGGGCAGGGCGAGGGAATCACCGGAAGCGCGTTATTTTGCGCAACGGCGGCAATGATTTCTTCGGGCACATAGAGAAAGGGACGGATTACCGTTAAATCCTGACGGGAAAGATAGGTTACCGGTGCAAACGTATTCATGCGCCCTTCAAAAAAAAGACTCATCAGCAGCGTTTCAATGGCGTCATCACGATGATGGGCCAGCGCTACCTTATTGCATCCTAACTCTTTGGCCGCACTGTTTACCGCGCCGCGGCGCATGTTCGCGCAAAGCGCGCAGGGGTTTTTTTCTTTGCGAATATGAAATACAATATTACCGATATCCGAGTCTGTTCTGGTGTAAGGGATGCCCAGAGAGTTTGAAAATTGTTCAACGGCTGTGGTATCAAACGGTTCCAAGCCTAAGGAAACGGTAACGGCAAAAAGTGAAAAATCTTTTTTGCAGAATTTTTTGTAAATAGAAAGCGCGAACAAAAGTAAAAGACTGTCTTTTCCTCCGGAAACGCCTACGGCAATTTTATCGCCGCTTTGTATCATACCGAATTTTTCATCCGCTCGGCGGATAGACCCTAATACTCTTTTGATATCTGATTTTCCCATAAAGCTCCTTACAGCAGACTGCTTTTCGCAAATTAATTTTAAAAACAAGGACATTTTTATTGAGAAAAAAGTTTTTTTGCCTTATCAAGTGGTTTCGGCTTTTTGTAACCGGCAATTTTTATGATTTGCGGATAACCGAATTCTTTTGTTAAAAAATCATAACCAGCACGCCGAGTGTTAAAAGCGCGGTACCCAGCGCGGCCTTCTTGTTCAGCTTTTCTTTGAGCAAAAAATGGGCGAATAAAACGGCAATCGTTATGCTCAGCTTGTCAATGGCGATTACTGCCGTGATCTTTCCGTATTTAAGCGCGTAATAATAGCATAGCCACGAAAGACCGCCTGTTATACCGGAAAATAAAATGAACAGCAGACTTTTTTTATCAATTTGCTTTATCCGTTTTACTTTTCGCTGAAAAATGCAGATTAGCCAAGCCATCAGCAGAACCACGCAGGTACGGATAGCCGTTGCTAAATTGGAATCCACATTTTCTACACCGATTTTTCCTAAAATAGATGTCAGTGCGGCAAAGACCGCCGATAAGAAAGCATAAAACAGCCATCGCTTTTCTGTATGTTCCTGCCGAGATTGTTTTTGTATCATCAGGAGCGCGCCGACGGTCAGCAAGATGGCGCCGATCCAGACGTACCAGCTTATTTCTTCCCGCAATAACAGCCAGGAAAACAATACGGCCAGTACCGTACTGAGCTTATCTACAGCCACTACTTTATTGACGCTGCCCAAAGAAAGCGCGCGAAAGTAGCACAGCCAGGAGCCGCCCGTTGCCAGTCCGGAAAGCACTAAGAATAATACCGATCGGCCCTCTAAGGAATAAACGCCCTTTATTGCTCCGCTGAACAGTACAATAAGCCAGGAAAAAACGGCAATTACGCCGGTGCGCAGTGCCGTTGCCGTATCACTATCCGTGTTTTGAATGCCTGTTTTTGCTAAAATAGAGGTAGCGCCTGCAAAGACCGCCGATAAAAATGCCGCCGTGAGCCACACAAAAAAGACCTCTTTTTTTCTGAAGATTGATGCTGTTTGCCAAAAAAATCATTTCCGAGTTTTCTCGGAAATGATTTTTTATCAATTAATTTTCTGTATCTTCTTCCTTGGATTTTGCAAGGAGTAAATTTGTCAGGATACCCAGAATCAGCGCCATAGCGATATTGGTGATCTCTACCTGGCCGAATGTAAGCTTCAAACCCCCGATACCGGCGATTAAAATAACCGATACGACAAACAGGTTTTTATTTTGGTTCAGGTCAATATTCTTGATCATCTTTAAGCCGCTGACGGCGATAAATCCGTATAATGCCATACATACGCCGCCCATAACGCAGCTGGGAATGGAATTAACAAAGGCAACGAAGGGGGCGATAAAGGAGATTAAAATGGCGCCGATTGCCGCAAACAAAATGGTGATAACCGATGCGTTTCGGGTGATCGCCACGCAGGCTACCGATTCACCGTAGGTGGTGTTGGGGCAGCCGCCGAAGAAAGCGCCTACCATAGAACCTACACCGTCACCTAAAAGCGTTCTGTGCAGACCGGGCTTGTCCAGCAGATCTCTTTCAATAATGGAGGAAATGTTTTTATGGTCGGCAATATGCTCGGCGAATACCACAAAGGCTACCGGGATGTAGGCTACAGCCAAAGTAATAAGATACTGACTGTCAATTTGATTGATACCCTCAGCTGCTGTCAGGAAGGTAAATTCCGGAAGAATCAAAAAGCTTTGCAGAGTTACACCGTCGGCAAAGAGTTCCTGAAGCGGAGCCAGATTCAGGATCTTTAACGCGTCGATCCCTGCGCTGTTGCCGATGAGCGTGCAAACAAGCGCCGTGGCATAACCGGCTAAAATTCCGATGATGAAGGGAATCAGCCGAATGCTCTTTTTACCGTAGCTGGAGCAAAGCATAGTAACCGCTAATGTTACAAGACCGCACAGCAGCGCTATAAACGGTGAAGCCAGCGCTACAGACTCGGTTTTATCCGCAAGCTCAGCAACACCCGTTGCCTCGTTAATCTGTGCGATCTGTTGGGTCACGTTTACGGTAACGCTTCCCTTGGTAAGGTCGCCGATCGCGTTGCCTGCCAGGGAGAGACCGATGATGGCTACCGTAGGACCGATTACGACCGGCGGCATGATTTTATTAATCCAGTTTACTCCCGCAAATTTTACAATGAAGGCGATCACTACATATACAAGACCCGCGAAAACCGCGCCGATGATCAGACCCGCATAGCCGGCCTGTACGGATACGGCACCGGCAAAAGCTGCGGCCATGGAACCTAAAAAGGCAAAGGATGATCCTAAAAATACCGGGCTTTTAAAACGGGTAAAGCACAGATAAACAATGGTACCCATGCCGGCGCCCAATAAAGCCGCGGCCGGCTGCATACCGTTTCCGGTAATTACCGGAACCACCAGCGTTGCCGCCATGATGGCCAAAAGCTGTTGAATGGCATATACTACCACTTGTAAAGGCTTCGGCCTGTCCTCTACGTTGAAAATCATTTTCATAAGCTTTCCTCCGCAAAATATATTTTACCCCCCAGGGCATAAAAAAACTTGCTGCGAGCACAGCAAGGCGTAAAACATATAAGTATAAAATACACCTTGCTGGCATCTCGTGCCAAATTAAAGGCCTGTTTTTGATTTTATCTTAAATATTTTAGCATATTTTTTTTGTTTTTGTAAAGTGCTTTTTCATGATTCAATGTTTTTATCTATGGTTTATCGGTTCAGCTGTTGAAAACATTCCTTCAATGCCGGATACAGTTTGGTATAGGTATCATACATTTTTTGATACAGACGGTGATTTTCTTCTTCCGGAAAAACTTGGCGATCCATGTGAATTACTTTTTCGCAAGCTTCCTGCACACTGCCGTAGAGACCGGCACCTACGCCTGCCAGCAAAGCGGCCCCTAAAGCAGGACCCTCTTTGCAGGATACCGTTTTTACTGTACAGCCATACAGATCGGCCAACATTTTTCGCCATAACGGACTGTTTCCGCCTCCGCCGCAAGCCAGCATTTCTTTTACGGAAATTTTCATTTGGCTGAAAACGGATAAACAATCCTGCAGGGAGTAGGAAACTCCTTCCATCACGGCGCGAATCATATCTTTTTTGGTGTGAATGGCTGAAAGCCCGAAGAAAACGCCCCGCGCGGCCGGATCTAAATGCGGCGTGCGTTCTCCCATCAGATAAGGAAGATACAGCAGCTTGTTTGCTCCGATGGGAACGAGTTCGGCCTCTTTGTCCATTAAAGAATAGGGATCAACGTTCATCTGTTTGGCGGTTTCGATTTCTTCATGGCAAAAGGTATCGCGAAACCATTTCAGCGAAAGTCCGGCTCCCTGAGTAACCCCCATTACATGCCAGGCCCCTGGCACAGCGCAGCAGAAAGTATGTACCCGTCCTTTGGGGTCAATGGCAATGTCAGAGGTATGCGCAAACACCACACCGCTGGTTCCGATGGTTGTAAAAGCTTTTCCATCGGTAACAACGCCGGTTCCTACGGCAGCAGCGGCGTTATCGCCTGCTCCGCCGACAACAATCGTCCCTTCCTTTAAGCCCGTTAATGCTGCCGCTTCAGCGGTTATCGTTCCGGTTATTTCGGGCGATTCATATACCTTTGCCAGCAACAAGGGATCGATATCCAGCTTTTTTAGGATCTCATGGGACCACTGCCTTTTCGGAATATCCAAAAGCTGCATTCCGCTGGCGTCTGAAACCTCAGTTGCCTTCTCTCCGGTCAATTGAAAACGAATATAGTCTTTCGGCAGCAAAATGGAACGGCATTTTTCATAAATTTCCGGTTCATGATTTTTAACCCATAGAATTTTTGCCGCTGTAAACCCTGTAAGCGCGGGGTTCGCGGTGATTTCAATGAGACGCTCGGCGCCTACGCACCGGGTAATTTCTTCACATTCTTTTCCGGTGCGCTGATCACACCAAAGGATAGCGTTTCGAAGAACGACGCCGTGTTTATCCAGCATAACCAGCCCGTGCATCTGCCCGCATAACCCGACGCCCTTGATATCCTGCTTGTTGATACCGCTGCTGCATATTACCGCCTTCAGAGAGGTAACGGTTGCTTGCCACCAGTCTTCCGGAGATTGTTCCGCATAGCCGTTCTGCGGCTGATACAGAGGATATTCAACCGTATATGAAGAAATCACCGTTCCGTTTTCATCAAACAATACCGTTTTTGTTCCGGAGGTACCGATATCTATCCCGATTAAATAAGCCATTGCGTGTCATTCCTTTCAAACAATCCGGCCAATTTTTATCCTATAGACCGGCATCCTGTGATTTTCAGTCCTTAAACATCACGTTGTTGATGATGGCTTCCAACAGTTCCTGTCTGCCGCTTTCGACTGCCGGACAATCGTGATTTAAAGCGTATGCCGCCGCGCTTTCCAGCGTTTCCTTTCCGGCGACGATCCTTGCGCCGATTCCCTCGGACCAACTGGCATAGCGTTTTTTTACAAATTCGTCAATTCTGCCGTCCTGAATCAAAGCCGCCGCCTTCTTTAAGCCAAGCGCATAGGTATCCATACCGAGAATATACGCATAGATAATGTCAATCCACTCATACGAACCGCGGCGTACTTTCGCGTCAAAGTTCAGTCCTCCGTTTGTAAATCCTCCTGCCTTGAGAACTTGAAGCATGCATTTTACAGCTTCGTAAACATCGGAGGGAAATTGATCGGTGTCCCAACCAAGAAGATAATCTCCCTGATTAATATCAATAGAGCCCAATACGTTGTTGATTCTGGCAACGGCCAGCTCATGTTCAAAATTATGACCGGCTAAGGTTGCGTGGTTGGCTTCAATATTCAGCTTAAAGTCTTTTTCCAAATGGTATTTGCGCAGAAAGGCCAATACGGTGGAAGCGTCAAAATCATATTGATGTTTGGTGGGCTCTTTTGGTTTCGGCTCAATATAGAAATCTCCTTCATACCCTTTGGAGCGCGCGTATACAACGGTCATTTTCATCAATCTTGCCATATTGTCCAGCTCAAGAGCCATATCCGTATTCAGCAGCGTTTCATATCCCTCGCGGCCGCCCCAGAACACATACCCGCTGCCGCCCAGCTTCATCGTGGCATCAACCGCGTTTTTGATTTGAAACGCGGCGCAGGCAAATACTTGAGCAACCGGGGATGTACCGGCTCCGTGCATATAACGCGGATTGCCGAAGTTGTTCGCGGTTCCCCAAAGCAGCTTGATGCCGGTTTTTTCCATCAGCCCTTTGATATAATCCGTCATTTCCTCCAGATTTGCCTTGAATTCCGCCAAAGAATTCCCCTCAGGCGCAATGTCAACGTCATGAAAACAAAAATACTCAATACCCAGTTTGGTCATCAATTCAAAAGCGGCGTCCGCTTTTGCTTTCGCTTGCTCCATAGGATCTGTTTTTCCGTAACTGCGGTCAATGGTGGCTGAACCGAACGGATCACTCATACCGGCGCACATGGTATGCCAATAGGACATGGCAAAGCGCAGGTGCTCTGACATTTTTTTGCCCATAATTACTTCATCTTTGTTATAGTACTTAAAGGCTAAGGGATTTTTGCTGTCCTTTCCCTCATAACGGATGGAAGGCACATTTTCAAAAAATTCTTTCATTTTCATTCACTCCTATCAATCGCGGAATTTTTTACGGTTATTCAATGTTTTGTTTGATTTTGATTTGGCAGTCGGTGTAGAGAAGATCGGATTTTGGCAAAATACCGTTGACAACGGCGTCAAATAATACTCGCACGGAACGGTATCCCTGTTCAAACGGCTCCTGACAAATGGTGGCGGTGATTTTGCCTGCTTTTATTAAAGAAACAATTTCGGGCGTACTGTCAAAGCATAAAACATGTACTTTTTTTGGATGTTCCGAAACCGCTTTCATTACGCTGCCGACTCCGGCGGATACGATGTATATCAGGTTAATTTCGGGATGCTGTTTTAATGCCTGAGCGGTTAGGGAATACGCCAAAGGTTCCTGGTCTTGATTTTCAATGGTAGCCGCAATTTTCATGCGGCGGTTTTGCATTGTGCCGATAAATCCGTCTATTCGTTTGCGATGCCCTAAATTTTTCATTGAGCCGGTTACAATTAATAAATGTATGGGATCCTGCATGATGAAATCAGCCAGTCCGGCGGCGGTTTGACCGCTCTTTAAATAATCGCTTCCGATATAGGCAAGCCGATTGGCGGCGGGAATATCTGTGTTTATCGTTACAAACGGTATTCCCGCGCGGGAAAGTTCATTGATTTTATCCGCTACCGACACGTCGTTTACCGGCATAAGAATGATGCCTTTTACTCCTTGCCTATAAAAGGCGTCCAGGGCTGCCGTCTGTTCTTCTGAACGGTATCCTTTTAATTCCGTTAATAGAATTTGCAGTTTGAAATCCGCCAATTCTTTTTGCGCCGCAGCAATTCCGGATTTTACCTCATCAAAAAAAGCATTGCCCACGGAATTTAGTAAAACACCGAATTTAGGAGGGTTTTTTCGGTAAGAAAGCGCTTTGCCGGCACGATCCGGCTGATAGGCAAGCTCTTTTGCCAACTGTTTGATTCTTTTTGCTACCTCAGGGTTTACTTTTCCCCTGTTGTGCAATACGCGGTCAACCGTTCCGCGCGACACACCGGCTAATTCTGCAATTTTTCCGCTTGTTACCGACATAAGATTTCACCGTTCCATTTATTGTGTGCACGTGTACACTTTTTTTAAAAATAGCATAATTCTTTGATGCTGTCAAGAGTTTTTAAAAAAGTATTTGTTTTGGTCAAGTAAAATATTCGGAGCAGATCGAATTTTTCCTTGCCGTATTTTTGCTTCCGGCGGCTGGCGCAAAGAATACGACAGCCGTTATGAGGCTGCGTTTTTCCCTGATATTTGATTCCGTTACAAAAAAGTGTTTTGGGCCATTGATTCTCAGACATAAGAGTTTTACAATAATATATTGATTTTTTATGTATTTTTTGTTGAATTTGGCGTTTTTTTATGGTATACTTATTTTATCAGTCTGTTAAAACACAAAGTGCATGTTGTTTTTATAAGCAGGCAAAATATTTGAGGTGAAAGTTATGAAAATCTTTCGTATCGCGGCGGTAATGCTGCTGACGGCCATACTGCTTTTTACCGGTTGCAAGCCGAAAACAGACGAAGAGATTTTGGCAACGATTGATCCCACAGGGACTACGTCGTCTCCTACGTCTTCGGGTAGGCCGACGACGTCACCCGGCGGGGGAATCGATGAAATTGACGGAACCGACGCCCCGGAGGGCTCGGATGAACCCGGCGGTACCGCGTCTCCCGGCGGAAGCGGCGGTTCAGGAAATTCCGGCGGCACCGGAAACAACGGTTCTACAATCGGCGGTATTATTCCGCCTTCTTCCGGCGACGGCGGTTCGTCCATCATTGAAAAGAATCTGATTCCCGATGCCAGTTCTACTTTCGATAAAGTTTCTTCCGTAAGTCAGACGGCCTGGACGGGAAAATACGGAAATGTATCGCCTTCCATTTCTTCTTCGGGATATGGCGGTACCAAATGTCTTTATTATACTAAAAATGAAACTTATTCGTCTCCGGCGATTAATTTGGCCCGATATATCACTTCGGCGGGCTATTATACGATCCGTTTTAAATATAAGGTAACCGCCGGTGAAGAAACCGTTCCTTTCTATGGCGCTATCCGGGGGTCTGCCGCGGATCAGAATTCCTTTATTGAAGAAGTGAACGGAAATTATTACGCCGGTTTTGAATCGGCTGATTCCACCGAGCCCAATACCTGGAATACCTATGAGGTCACCTTTAAAGTGTTGGCCAGCGACATTAAATCTTCTGCCACATGGGATTTTTGTCTGCATCAGATTTCCGATGCGGTAAAGGCGATTTATATCGATAATTTTGAATTGTTGACTTTTATAGATAATACCAAGCCCTCGGGAGTTTCCTCGGCCGTTACCTGGGTGGCCAATGAAGTGGTTCTGGTCAGCAGTCAATTTTATAATGACCCTTTTAATGACGTGGATGTGGACTTGGTTTTAACCAACGGAAGCGTTACCTATACCATTCCCGGTTTCTGGGATGGCAGCAGTGTTTGGCGTATTCGTTTCGTGTGTCCTACCGCCGGAACCTGGACGTATAAAACCGTGTGCACCAATACAAAAGATACCGGTCTGCATAATCAGACGGGGCGCATTACCTGTACAAAGTATTCGGGCAATTTGGATATTTATAAGCACGGTTTTGTAAAAACTTCTTCGGGTACGCGGTACTTTATGTATAACGACGGCACGCCGTTCTTTTACTTAGGGGATACGCACTGGAGTCTGGGAGCAGAATCGGTAAGTATGGTAGAAACTATTACAGCGCATCGCGCCAAGCAGGGGTATACGGTGATTCAAAGCGAGCCGCTGGGCGCGGCGTTTTCTGCAGCGGACGGCATTGACGAGGGCGATATCCGCGGGTTTAAAACCAATGATCAGAAATTTCAAATAATTGCCGCGGCAGGTTTGGTACATGCCAATGCGCAGTTCTTCTTTCCTTCGGAAATGAATACCTGTATTGAAAATCACGGCGGTTATTCTACCCGCAATGTTTCCCTTACGGTAAACGGATCGTCGGTAACGGTGAAGGATCTTTCCGACCAGGCAAAAACCTATTTAAAGAAGCTTTCCCGCTATTGGGTAGCCCGCTACAGCGCGTATCCGGTGATGTGGACGCTTGGCCAGGAAGTCGATAATGATTTTTACTGGGACAGAGGCGATCACTTAAAGTGGAATTTTGTAAACAATCCTTATAAACTGGTGGCTGAATATATCGATCAGTATGATCCCTACAGCCATCCCTTGACGGCGCATCAGGAGAATACGGCAATGACCGCCGCACTGGGCAACGGTTACGGCGCGAACGAAAGCGGCACGCTGTATTTAGGCGGCAGAACCGGTACCTATCCTTCGGCTTTTCGTAAGGTAAGCGCGCATACTTGGTATGCGGCGCAGTGGTCTCCCAGCCTTACAAGCAATTATGACTATGCCGTTGCCAAAGACTATTGGTACAACGGTCAGGGGAAACCGGTGGTCAACTATGAAGGACGTTACTGTTATCTTTGGACAAAAAACTTCGGCGCGCGTATGCAGGGATGGGCGGCCTACTTAAACGGTATGTTCGGTTACGGCTGGGGCGGCCATGATACCTGGAGCTACGGCAATACCTATAACGAAGACGCGAATTCCTCTGACGGCGTAGACACGATCACTTCCGCGGAGAAAAAAGCGGCCACATGGAGAGACTCCTTGGAATACGTCAGTTCGTATCAAACGAGTTATATGCGGAATTTCTTCAGTACCTTTGATTGGTGGAATCTGATTCCGCGGTTTGATAATACCTCGTATTTCAGAAACAGCAGCGGTGTTTACAGTGTTGCGGCCAGTAACAGCAGCAATACGAAAATGGTAATTTATTTCTACAGCTTTTATGACAGCACCGTAGCGGCAAATAATAATACCAGTGAAGCCGGGGGACGCTCTACCGGAACGATCGGGAATCTTTCGCCCAACACTACGTATAAATATAAATGGTTTAATCCCATTACGGGACAATTTTCCGCCGAGGGCAGCTTTACGTCTTCCTCTTCGGGAACCTACAACATCGGCAATAAGATGTGGAACGGAAAAGTATGCTACACCGATATGGTATTCTATATGTATAAATAATGCGTATAAAAAATCGGAGGCTCATCAAAATCGGTGAGTCTCCCATTTTTATCAGAAATCAATCGGTTTAGATTTTTACCTGTAAGAGAAAAATATTTTGCCTGCTGAAAAATCGGATAGGATTCAATTTCATATTTTAAAAAATCAGTCCGCCGTTTTTTACAGCGGACTGATTTTTAGAATGCTTGCAGGAAAAAACATTTTAACCAAGGGGTTCAATTTTTTCACGCAGTATTTGAGGATATTCCGGGACGGCGCCCAACTGGGTTACCACGTAATCCGAAAGTGTTACCGCGCGGATAAGACATTCTTCAATTTTTTGACTTGCCAAAAGATTGCATAAAAAGCAAGCGGAAAAAGAATCGCCCGCGCCTACAGTGGATACGGCTTTGGCCTGAGGCTTGGGGGAGTAGTAGAATTTCTCTTGCTCACAGTGGAAGGCAAAAGCGCCGTCTTTATCAAGGGTAACAAGAATCAGCCGTAAATTCGGATATTTTCGGGCTGTTTGCCGACAGATGTTCTCCGGCGTTGCGTCAATACCCAGTACGTGGATTTCTTCCCGGGAAATTTTAAAAATGGTGGCTGCTTTTAATGAGAAATCGATCATTTCCGCGGAATAATAATTTTGCCGGATATTGATATCAAAAAATACTTCACGGTAGTTATTTTTTAACAGTTCCCTCAGCGTAGCCGCGGAAACGCCGCCGCGCTGGGCGAGTGTACCGAAATAGAAAGCGTCGCCGAGGCAAAGGGTATTTTTCGGCATGGGGATGAAATCATAGGCTACGTTTTTTATTAAATCATAGGTGGGAGTGCCGTTGTGCAGTGTTACTTGACAGCGACCCGTCGGATAAGGGACGCGGGAAAGCGCGTTGGTATCAATGCCCATGCTTTGGGCATGATCGATTGCCTGATCCCCTAAGGGATCCCTGCCTACTGCGGATATCAGGGTAACGTCTGCGCCTAATTTTGCCGAATGCGCGGCAAAGTTAAAAGGCGCGCCGCCGATTTTTGCGTCGCTTTCAAAAACATCCCAAAGAATTTCACCGAATACCACAAGCTTCATATAGTTTTCCTCCGTTTATTTGGCCTTGGGATATTCGTTACACAACAGATACAACGGTGCCTCATCTTCTTCAATTTTGGGGAAGCGCCCCATGGTTTTATAAAAACGGTTGTCGGTATTATCGTCGTTTACCATAGACACTTCTCCGATTAAAACTTTTCCCGTGCCTTTTTCAGCCCAGAAGGCATGATATTGCCGGGGCGGCAGCGTAATACTTTCGCCGGGAGCAAGCCTCAGTTTTGTACCCGCGGGTACCGTACGCACATGACCGTCCGTGGTAACCGTGACGTCAGTATCTGCCAGAGATTCATCTTCTGCGCAGTTATAGACCTCTACAATCAGGTTTCCGCCGCCGCGGTTGATAATATCCTCCATTTTATTCCAATGAAAGTGCATGGGAGAATATTGATCCTCATCGGAAATCAACAGCTTTTCCGCGTAGGTCTTTTTGCAGTCCGGTTCGGAAAGGGAGCCGTTGCGCAGTGTGAATAAAAACAAACCGATCTTTTTAAAATCGCCATGGCCGTAATCGGTGATATCCCAGCCCAGCATATGATTTCGGATTTCATCGTACTCATGACCTTTTTCCTGCCACTCCTGCGGGGTAAAATAGGCAAAGGGCGGCAGCTGAAAGCCCATTCTTTTAATAAATTCCAGGTTTTCACGCATAATTTTGTTAATTTCGGAACGCTTCATCGTTTTTTTCTCCTTTATAAAAGAGTATCTTGCTGCTATTATATTTTATGGGAAACCAAAAGTCAATGATAAATACTTTCTTCCTTTCGCAGCGCTTCTTCCTGCTGCTTTTGAATATCAGGAAAGGCCGAAAGCATGGGAGGAATTTTTTCTTTTTTGAAATGCCGGCGGATATAATTTTTCGTAATAGCCGCTACCGTGCCTGAGAGCGTTACCACACCGATGAGATTGGGGATCATCATCAGTCCGTTGAAGGTGTCAGAGATATCCCAGGCTAAATCCAGATGCATCACCGCGCCGAAAACAATAAAACTTACGAATATAATTTTGTATACAATGGTTGATTTTGTGCCGAATAGATATTCCCAGGCTTTGCAGCCGTAGTAGGACCATCCCAAGACAGTGGAAAAGGCAAAAAGAAATACCGATATTGCGATAAATATGTTCCCGAAAGAGCCAAAGGCTTTGGAAAATGCCTGAGAAACCAGTACGGTTTTGGCTGAATCGGTAAGCATTGCTCCGGTATTCAAGTCTACCAGACCGGAGGTCAGAATTACCAGTGCCGTCAAGGTGCAAATGATAATGGTATCAGCGAAAACTTCAAAAATACCCCACATTCCCTGGCGTACCGGTTCCTTTACATTGGATGCCGAATTGACGATGACCGAAGAGCCCAGTCCGGCTTCGTTAGAATACACGCCGCGTTTGAATCCCCAGGCAATCACTTCTTTTGCGGCAATGCCCGCAAAGCCTCCGGCTACGGCTTTTATGCCGAACGCGGAACGGAAAATGGCACAAAACGCGCCGGAGATCATGGAGCTATTGGAAAAAAGAACAATCAGCGCGCCCAGAAGATAGGCTACCACCATAAACGGAACGATTTTTTCTGTAACACTTGCAATACGCTTGATACCGCCGATGATGACCAGCGCCCCGATCACCATCAGGATCACGCCGATCATAATCATGTATAAATTCGTGTTTCCTATTTGTGTATTTTCCAGCACGGGTATACGAAAAGCTTCCGAGAAATTTACCGCGATGGTATTGATTTGGGAAGCATTTCCAATGCCAAAAGAGGCCAGAACGGTAAAGCAAGCAAAGGCGCCGGCTAAGATTTTTCCCAATCGTTTTACATGAAACAGGCAGGCTGCGAAAATCAGCAAAGCGGCGCCTCCGAGGATAATAAATAAAACGGATAGAACATGACCTTTCAGCAGGAACGCGTCCCCGAAGGCCATAACGGCGGCCGCGGAAGAGAGCAGCATCCATGTGCCGCGATGTTGGGGCATTTTTAAACTGCCCAGGCCATCCTGCAGATAATACATGGCGCCGCCTGTCCATTCTCCGGAAGTATTTTTGCGCCGGTAATAAATGCCCAGAACACTTTCAGAGTAACTGGTCATCATACCGAAAAAAGCGGCGATCCACATCCAGAATACCGCGCCGGGGCCGCCGGTAGCGATTGCCGCGGCCACACCGGCGATATTTCCTACCCCCACTGTTGCCGCAAGCGCGGTGCAAAGTGCCTGGAATTGGGAAATAGACGCCTTTTCATGAGAATGGGAAGCGATTTTTTTATTAAAAAGACTGCCTACGGTTTTTTTCATCCAATGTCCGACGTATTTTATCTGAAAGCCACCGGTACGAAGCGTCATTAACACGCCGGTACCCAGCAATAGAAAAAGCCCCAGCTTTACCCAAACAAAATCATTGATTTTTGTATTGAACTCGATCAGCCATTGTGAAAAATCCATTGTTCGTCTCCTCTATTTTACAAAAAAAACGAACCGCCGGATTCCGTGCGGTCCGCAAAGCAACAGCTTTCTTTGCTTCATACACAAAGCGTTCTTTTAAGTTTATTCTTCCTTTGTAAATAAAATACCTTATATGTCCGGAGAGTTTTGAGGACTTGAGGACGGCGAAGGTGACGGCGTCGGCGTCGGGGTAGGCGTCGGCTTTTGTGTCGGCGTCGGCGTGGGCTTTTTGGTCGGTGTGGGTGACGGGGTTACGGGAATCGTCGGTGTCGGTGTCGGGGTAGGCGTAGGAATTATTACCACAGCCGTTTCCGAAGGCGTCGGTTTTACTTCTCCCACAATTTCGGGGTTTTTTACCAGTTCTGTTACCACTAAGCCTTCGCCGGTATCCGGATTAAAGCTGCTGGTCATATCATATCCCAGGGGCGGTAGTTTTTTCAGTGCCGCTTGCAGCTTTGTATCTTTGGCACGGCTTTTGTTTACAACCACATAAGTCCCGGCGTCAATATTATCGTAAATCCATTTTGCATGGTTCATCAGCATTCTCAAGCAACCGGCCGAGCCGGGATTTCCCATATTGTAATAAGCGCTTTTGGGTTTTAAATAACCGTTGGATTCTACAAAAGTGTAGGAATGGAACATATATTCATTGCTGTAACGCGTTACATAGTAAGCATAGGAATCATACTTTTTAAAATAGTAGCGCCTGTATTTTACATCTTGCCCGGTTGCGGCCCTTTGTTCCGCATTTGTTCTTATGTAAAAATTACCCAGTTTGGTAGGCTGCGTAGAAGTTCCTCCGGAGCATACAAAACGGTTGAGAAGCACGTCATATTTTCCGGTGGATTTGTTTTTGATAAAGATGTTTACGCATTGGTTGGTAACATCTACCTCGATATAATACGGCATTTTATAGCCCTTGGGAACATCGCCTAAGGGAGTGGTATACCCTACGGAGAGAAGATACGCCGGAACAATGCTCTCTGTTTGCGCCGGACGGGGGGAGGGCGTAGGGGCCGGGGTGGGAGAAGCGGTAGGCTCTTCTGAAGGGGAGAGGCTCGGCGAATCGATCGGTTCATCCGTGATTACCGGAATCTCTGTGGCAATGCCGTCGGTGGGGGAATTTTCGAGTGTGGAAGAATCGTCTTTACAGCCCGAAAGAATAGCGGTAAGACTTATCACACATAAAAATAAAGCAATCAGTTTTTTCATTCACACTCACCCTAAACAAAGAAGTAAAATCTTAATAATCTATGTCTGTTTCGGCAAAATCGTTACGAAAATTATGTGCGCCGACAAAAAAATTATTTTTTAAGCGAATATGCGTAAAATACCATATTATATTTATATCACTATTGACAACGGGTGTCAATAAGAATAGCGTCAAAATAATTGTAAACAAACGGTAAATTTTATTATAAAAAGGGGTATTTTCTAGAAAACATCTTTTGCTGCTTGAGCATAAAACTTATTTAAATGCATTTTCAGACATTTTTATTTTTGGTAATAGTGAAGTAAATATTTAATGTCAAGAGGTCCAATGCGTAATAAAACTGTTTTTTAGAAAATTCATTACCTCAATTTATTTTTATCAGATCTTCGGATAAAAATGTGTGTGTTCAACTGGCAATTTTTAATTGTAAAAATAATGATTTGGATGTAAAAATAAAGCGTTATTGAAAAGTTTTTGTAAAAAAAGATAGATTATATTTTAATGTATGCCCCAATTCTCGGAGGGAGGGGAAAACAAAAGAGGGCTTTATCGGGGCATTTTCAATATCCGCCTTACAAGCCTCACCGCTGAGCACCAGTGCTGTGCGGACCCCGTGGGCGCCGATGGCGATATCGGTGGTTAGGCGGTCGCCGACCATCAATAGATTTTGCCGTGAAAAACCGGTTTTATGCTCAGCCGCGATCAGCATTTGTTCATTGGGTTTGCCGCATATGACCTCGGGCCGCCGTCCGGTACAAGCAAAAATCAATTCCATAATGCTTCCCAAATCCGGCAGAAAACCGTGTTCGGCGGGACATATTCTGTCCGGATGTGTGGCCAGGTAAGGGATCCCCTGTGCTGCGTAGTTGACAAAACGGGTAAGCTTTTCATAAGAAAGTTCGGTATCGAACCCGGCCAGAAGAAGCTCCGGGTCGGTATCACATACGTTGATACCCAGTTGCCGCATTTCCTTTTTCATACTTTGTGTGCCTAAGATTAAGGTACGTAACCCTTTATATTTTTCGTTGATATAATCCGCTGCCGCGTGTGAACTGATTAAAATGGTATCCGTGTCGGCGGGCAAGCCCATGTTGGCTAATTTTTCAATATACGCTTCCGTGCTTTTCGAGGAATTGTTGGTTACAAATAAATGCCGAATATTCAGGCTGCTGAGTGTGTTAAAAAAATCAGCGGTATAATCAAAAACACGGTTTCCCAAATAGACTGTACCGTCAAGATCCAGCATGACGCAGCGAATATCAAAATGATTCATTATAAATTCCTTTCTTTTTTACTTTTATACGGAAGGATATTTTCCGCCGCAGAGAAGATTAAAAATCCCGCCGGAACAGGATTTTTTGTTTTTTTATAATATGCTTTGCAAAAATTGCTTGGTGCGTTCGTTTTTGGGATGGTTGAAGATTTCTTCGGGCGGACCGTCTTCGGCAAGGATACCGTCGCACATGAATACCACGCGGTCGGCAACCTCGCGCGCAAAACCCATTTCATGGGTGACCACCAGCATGGTCATTCCTTCTTCTGCCAGTTTTTTCATAACGGAAAGAACCTCTCCTACCAATTCCGGATCCAGCGCGCTGGTGGGTTCGTCGAACAGCATAATCTTCGGCTGCATGGCTAAAGCTCTTGCAATGGCAACACGCTGCTGCTGGCCTCCGGAAAGCCGGTTGGGATATTCATAGGCTTTCTCCTGCAAGCCGACGCGTTTGAGCAGCTCCAATGCCAACGCTTGAGCCGCTTCGGGTTTTTGCTTTTTTACTTTTACCGGAGCAAGCATGACGTTCTGCAATACGGTCTTATGCGGGAAAAGATTAAAACGCTGAAAAACCATTCCCATCTCCAGCAGCATTTCCTTTTGTTTGGCGGGGGCGATTTTTTCAACCGTTCTGTCGTTTTCACGGTGCAGAAACAAGTGTTCCTCAATAAATATTTTTCCGCTGGTAATTTTTTCAAGCTGATTTAAGGAACGCAGATAGGTGGATTTTCCCGCGCCGGAAGGACCGATAATACAAATCACCTCGCCGGCTTCCACACTGAGATTGATATCCTTGAGAACCTCAAGAGAGCCGAATTTTTTGCTGATGTGTTCTGTTCTTAAAATGGCCATGCCTTAAAGTCCTCCTTTATTCGTAAATAGAAAATTTATTTTCAAGCTTTTTGAATACAAAGCTGAAAAATGCGGTGATGATCAGATAGATGATAAGCGCCGGTACGAAAACAAGGAAATCACCCTTGGATGAGATCGTTTTGGATATGGTGGTGATATCCATCAGGCTGATAACAAAAACCAAAGAGGCGTCTTTTAAGATCATGATGAATTCATTGGCCATCGGCGGAATCAGCCGGCGGATCGATTGGGGAATGATGATATCGCGCATGGTTTGCCCGTATGTCATACCCAGGGCTTTGGCGGCTTCGTGCTGGCCTTTATCAATCGATTGAATGGCCGCGCGTACGATTTCAGCACAGTATGCCGCGCTGTTCAGCGTGAATCCGATAAAGGCGGCTAAAAACGCGCCTTTGCTGGTAGCGTCTACACCGCTGAACAGTCCTGACCAGGTAAAACCGGGAAAGATACCGGGAACGGCAAAGTAAATGACGAACAGCTGAATCATCAGCGGTGTGCCTCGGAAAAAGAAAATATAGGCGCTGCACGGCGCGCTGAATATTTTATATTTTGCAATTTTGCCCAACGCTAAAAAGATACTTAAAATAAAACCGCACAGTACGGTGGTGATGGTTAAAAAAATGGTTAGTTTTGCCCCGTAGAGCACACTTTGGCCGCACCCTAAAAGACGGTAGGTATAATTGACCAAATCGCCGACTACAGCTGCCGCGTTCTTTTGATCTTTTGCGTATTCTGTGCCGTTAATCACTAAAGTTCCGTCATCTTTTTGCAGAATTTCGTCCCCGTCGTTCGCGGAGGCAATCGTATTGCCGTATTGGTCTTTTACCAAAATATTTTCGCTGTAGGAGGAGGTATATTCTACCGTATGGTTTTCATCCAATTTATAAAAGCCGCCGGCTTCGTTTAACGCATAGCTTTCGGTAGTATTGGTATCACGGTAAGATATTTTATAAGCCATAAGCTTTCCGTCGGCGTAATATTCGCGTTTATAGGCGTTTTCTTCGGGAAGCTCGATTTTTTCCGATTGTGAAATATCGGCGTTTTCATCTTCGCTGTAAGCAAGATATTCCAGTTCCTTGGTGTTGATATCTTTTATGGCAATGGCGTGGAGCGCGTTTTTCTGCTTTAAATATTTATAATCCGCGGTAGTAGCGTCAAAAATTTGACCGGCAAAGCCCAAATAGGCTTCCTTGATCGAAGCGTTTCCGGAGGTGGAAAAAGAAATATAATTAATAAAAAAAAGAGAATTATAGGAAACGGAAACACTCTTAATATCCTTGGAGGCGTCTTCATCGATTAGCTGCTGCATCTGCGGTGAAGCCATGCTGTACATTTCTTCTTTGCTGGGTTTAAACGCGGAAAGTACGCATGCGGATAGGAGACATATAAGAATTACGGTAAAGAATATTTTTGTATCCTTTGCCCATTTTTTTATGTTGAACAGGCCTAAAAATTTTTTCATGATCAATTCCTTTAATATTAGAACGGCACATAGCAAAGCCCTGCTATGTGCCTTTTAATTTACAGAAGAGGTCTGCTTATTTAGCAACGACAACAGCCAGATAATTTTTGATGTAGGGATCGGAAAAATCCATGGATTCCTTACGAACGTCATCAATCGTAACCGCGGCGCAAACGACGTCATAATCTTTGCCCATAGCGCTGAAAATGGTATCGAAAGCACGGTCAACATAATTGACTTCAAGTCCAAGCTTGATGGCAATGGCTTTTGTTAAATCAATATCAAATCCCACAGGAACATTGTTTTCATCATAGGATTCATAAGGAGGATAGCCGATTTCGCTGCCTACGGTGAAATAGCCCTCATGCACAAGGGGCGCTTTACAGTCAACGGTCTTTTCGGTAGGCATGGTAACCTCGGCGCCGGATCCGAACCATTTGTCATGCAGCTTATCTAAAAAGCCTTCTGCTCTCAGTTCATCCATCGCCTCGTTGATAGCGGCTAAGAGATCCGTGCTGGTACCTTTGGGAACAGCAATAGCGAATTCCTCCGGAGAATCTTCTTGGATCCAAGCTACTTGATATTTATCCGGATTTTTCGCGCAAAAATCTTCGGCAACAGCCTGGTCACAAACAACAGTTTGCACTTCGTTATTGGCCAGCATAGAAAAACATACGGCCATATCTTCGTTGGGATACGCGGTACAGGTAATCGAGCCGGTCTCGTTGAGCTCTGTGATTTTTCCTTCCGCGGTGGTGCCGGATTGATACGCCGCAGAAAGACCGTTCAAGGAACTCCAGCCGGTAATAGTAAGTCCTGTGGCTTCGTCTGTTGTGGCCGGAGTGGCAGTGGCATTGGCATCCGGCTCATTTTCCAGCGGCGTACAGGCAGTAAAGCAAGCAAACGCCAGCAGAATTACAAGGATAAAGGATAAAAGCTTTTTCATGATGATTTTGCTCCTTTTAAATTTAAATTTAGATACTCGAATATTCTTACATATTTTAAAGCGAATGTCAAGTGTTTTTCTGTATAAAAATTCTGTTTTTCTCTCTTTTTATTCATAGTGTGTGCTTTTCGCAGGAGCTTGCTTTGTTTGACAACGACAAATTATTACAAAAGTATTGCAAAAACAAACAAAGAATGCTATAATGCTTCTTGTAACGAAGTGGAAGGAGCGGCTTTGCATGAAACGATCTCTGCGTCCGATATCTTTCATATTGTGTATTGCGGTACTGCTTTCGGCATTGTGCCTGTGTGTTTATGCCTATGATGTAACGCCGATGGATAAAATGGGTTTGGTTGTTACCGAAGGCTCCAATTTGAATATACGGTCAGGACCGGGTACGGAATACGCTAAGGTGACTTCGCTTCCGAAGGGAACGATTGTCAATATTACCGGAAGTAGTAACGATACGGATGGTGAGCTTTGGTATAAAATTACATATAATAATGTAGAGGGCTTTGGCAAAGGTGAATATTTTACGGTATTTGATCGTCCTACCGAAGGGGATGACGCTTTTGAAACCGAGCTTACCCTGCAGGGCTTTCCCGAAAGCTATAAAGAGGGTCTGCGACTGCTGCATGCGCTGCATCCACAGTGGAAGTTCACCGCGCTGCAGACAGGCCTTACCTGGCAGGAGGTTGTGGATGCCGAGTGTTTGTTGGGGCGGAATCTGGTAAGCTCTTCGAGCTTGGATTCCTGGAAATCTTTTGAAAAAGGCGCGTATGATTGGGAAAATAACGAATGGTATTCTTTTGACAGCGGTGGCTGGAAGGCGGCTTCCAAAGAAGTGATTTGCTATTATCTGGATCCGCGTAACTTTTTTGATAATAATATTTTTCAGTTTCTGGAGCTTTCCTATAATAAAGATATGCCGGTAAGCGAAGAAGCTATCAAAGCCGCGTTTTCAGGAACTTTTATGACCGGAAATCTGCCGGACGGCTCCATGAGCTATGCGCAGGGCGTGCTTCAGGCCGGTGAGGCGGCCGGAGCCAATCCGTTTATGCTGGCGGCACGTCTCCGGCTGGAACAGGGTTCGGTGGGCAATAAACTGGCTCACGGTACGGTGGCAGGCTATGAGGGATATTACAATCATTTCGATATCGGCGCTTATGCTTCCGGCGGAAGAACAGCTATGGAAAACGGCGCGATTTACGCAAAAAATAAGGGATGGGATACGCCGCTGAAAGCGTTGATCGGGGGCGCGTCCTTTTTAACCAACGGATATATTAAAGTAGGGCAAAATACTCTGTATCTGCAAAAATATGACGTGATTGACGGCGGAAACGGCCTGTATTCCCATCAGTATATGACCAATACCAGTGCCGCGGTAAGCGAGAGTTCCTCATTGCGCAACGCGATTGAAACAGCCGGCGCGATGGATTCGGCACTGAACTTTATTATTCCCGTGTATAAGGACATGCCCGAGGAAAAACAACCGAAACCCACCAGTACCGGAAATAATAATAACTGGCTGGAAACGCTTTCGATTGCAGGGTATTCCTTTACGCAGCCGTATCAGTTGTATACAACGGAGTACGAGGCCTTTGTGGATGTTTCGGCAATTACTGTAAATGCTTCGGCTAAGGATTCCGGCGCTGTGATTTCCGGCACGGGAGAGGTTCGCTTAAAATACGGGATTAATGAAATCAATATCGTTGTTACGGCTCCCAGCGGTTCGCAGCGTATATATACGCTGTATGTTACCTGTTCCGTGGACAGCGGCGGAGAAGGCGGAGGCGGTGAAGGAGAGGGAGATTCTTCGTTCCAAACTTCATATACCGTAAAAAATGCTATGATAACCGGCGTTTCGGTGGGAACCACACTGAAAGAGTTTAAAGATAAAATTATGGTTACAGGATATACCGCCTTCTTTACGGATGCCTCCGGTAAGGAGAAATCCGACGGCGATGTGATGAAAACAGGGGATTCTCTTGTGCTGAAACAGGGGGAGGAAGAAGTCCGCGCGTATTCAGTTGTGATTTACGGCGACAGCAACGGCGACGGTAAACTTTCTTCGGCCGATCTTTTGATTACGCAAAAACATATTTTAGCACTTTCCCAAATTCATGCCGCCCGCTTGGAAGCGGCGGATATCAATAACGACGGTACCGTGAATTCCAGGGATCTGTTGGTTTGTCAGCGTAAGATCCTGGGACTATCATAAAGGAGAGAAAATATGAAACGAGTTCTTACCGCGGTGCTTGCCGCCGCGATTCTTATGACTTTTATGCTGCTGCCAGTATCCGCGGCCTGTCAAGTCGCGGCATCCGCGTCCTCATCTACTCCCTATGTGGGAGATTCCGTTACGTTTACCTTTCGTTTTACCGGCTCCGCCGCGGTAGGCAGTGCCGATACGCTGTTCTCGTTTGACACTTCCAGATTGCAGTATAAAAGCTATAGTAGCAGTTTAGGCAATGCAAATGTCAATGCTTCCGGCGGAGGAACGATTCAAATATCAGACTATAGTTCTTCTAATACTTCCGCGACGTATACGGTAACGCTTACGTTTACCGCTTCTGCGGTGGGTGCCGCAACGGTAAAGCTGACCAGCAGCGATATCGGAGATACGAACGGCGATCCTTTAGGGACGCCTACCGCCGAGGCCAGCGTAACCGTTAAGGCTAAGCCTTCTCCCTCGCTTTCTTCCAACTGCAATCTTTCGGCATTGAAAGTACCTCAGGGCTGTACGCTTTCACCGGCGTTTTCCTCGAATGTCACGCAGTATACCTGTACGGTGCCTTACAGCGTGACCTCTTTTCCGATAGAGCCTACACGGTCTGATTCAAAATCCAGTATCGAGTTTATCGGCAAGGTGAGCCTTGATGTAGGAAAAAATACCCGAAGTGTACGGGTAACGGCAGAGGACGGTACTACCAAAACGTATACGATTACGATTACTCGCCAAGCCGCGGAAAGTACCGAGCCTACGCCCGTTCCTCCTACGGAAGAACCGGGAACATCGCCTGACGGTTCACTGACGGTAACGGTAGACGGAAAGAGCTTTATTCTTGAGGAGCAGATTTCTAAAGAATTGCCCGCGGGGTTTACCGCGGAGGAATACACCTATTCCGGCCGCACGATTCAGACAGCGGTTTTTGGTGATGTTCGGTTAGTGCTGCTTTCAGATGAAACGGATTCCTATTTTTATATTCTGGATGAAAAGAATCTTACCTTCTCGCTTTTTCAAACATTGACTTCCGGCGCGCAGACGGTATATACGATATTTGCCTCTGCGATGCAGACCGTACCTTCTTCTTGGAAAACGGTGATGTTTGAAATAAACGGGGAAAGTTTTCCTGCATGGCAGACGGATTTGCTGGGTGAAGGCTATTATATTATCAGCGCGATGAACAATACGACAGGTGAAAAATATTTGTGTGTGTACTGCGCGGAGGACGGAACCGTGCAAAAGCTTTCTTCCGCATTGCTGGAGGAACGGCTTCCCCAGGAAACACAGCCTCCGGTTATAATACAAACCGGAATTGATTGGCGTAAAGCGGCGCTTGCGGCGGCGGTTGTTGCGCTTGCGGCTGTGCTTGCGGCACTTGTTGTTTTGCTTGTAAAAAGAAAAAAAGCACAATCACTTGATTCTGTGCGTGATTGGGGACTTGATGAAACAACAGGGGAATCCGAAAATACGGAAAATTTCTTTTATCAACCTTTGCAACAGGATTCTGAAGAGAATAAAAACAAAGAAAAAACAACCGAAAAATATAGTTCGGAAGATGACAGTGATTTTATGTAAACTCAAGTGGGCTGTTTGCGGCAGGCGGCCGCCCGACTTTTTTCGGCAAAAGAATATAACGGCATTTAAAATAAAACGGTTGACATTTTAATTGTTATTGTATATAATAATTATGAAATCAGAAAAATATATCGCGGGGTGGAGCAGTTGGTAGCTCGTCGGGCTCATAACCCGAAGGTCGTGAGGTTCAAGTCCCACCCCCGCAACCAACATTGCGAACCGAAAAAGATATCGGTTCGGAAAACCCAGAAACCACAACGGTTTCTGGGTTTTTTCGTGCCATTTTTCAAGGTGCAATTCAAAAGATATCATTCCCCAAAAACGACCTTTGGGGAGGACTTGAACTAAATACCTGGGCTTTTAGGGGCAGATTTTGCGATTATTTTCGCAGAGTCTGCCCCTTTTTTCGTTTCTCTGATTGTTAAATGTTTGTGTCTTACCGGCTTTGTGTTGACGGTTCAATCACCAAGCTATTATATTTTCTTAACGAAAAAGCGGCACTTTTCGTAATCTCATTGCGTTTTCTGCAATATTATGTTATAATGTTTCACACAGTAAAATATTAGTCCACTAAACCGCTGTTAACATGTCAGGTCGCCAGACGGCGGCACTTATTAACGGAGGTTGTAATAATGAAAACCGAAAAGAAAGAAAAAACAATTGAAGTGTTGGATGTTATGATTCAACATGCAGACAAAGGCCCATCAGGCTTTTGGGTGGACGATTATGAAGGCTGTGGCAATCCCCAAATTTTCCCCGAATTCGAAGACGGATTAAAGCGTGGTAAGCTGATTCAAAAAGAACACTACTTATGTCCGTGGAATACTGCTGTTATGTACGGAAACGGACACGGCAATATTTACACTGGCTGCTACCATAGTTGCTCCATCGAGAAAGCAAAGTTTCTGTCTCCCGAAATGCTTAAATCCATTCTCAATCGGTTCAAGTCATCGTTAGCAAGCGGAAAATACGACAACAAGGATCAAATAACTCCCTTATTGACCGCAAGCGAAATGGAATACATTGAAAAGCAAGAGAAGAAACAAAAGCAGCTTGAAGAAGAAAGAAATAAAGCCTGTCGATCCGAGAGAATAAAAAAAGCAGTTAACTTAATTCAAAAATATCCGGAATACAAAGAAACATTTGCCACATATTATGGCGAAAAAATAATAGTTCAAACATATGATGGGGATATAGACTTTGATCCAAATGGATACAGCGATGTAGTAGGTGCAGAAAGATTTTCCTACGATGACTATATTGATGTACAAATCAGATCTTTCCATAAAACAAGAGAATGGTTTGCAACCTGTTACCACAGCATTCCTCTTTCATTTAAGGGAACTATTGAAAGAAAGACCAAAGATAATATTTGCTTTGAACGCATATTCGTTGAAGGAATGTATCCTGACGGCCTATGTTTTGATGGCAAAGAAGAACATGTTTGGATGAGCATTAAAGGCTTTGAAGAATATGAAATCGGAGATGGCGTTTCCTTCTTTGCAGAAGTTTATCGATATGTAAAAACAAGTAATGGAAAGCAGATTGACTATTCGCTAAGAGAACCCAAAAGCATCAAGAAGATTGATAAATACGCACTCCCAACAGATAAAGAACTGGCTGAGCAAGCTGTAAGTGAAATTATCTGCGAAACATGTTATCTGAATGAACAATGCAATCGGGTAACTTGTCTTCGTCCCCAAAAAGAGTTAAAACAGTTGAAAAGAGAAATGACGGAATTGGTTGTTGGGGGCAAAGACAAATGAAAAAATCAGTATTATTGTTAGTACTTTTGTTAGTAATTCAATTATGCGGATGTTCGTTAGTTCCAGTTGGAACAAGAACATCCGACATTGAAACACTGAAAAACTGGTCTTTTCAACACAACGAAGGCACGAATGACTATAGTGTATTCTTTGCTTTGTTAACTGTCTCGGAGCGATATGTTTCTGCTGATGTCGATGTTGACATTCGAATTGTGAATGATAACGGTGAAGAAGTATATAGTGGGACGCATTCCATAACCAAAGATGATTTTGGATATTATTCAAGCAAGGTGGCGGGTGAGCAGTATTTAGCAAATCTGAGAATCCCTGCATCAAATATTGCCACGGGCACTTCAGCAAATGGAAAAGTATACCTAACAGTTTACAAGGGAGAATTCCTACGGTTTGATGAGGTGAATTGCGAAGCATTGTATTGCTTGCCAGTCAAAGATGTACAACTCATAGCTGACGGTTTGCCCCAAGAAATTAATGTCAAAGGCTATGATGGCAAAGTAGAATCCAAGATTAGAATTGAAGAAGTAAAATACACATATGAAAAGGAGTTTACTTCTCAATTAAAAATCACCGTAACTGGCTCGAAAACATATGGGAGTTCTTCTACATATGATATGATCAAATACAAAATCTACGACAGCAAGGATTTTATGGTTGAGGATGGTATGCTCTCCTTATCCTCTCTTTCTAACGGCGACAAGTTCAAAGATGACACTATAATAGTTTATGATGTTGTCCCCGGAGAAACCTATACGATTAAATTTTCCGAATACAGTTGGTGAATATATCTGTAATAGAAGCCCCTAACTGAATGTTAAGGGCTTCTGTATTTCAGGGAGGTTGCGCATACATTTTATGCGCAACCTCCTTTTTCGTTTTGTACTCCCTCCTCTAACAATAAGGATGAGTAAATATATCGGAAAGGAGAATTGTCCCATGCAGTATTTTGATAAGAACGGCAAGGAAATCAAGGCGGGCCTTGAGATATGTCCTTGGAGATATGATTTGGAAAGCCCGAAACGATGATGCACCGGAACTCATTAAGAGCCTAAACGGTCAGATCATCCTCATCAAAGGCAATCGCGACCACTTCCTGCACAATGCCAAAGCGAAGGCAGCTCTTGCAGGGATTAAGGACTCTGACGATATCTGTGTCACCTTGAAAGACGGCACGAAGAAAAGAGTCATCCTCGACCACTTCTTCAAGCCTATGTACAACGGACACAGACATCAGGCAATCCACCTCCACGCGCACTCCCACTTTACGGATGAAGCAGACTTTGAGGTGGACTTTGCTAAGTATCTGAACAGCATCGGATGCCGAAATGAAATCTATAATGTGGGCTGTATGTACTGGAACTATGAGCCTGTGACATTGGACGAGATCATCGAAGGTGGACGGACGATTAGACCCAACTATGGAGAACGATCTGATGAATACACAGTAAAGTTCCCTTGGGAGAAAAAGCCCTCCATCTACCCCCAAGATGACATCACTTGGAATGTGTTCTATCACAACAGTAATAGCCGAAGCATTGAAACATTCAATATCTTTGAACACGGCTCGTTCCGTGAGTATGTTAAGAAGGCAGCCAGGAAGGTGCAAAGCAAGGAAGACTTCGCTATGCAGCTCCGCAGGGAGGTTATGTATTATTTCTGGTCAAAGTGTGAATGGGAAGTCCTTATTTCTCCCTGGGTCGGAGGAAATGATGATGAGGAAATAAAGGTGGATGTCGCTTGGCAGATCATGAACAATTGGGATGTGTTTGTCGACTACACCTGGAACAATAGAAAGAAACTGTGACAATGGGAAGATAGATGACCTCTTTGGAGATGGTTAAGGAGAAAGCCAATGAGTGAAAACCTCGTAACGATGATATTTGAAATCGACCAGGAGGTCTATGATCAGGTAGTCCCTCTGTTTGAGAGCCTCGGGACAACCATCGAAGATATGGCTGCAGGATTTATTAAGTTCAGCGTGATCCCCGAGAATCTGCCACTCCTCAAGGCGTATTTGGGTATAGAAAATGCACCTGCCGAAGCAGGTGCAAGGATGGAATTACATCATAGGGTTTTCAAGCAAGTCTTCGATATCGCAACCAAGAACACGAGATAACTTATAGAGTATATGTGCTTGTGCTTTATCGATGCTGTTGACTCGCTGCTCATACATCTGAATGTTACGGACTTTGATGCCTGATTGCTCTGCAAGTTCCGTCTGAGATAAACCTCTATTCTCTCGAATGCGTTTCAGATTGGAATCACCCTCGGCAGCCTTGTAGAACTCTTCCATTGTCTCGATGAAGTTGGTTATGTCCATCTCATGATACACGGAATACATCCCGATAATCTTGGTCAATGGAATACGATCAAAGATATCTTTGAATCTGCGACCGGTGAACCATTGATACTCTGCAAGCGCCCAACCTGCCCAATACTCAGGAGAACAATCCTCTGCATGGGTAGGCTTCGGTAGTTCCTTTCTGCCATATGCCTTTAGGATAACAGCACGAGCAAGTTCGACACCCGACATACCTGCTACATAGGCAGGATTGCCACGCTCAAATTGTTCTGCATAGCCTGTATTGATAAACAATGCAGTAATCCAATCAGGCTTTAACTTACAGTCATTGATAGCATAATCGAAGAATGAAGATAGACGATCCTTTGCATTACTCAAATAAGATTCGCTGTATGCGTGAGTCATCGCCTGCCATCTCCTCTCTCAAGATGTCGAGTACGAAGATATCGTCCCGGTAGGACTTGCTTTTCTTAATCTCCTTACGATAAGTATCCCTCGCCTTGGTGTCTCTATCCAGGAACTTGGGATAATAAACACTCTTGTCGACAGGATATGCATCGGTGAACTTCAAACGCTCAAATCCCTTCGAGGAAATGACCACGGTCTGCTCACCCAGCTTGCCAAGACGGAGTGCCTTGTTCAGACTTCTGAGGGGCAAGGTGTTGGACACAAAGGACTCGGCATACTGGAAGTAGGAATCGTCTGCTCGGTAGCCGATGACAATGTCGTATCCGGTGAGATCAACCGAGTAATGTTCGATGATGTAATCCCTTGCATCAATGGCGACCTCAGAGTCAAGCTTGAAAGTACGAAACTGAAGCAGCAAAGCAATCCAGTTGAGTACGGTGTGATTGCCGTCCAACAGGTTAAGGACTTTCAGCCCCTCGGTGTCAAAATCGTAGATGTTGACAAAGCCGTCCGTGTTCTTCTTACAAGCCCACTCACGAGCCATCTCATCGACTCGGGTGCAATAGAAGCCCATGCCGTAGTCGTTGTGGGGATTACCGATATTGATATCAGGAACCTCAATGATGTGATCAGTTCCATGAAGTAATTGAATTACACTCATAAAGAGATACCTCCTGTATCATTGCAATGATAATTCGATAAAAGTATATCATTGTGATGACAGTTTGTCAATGGGTTTTGGAAAGAATTCAAAGAAAAATACGAAATGGAGAATACAAAATGCATACTTTCAGATATTTGATGCCCCTGGACACAATGGAACGCATCAGCCGACAGAAACTCTGCGAGGACTTCGACAATGTCCTCGAGCGAGTAGACAAAGAAGATATTGGTTTTGTCATCGTAGATGATGAAGGCAAGGAAGGTCATGTTCTGTGTCCTGCCCGATGGATGGAATACTGCTTCGATGATGACTTCGGATGTATCATCAACAGCGCGCTGAGATATGCCATTAGCAGACATACCTATATGCCGGGAGTGGTCGTAGACTTTATTCGCAGATACATCAACATCATTGACACAAAGACCATCGATGTCACAATCAAGGATATTGACCAAGAACTGAAACAAAACAATGTCCACGATCCCGAAATGTGGTCTGCACTCAAGGCAGAACTTGAAGCAAGGCTTTCACAGCTACAAACAAAGAATGCTGAACTGTCGGAATGAAGACATGAAACTAATTCGTGAGGTCGTGGATGAGGACTGAAAACTCATCCTCAAAACAATACGCAAAAGTGAGATGAAACGATGACCTATGTATTATCCGACATCCACGGCAACCTGCGAAGGTTTGAGTCCATTATGGCTCAGATCAATCTCCAACCGGATGATACATTATATGTCCTGGGGGATGTGATCGACAGGTATCCCGATGGAATTAAAATATTAAGACGAATCATGCAGATGCCCAATGCAAAGATGCTGATCGGCAACCACGAGTATATGATGCTCAAGGCCATCGGTCATTGCAAGGATGTAGCAGAAGAAAAGGAAAACACAAACTGGCGACAGAGAAAGATTTGGTATCGGAACGGCGGTATGGTCACCCATGAGCAGCTCAAACATTATAGAAAAGACACACGCTCCGAAATCTTCGACTTCATTTGGAAGCTGCCGACTAATCTCGAGGTTGAGGTCAATGGCATCAAATATAAGCTCGTCCATGCCTCTCCCGAGGAAAACTATATGGCTAACTATTGGCACAGCGAGGACTATAAAGACAGTCGTGAATTTGCCGTATGGGAGAGATGGAACGAAACCTGTCCTGTTCCCGGGGGATATGTGCTGATCTTCGGCCACACGCCTACTTGCTTCTTCCACAACAGAGAACCTTGGAGTATATGGAAAAGTGAGAAAGCAATCGGCATCGACTGCGGCGGTGGATTTGAATATGGACGGCTCTCATGCCTCCGATTGGATGATATGCAAGAGTTCTACTCCGAAGAATGATAAAGAGCAGAAAGAGAGAAAAAGATGAGTACATCCTATTACATATTTACAGAGGTATGATCCAGGAAAGGAGAAAGAAAAAATGAGCTACGATATACATCTAAATGATCCCGTCACGAAGCAAACCCTCGAATTGGATGATCCCCATTTTATGCGAGGTGGGACATATGTTGTTGGCGGTACGAAGGAACTGTGTCTGAACATAACATACAACTATGCCTGTGTTTTCCGTCGTCCCGAGGTTCTTGGCGAAGGTGGTATTCGATCCATATACGGAAAGACCGGAGCTGAGAGCATCCCCGTTCTGCAAAAAGCAATCGAAGCCTTGTCCGATGAAGTTGATTCTGACTATTGGAAAGCAACCGAAGGGAATGTTAAAAAGTCACTCTGTCAATTGCTATCAATGGCACATATGCGACCGGATGGCGTTTGGGAGGGCGACTAAAGGAGTTTAATAAAATGGAAATTGTAATGAATAACGAACTGAAGCTGGCACAGGTGTGGTGCTCCCGCGCCGACCAAAGGGACAAGGCAAAGCATCAAAAACTAAAGGAGTTTATTGCCGATTGCAGGAAAAAGAAAATCTTCGTCTGCGTTTATGAATCAGGCAACGGCAGCCTTTTGGAAAACACCAAAGAGTTGCTTGCCAACAATCTCAATAACCCGACACCACGCACACAGACTTCAAAATCACGCGACGCGAGGTAAAGCGAAAGCGGTATAGAATGATGTGATATGATTGTTCGAAAAAACTTTTTTGCATAAAAAGGTTCATTGTAAAATGAAATAGGACATAAAGAAAGAGCCAAAGCAGACGTGGTATAATTGAAGTAACCACACAACAAGGAACCACGGAGGCCTGCTATGACTCAAGCACATTATACCACAGAAGAGAGGAAATTCCAACACCTTACGAGAGAAAAACGAGCACAAATAGAAATATTGCTACGGCAAGGACTGCCGAAAGTGCAGATAGCACGAGCAGTGGGAATATCCCGTTCCACCTTATACAATGAGCTGAATCGCGGAACAGTTGAGCAAATAGACACAAATCTGAAGAAGTATCGACGATATTATTGGGACGCAGGTCATCGAGTTTATGAGGAAAACAGGAAAAACAGTCGTCCGCCAATGAAGATCATGGAAGCCTATGACTTCGTGTGCTATGCGGAGAAGCAGATCCTTGAAAACAAGATGTCTCCGGACGCGGTCTGCGGAGAGGCAAAACTGAGCGGAAGGTTTCAGAAAACCGTAAGCACAAAGACTCTCTATAACTACATCGACAA